>NZ_CP114904.1:5603333-5977500 GCF_027497215.1 Micromonospora sp. WMMD812 | reverse complement strand
CGGGACAGGGCCGGCCACGGACACCCGCGGGCCGGACCGGTGCGTGGGTCAGGCCGACTTCTCCTCGCGGTCCCGGCGGGCGCGCCGGCCGGTGAACTCGCGGGGCACGATCGTCGGGTTGACGTTCTCCAGGACCACCTCGCGGGTGATCAGCACCCGGGCGGCGTCGGGGTTGCTCGGCACCTCGTACATCACGGAGAGCAGGACCTCTTCCATGATCGCGCGGAGGCCACGGGCACCGGTGCCGCGAAGCATGGCCTGGTCGGCGATCGCCTCGAGCGCGGGCTCCTCGAACTCCAACTCGACCCCGTCGAGCTCGAAGAGCCGCTGGTATTGCCGGACCAGCGCGTTACGCGGCTCGGTGAGGATGCGGACCAGGGCCTGCCGGTCCAGGCTGCGCACGCTCGTGATCACCGGGAGCCGGCCGATGAACTCGGGGATCAGCCCGAACTTGAGCATGTCCTCCGGCATCACCTGGCTGAAGATGTCGTCGGTCGAGCGCTCGGAGACGGCCCGGAGTCGGGCGCCGAAGCCGGTGCCGCCCTGCCCTGTGCGCGCCTCGATGATCTGATCCAGGCCGGCGAACGCACCACCGCAGATGAACAGCACGTTGGTGGTGTCGATCTGGATGAACTCCTGGTGCGGGTGCTTCCGGCCGCCCTGCGGCGGCACGTTGGCCACGGTGCCTTCGAGCATCTTGAGCAGCGCCTGCTGGACGCCCTCACCGGAGACGTCCCGGGTGATCGAGGGGTTCTCGGACTTGCGGGCGATCTTGTCGACCTCGTCGATGTAGATGATGCCCGTCTCGGCGCGTTTGATGTCGTAGTCGGCGGCCTGGATGAGTTTGAGGAGGATGTTCTCCACGTCCTCACCGACGTAGCCGGCCTCGGTGAGCGCGGTGGCGTCGGCGATCGCGAACGGGACGTTCAGCATCCGGGCGAGGGTCTGCGCCAGGTGGGTCTTGCCGCATCCGGTCGGCCCGAGCAGGAGGATGTTGGACTTGGCCAGCTCGACGGCGTCACCGCCGGAGCCGCCGGCCGACTCGGCCTGGATCCGCTTGTAGTGGTTGTAGACCGCGACGGCGAGCGCCTTCTTGGCCTGGTCCTGCCCCACGACGTAGTTGTCGAGGAACTGGCAGATCTCCATCGGCTTGGGAAGCTCTTCCCACTTCACCTCGCCGGACTCGGCCAGCTCCTCTTCGATGATCTCGTTGCAGAGATCGATGCACTCGTCGCAGATGTAGACCCCGGGACCCGCGATGAGCTTCTTGACCTGCTTCTGCGACTTGCCGCAGAAGGAGCACTTCAGTAGGTCGCCGCCGTCACCGATCCGTGCCACCTACGTTCTCCCTGCACTCACCGGCCGGGGACCCGGCCATGACCCGCGGCGGCTGCGAACCGCCCCGTCCTGTTCACCTCGCCGGTCCGACCCAGCGAAGCGGTACAGACCCGACGTTACCCGCTGGCGGGGTTTTCTCCGACCCCCAAATCGGGTGTGTCAGAGGTCGGCCAGGAACTCCGTCCCGGCCGACCTCCGACCCGGTACTGCTCAGCTGGCGGCGTTGGCGGCCAGCAGGCCCTTCTTGCGGCTGGTCAGGATCGTGTCGACCAGCCCGTACTCGCGGGACTCCTCGGCCGTCATGATCTTGTCGCGGTCGATGTCCTTGCGGACCTTCTCGACCGGCTGGTTGCAGTGGCGGGACAGCATGTCCTCCAGCTGCGTCCGCATCCGCAGGATCTCCCGGGCCTGGATCTCGATGTCCGAGCCCTGCCCGTAGCCGCCTTCGGTGGCCGGCTGGTGGATGATGATCCGGGAGTTCGGCAGCGCCATCCGCTTGCCCGGGGTGCCCGCGGACAGCAGCACCGCCGCCGCGCTCGCGGCCTGGCCGAGGCAGACGGTCTGGATGTCCGGCCGGACGTACTGCATGGTGTCGTAGATCGCCGTCATGGCGGTGAACGAACCACCCGGCGAGTTGATGTACATGATGATGTCGCGGTCCGGGTCGGTGCCCTCGAGCGTCAACAGCTGGGCCATCACGTCGTTGGCCGACGCGTCGTCCACCTGCACGCCGAGGAAGATGATCCGGTCCTCGAAGAGCTTGTTGTACGGGTTCGACTCCTTGACCCCGTACGACGTGCGCTCGACGAACGACGGCAACACGTAGCGGTTGTGCACGGCCGCGAACTGGGGCGGCAAACTCAGGTCAGTCATCGTCAGCTCCTCAGCTCAGGGTCCCGGCACCTTCCGGAACCTGGGTGGCTCCGGTGATGACCTTGTCGATGAAGCCGTAGTCCACGGCCTCCTGGGCGGTGAACCAACGGTCGCGGTCCGAGTCGGCCTCGATCTGCGCGGGGTCCTGACCGGTGTGGTGCGCGACCCGCTCCTGGAACATCCGCTTCGTGTAGAGCATCTGCTCCGCCTGGATCGCGATGTCGGCGGCGGTGCCGCCCATGCCGCCCGACGGCTGGTGCATCATGATCCGCGCGTGCGGCAGGGCGTAGCGCTTGCCCTTGGTGCCCGCGCAGAGCAGCAGCTGACCCATCGAGGCAGCCATGCCCATCGCCACGGTCGACACGTCGTTGTCGATGAACTGCATCGTGTCGTAGATCGCCATGCCGGAGTAGACCGAGCCACCCGGCGAGTTGATCCAGAGGTTGATGTCGCGGTCCGGGTCCTCCGCGGCGAGCAGCAGCAGCTGCGCGCAGATGCGGTTGGCGACCTGGTCGGTCACCTCGCTGCCCAGGAAGATGATGCGCTCCTTGAGCAACCGGTTGTAGACCGAGTCGTCGAGGTTGCCAATGGTGTCGCCACCTCGGGCGTCAATCGCCCGGAGCGGCTTCGCTGGGATGTGCATGTCGGTCATGGCAGCCCTTCGCTCTCCGTACCGTCCTACCCGACACTAACCGCTCGGCCGGGCGGCAGAGTCCCGGTCGTGGCACTGTTCGCTCTCAGCGCAGTCAGCCTCGGGACGTACCCGGAAACGGCTGTGGCCGCCGCCAGCCGCGAGCGGCGGACGGCGGCCACACCCGACGATCAGTGCTCGTGGTCGTGGTTGTGCGCGGCCTCGTTGGCGGCGCGCAGCGCGTCGAGGGTCACCTCGTTGCCGGCGGCGTCCTTGATCGTGATCCGCTCCATGACCGACGCGAGCGCCTTGCCGCGCCGGACGTCCCCGAAGACGGCGGCCGCGGCGCCCGAGCGGACCAGCTGGTCGTAGTACTGCTGCGGAGCCATCCCGGCGCGCTGGGCCCGGTGCACGATCTCGTGACCGAACTCGTCGTCGGAGACCTGGACGTCCTCGGCGTCGGCCAGCGTGTCGAGCAGCAGCTGGACCTTGACGCCCTCGGTCGCCGCCTCGGTCAGCTCGGCGTCGATCTGCTCCTCGGTCTTCTCCTCCGAGGCGAGGTAGTCCTCCAGGGTCGCGCCGATCCGCTCGAGCTGGTCGATCATGGCCTGCTTGCGGCTGTCGACCTCCTCGCGGACGACGCCCTCCGGCGCCGGGACCTCGGCGGCGGCGACGAGCTGCTCGAGAGCCTTGTCGCGGGCGGCGTAGATCTGCTCGACCTGCTTGCCCCGGGTGACCCGCTCACGCAGGTCGCCGCGGAGCTCCTCGATCGTGTCGAACTCGCTCGCCATCTGCGCGAACTCGTCGTCGAGCTCCGGCAGCTCCTTCTCCTTGACCGTGCGGACGGTCACCGCCACCTCGGCGTCCCGGCCGGCGAAGTCGCCGCCGACGAGCTGGGTGGTGAAGGTGGTGCTGTCGCCGGCCGCGAGGCCGACCACGGCCTCGTCCAGGCCCGGCAGCAGCTGCTTGCTGCCGACCTCGTGGGAGATGTTGCTCGCCGAGCCGCCGGGCACGTCCTCGCCGTCGACGGTCGCGTTGAGGTCGATCTGGACGTAGTCGCCCTCCTGGGCGGCTCGCTCGACGGTCTTCAGGGTGGCGAACCGCTCACGCAGGTTGTTCACCTGCTCGTCGATCTCGCTCTCGTCGATCTGAAGCTCGTCCACGGTCACCTCGACCGTCGACAGGTCGGGCAGGGTGATCTCCGGACGGACGTCGACCTCGGCGGTGAAGTTGAGCGAGTCACCGTCGTTGAACTCGGTGATCTCGACCTCCGGACGGCCCAGCGTCTTCAGGTCGTGCTCACGCACCGCGGCGAGGATGTTCTCGGGGATGGCCTCCTGCACCGCCTCGTTGAGGACGGTGCCCCGGCCCACCCGCTGGTCGATGACGGCGGCCGGAATCTTCCCCCGGCGGAAGCCGGGAACCTGGACCTGCTGGCCGATCTCCCGGTACGCCTTCCTGAGGCTCGGCTCGAGCTCGACGAACGGCACCTCGATGGCGAGCCGCACGCGCGTCGGGCTCAGAGTCTCGACGGTGCTCTTCACAGGCGTACTCCTTGACGGATCTCAGTTGAGTCTGGGCGTGATTCAGCCCATCGAGTGTAGGCGAGCCGGCCGGGCTTTCCGGCAGCGCCCGGGGACCGCGCGGAAAATGCGGCGCCCCCGGGGCGACCCGGCCGCGGACGACTGTCGGGGTGGCGGGATTTGAACCCACGGCCCCTCGCTCCCAAAGCGAGTGCGCTACCAAGCTGCGCCACACCCCGTGGCGACGAGAAGTGTATGACGTCGGAGCCCGGCCCGGGCCACGGGGCACGGCCAACCCGACACTTCGCCCTCCTCGACGCTCCCCCGGGAAAGGGCGCGGGAGACCCGGGAGGCGACAACATCACGGAACTTGTGGGCTGCGGCCGCGCGGAGGCCACACTTTCCGTGAAGTAGGGCGGATCATGGGAGGCGCGACCGCGGGGCGGCGCGCGGCCGAGGCGGCTGCGCGGGCAGCCTCGGGACCGGGTAGTCTGTCGGCGCGTCCGGCTGCGCCCGGGCGCACGCGGGCGTAGCTCAATGGCAGAGCTTCAGTCTTCCAAACTGACGGTGCGGGTTCGATTCCCGTCGCCCGCTCCAGGTCCGCCCTGTTGATGGGCGTCTTTCTCAGCGCCGGTGGATCGTTCCGCGGGGCGCTCGGACCGGAACGGCGGCGAAGACCGCCCGCGGTCCTCCGCAGAGTCCGCCCGGCCGAGGGGCGACGACGAGCCCCGTGACTTGTTACCTTCGGTGACTGCGTCTTACTGGGTCGGGGGAAAGAAGGCGTGTAGATGCCGCAGGTGGGACGGTCGAGAGACGAGGGCGAACAGGGCAGTTCGGCGCCGGGCGAGTTCGGTCACCGGGCGGGTCCCGTTCCGCGTCGATCCGGCGGCGCCGTGTACGGCAGTCGCGCCGGCGAGCCCCGCCCCGCCGCGGGTCGGGCGGCCGTACCCGTGGCCGGCAACCGCGCCGTCGGGCAGCCGGCCGACCGTGCCGCCGCCCCGGTCCGCGATGGTCAGCCCGCCAGGTCCGGGTCGCACCCCGGTGCCGAGGGGGATGCTGGTCCCGCCTCCGTGCGGAAACGGCGCCGCTGGCTGCTCCCCGTGGTCGTCGTGCTCGTCCTGGCCGCGCTCCTCGGATCGGGCGTCGCGGTGCAGCTCACCCGCGAGCTTCCCGCGGCGGCCGTCAGCACCTCGATCGCCTCGACGCTGCGGATTCCGGGTCCGGCGCCGTCGCTGCCCTGGGCGAGCAGGGGCTCGGCGGAACTCATGGTCGAGAGTCTGGGCCGAATCGGTGGCTCCGGGGGCGGAGCCGCCCAGCCGATCGGGAGCGTGGCGAAGGTGATGACGGCGTACGTCATCCTCAAGGAGCACCCGCTCAAGGGCGCGGAACAGGGCCCGACGCTGACCGTCACGGACGCCGACGTGGCCGACTACCGGGCACGCATCCCCAGCGGGCAGTCGCTGGTGCCGGTCGTCGCCGGGGAACGGATCACCGAGCGGGAGGCGTTGGAGGCGCTCATGCTTCCCTCGGCCAACAACATCGCCCATCAACTCGCGGTCTGGGACTCCGGCAGCGAGGGCGCCTTCGTCGCCAAGATGAACGCCGCGGCGGACGAGTTGGGACTGACCGACACGCATTACACCGACCCGAGCGGCTTTCTGCCGAGCACCGTCAGCACGGCAGCCGACCAGGTCGCTCTCGCTCGGGCCGCGCTGAAGATGCCGGTCTTCGCCCACATCGTCGAGCTGCGCGAGGCCACCATCCCGGTCGCCGGTCGGATCAGGAACTACAACGACCTGCTCGGCGTCGACGGCGTCTTCGGCATCAAGACCGGCTCGACCGACGAGGCCGGCGGCAACCTCGTCTTCGCCGCCCGGCTCAAGGTGGGCGCGCGTACGTTGATCGTTGTCGGTGCGGTGTTCAACCAGCCGGGCACCGACACGCCGGAACAGCTCGCCGCGGTCAACACGGTGGTCCGGCGACTGCTCGCGGCGCTGCGCCGCATCGTCAAGGAATACGCGTTGCTCGCGGCCGCACCGGTGGGTCGGGTGGAGACCGCTTGGGGTGCCACGGCCGCGGTCAGCCCGGCCGCGCCGCTGACGGTGATCGGCTGGCCGGGTCTGGCGGTCCCGGTCCGGGTCGAGACCGTCGCGCCGGGCCCCGAGGTTCCCGCCGGACAGGTGGTCGGCTCGGTGGAGGCCGCCGGGGTACGCGTTCCGCTGCGCGCCGACACCGCCACCGCCGCGCCATCTCTCGGGTGGCGGCTGACCCGGCGTCCGTAGCTCCCCGCCGCCCCACACCCGGTCCAGGTCGAGCCGAGGCCGGCGAGGCCCGCGCGGACGGGTGCATCGCGCGGAGAAATTCGGCTGATCTTGCCGGGTGGGAGGGGCGAGAATCCGGTCCATGCCCCAGGCCACGTTGCGGACCAGCCGGATCAGGCTCGTGCCGCTCTCCGACGAGCATCTCGAGCACGAGGTGGAACTCGACGCCGACCCCGAGGTCATGCGGTACCTCGGCACGCCGCGTACCCATGCGGAGGTCGAAGGCCTCCACCGCCGGCGGCTCGCGGTCGCCGAGCGGGTGCCGGGCCTGGGTTTCTGGGCCGGCCTCGTCGACGGGGCGTTCGTCGGCTGGTGGATCCTCGAGCCACCGGAGCGCGCCGACCAGGGGCCGGTCGACGGCCAGGCCGAACTCGGCTACCGGCTGCTGCGCCGGTACTGGCGGCAGGGGCTGGCCAGCGAGGGCGCCCGCGAGCTGATCCGGCACGGGTTCGAGGACCTGGGGCTGACCCGGATCTTCGCCGAAACCATGACGGTCAACGCCGGATCCCGCGCCACGATGGCCGCCGTCGGCCTGGCGTACGTCCGCACGTTCCACCTGCAGCACGACGACCCGCTGCCGGGCACCGAACTCGGCGAGGTCGAGTACGCCGTCACGCGCGAGGATTGGCTGGGCCGCCGGGGCGCGGAGGCGCGGGACGGCCGCTGATCGACTCGGCCCGACGGCCGGTCAGGCGTGGTCGTTCGGCGCGGGGCCGACGCCGATGTGCATCCGGTAGATCCAGACCGGGTAGTCGACCCGCTGGGCGCCGCCGGACAGGCCTGGCGTCCGGTGGAGCTGCGCGGCCGGGAGCCAGAGGTCGCCGCCGGCGTCGATCCACATCGCGTCCACCCAGATCAGGCGGGGGTCGGCGACCAGCGTCGCCACCTCGCCCTGCGGTGAGATGGTGCGGACACGGCGCCGCTCGGCGTCGCTGAGGTAGATCGTGCCCGCCGCGTCGATGGCGGTGCCGCCGGTCGTCGGCGTCTCCAGCCAGCGCTCGATGTGCTCGGCCACCGTGTCGGACGCCACCGTCGGGTCGTCGAGCCAGCGGGTCTCGATCCGGGACAGGCCGCCGGAGGCCGGCTGGTAGTACAGGTACCGCCCGTCGGGCGAGACCTCCAACTGGTCGACGTGCAGGACGACCTCCGCCCCGTCCGGGCCGCACAGCACCTGTCCGTCAGCCACCAGCGGCCGACCCACCGTGCTCGGGTGCCCGTCGAGCACCCGGCGGGCTCGTCCGGTCGCCAGGTCGAGCACGATCAGCCCGGCGGCGCCCGCGTCGGTCAGGTAGGCGGTGCCGCCGTTGAACCGGACGTCGTCGACGTAGCTGGTCTCCCGGACCGCCTCGCCGAGGTCGAGGATCCGGGTCACCTCCCCCGAGCCGGGCGCCACGACGATCAACCGGGCGCCGCCGGGGACCTGTGGCTGGCCGAGCCCGGGCGCGCCGGAGTCGACGATCCAGAGCTGCCCGTCCGGCCCGGTACGCAGGCCGTTGACGTGCACGTACGCCCCCTCGGGGAAGTGGTCGTCGCGGACCGCGTTCCAGGACGCGTCCGGCCAGGGAACCCGCCGACCGTCCGGCAGCGCCTCGGCCACCTGCACGCCGGGCCCGTCGGCCCCGGGGAAGCTCACGAAGATCCGCCCGCCGACCGTGGTGACGCCGGTGCAGACCCGGTCGTTGGCGACGACCGGGGACAGGCGCGGATCTTCCTGGGTGGGCAGGTCGGGCATGCGCGCTCCTTCACGACCGCGGATCCCGACGCGTTCCCCTCCCCGCCGCCACGAAACGCCGCCAGCGTCGGCACGGTCTTGACAGTCTTCGATCCGTGCACTGGTGTGGAGTACCTGTGACATCGACGTCCGTCAGGAGGGAAGATGATCGTCCCACGACGGTGGACGGCTGCCGCCACCGCAGCGATCCTGCTCAGCGCGGTGCTGTCCCATCCCGGCCCCGGCGCGGCCGCGCCGGCCGCAGCCCCACCCACGGTCACCCTGGCCAGCGGCGAGAGCGCCGTGGTCCGGGTGCAGCTGCGCGACCAGGCGCAGCTCGACCAGCTCGTCGCCGGCGGGGCCGACCTCGCCACCCGTCCCCGCTCCGCGGACGGGCGGGTGCTCGCCGACCTGGTGCTGACCGGCGCGCAGTTGGCGGCGCTGACCGCCCAGGGCGCCACCGCGATCCAGGTGGTGCAGCGGGAGGGCGACGGCGCCCGGCACCTCGCCGAGAGCCTCCGCGCCGCGCAGAGCCGCACCGCGGCCGGCCTCCGCGCCCCGACGGCCCGCGAGCGTACGGCCGGCGCGACGACGGCCGTCGACACCCTGCAGTTCCTCCAGGCGTACTGGTGGAGCACCGGGGGTCAGACGTTCCTGCAGACCCAGGTGGCGACCACGGCCACCGACGATCCGGACGTGGAGATCACGGTGAGCTGGCGGACCGCCGACGGCGCGACCGGCTCCTTCCCGCTCTTCCGGTTCGAGGACTCGGGCGAGTACCAGTACCACTACGCGCTTCCCCAGCCGGTGCCGGGCCGGCCGGTGCAGGTGACGGCCTCGTCCAGCCTCGGCGGGGTCAGCCGGGCCGTCACCCCGGCGTCCTGGCCGAACGCCACTCCGCCGCCGCTGCCCGCCGGCTACCAGAAGGACTTCATCGACGCGTACCTCACGCCGGTGGACATCCAGGCGCGGATCAAGCGGCTGGGCCGCCAGTACCGGGACCTGGTCGACGTGATCGATCTCCCGCACCGCACCCAGGGCTACCGGCGCACCGCCGCCGCGTACCTCGGCGACCCCGCCGCCGCGGCGGTGGTGGTCGAGTCGGTGCGCTTTGGCGACCAGGGCATGAACGGCGTCCAGGTGCGGACCGTCGACCCGGGCCGGCCGGGCCGGGCCCTCTCCGTCGGCTACCGGGACCGGGTGCTGACCGTCTCACTCGCCACCGACGCCGCCGGAAAGATCACAAGCAGCACGGACGACGTGGCCGCCGCGGTCACCGCGCGGTTCCCGGACCGGTTCCGGGCGTACGTCGAGGAGGGCTCGGCCGGGCTGCCGATGCCGGTCGCCGGGCCGGCCCGTCTCGACGACGGGCTCGAGGGCGCCGAGGTGCCGAGCCGGCCGTGGACGGTGCAGGCGCTGCGCATCGGCGCGCACCGGGACGGCTCCCGGATCGGGGTGCTCGCGTACTCCCAGGAGCACGCCCGCGAGTGGGCGACGCCGCTGGTCACGCTGGAGTTCGCCGAGCGGATGCTGGCGAACGCGCGGACCGACCCGGCCACGCGGGAGCTGCTGGAGCAGGTGGATGTCTTCGTCATCCCGACGGTCAACCCGGACGGCGCCAACTACTCCTTCCACGACTACAACTTCCAGCGCAAGAACCTGGTGAACCACTGCACGGGCACCAGCCGCGACCCGCGGTACCGCGACTCGTGGGGCGTGGACCTGAACCGCAACTACACGGTCGGCTCGTACTTCGACGGGTACGTGGGCGCGAGCGGCAACTGCCTCTCCGGCAACTACGCCGGGACGGCCGAGCTGTCCGAGCCGGAGAGCCGCAACGTCATCGCGCTGGCCCAGGCCCACCCCAACATCAAGTTCGCGATGAACGTGCACTCCTACGGCGGGTACTTCATGTGGCCGCCGGGGGCGTACCGGGCGGACGGTCGGGTCACGCTGCCCCGGCCCTCGATCGACGAGTCGAAGCTCTTCCTGGACAGCGCCCGGCGCATCGTGGGCGCGATCGCCCAGGAGCGCGGCACCGTCACCTGGCCGTCGCAGACAGGGCCGGTCGCGGACGTGCTCTACTCGGCCGCCGGCAACTCGGCGGACCAGCTCTACTACGAGCTGGGGATCTTCGCCTGGGACTTCGAAGTGGGCAACGACCGCTGGAACGCCGCCACCGGCCAGTGGGAGGGCGTCGGCTTCCAGCCGCCGTTCCCCGAGGCGCACGGCGAGTCCCAGGAGTACGCCGGCGGCCTGGTGGAACTCGTCCGGGTGGCACGCGACTACGCCGCGGCGCAGGACGGCTGACCGATCAGGTGCTTACCCGGCCGGCGCGGATGAACCGCGGCCGGCCGGGTAAGCAGCCGCACCTGGTGGGGAAACGACCCGGAGTCGCGGCGCTCCGCGACCGGTACGCGCGGGCGGGCGGCGTCGGCAGGCCCGCCCGGGCGTACCACCGGGTCGGCGGGCGGCGTCGACCGGCCGCAGCCAGCGGGTCAGCGGCCGGTGATCCAGTTCCAGGCGGAGACGACCCACTCGGTCTGCTGCAGCCAGGCGACGCCGAGACCGGCCAGGAAGAGCGCCGTCACCAGGTGCGCGCCACGGGCGCTGCGCCGGACCCGGCCCAGCTGCCGTTCCAGGACCACCCGGCCGACCAGCCGGGAGAGGGCG
Organism: Micromonospora sp. WMMD812; assembly: GCF_027497215.1. Taxonomy (NCBI): domain Bacteria; kingdom Bacillati; phylum Actinomycetota; class Actinomycetes; order Micromonosporales; family Micromonosporaceae; genus Micromonospora; species Micromonospora sp. WMMD812. The sequence goes on along the minus strand of NZ_CP114904.1, from coordinate 5,966,430 downwards.
AAGAGCCCGACCGCGACCAGCAGGCTGAGCACGAAGATCATGAACGGCCCGGTCAGATTGCCCTCACCGGAGATCGCCCAGATCCCCCAGCAGACGAACGCGAAGAGCGCACCGGCGGTGCTCCACTCGCTGCCGCGCCTCAGCTGGGCCAGATGCCAGCTCATGGGCCGGCGCGGCGCCGGACCGCCGGGCCACCCGGTGCCGGTCGGTTCCTGCTCGACCACGGGGAACGGCTCGGTACGCGGCGCTCGCGGCTGCCCGACCGAGGCCACGCCCCGGCGGAACGCGTCCTGTTGCGCTGGCACCCCGACACCGGACTGCGGGGGCACCTCGACGGTGCGCTCCGCCCAGGGCTGTGTCTGGTCCGCCATCTCGGTTTCCTCCCCTGACCGACGACCCGACCCGGCCGCCGTCTGAGTCCGAGGGTAGCCACGCGGCAAACCGGTCGCCGACCCCACCACCGCCCGCACCATCCGCTCGACGGTGGTTGGCAACGCAACCGGAGGCCCGGCGCCCCGGGTCGCCTGGTGACGTGGTGCGCGGACGCTTGGGAGCTGATATCGCAAACGACTCACTACCGATGTCCGGATCGACTCAGCTCCAAAGGCGGCGCCGAGTGGTGGCGTGGCCGGACGGGGAAGGGCACCGGGGCGGCAGGTGCCGGAGGCGGTGGCGCCGGATCGGGCACGCGAGCGCCGGGATGGGAAGGCCGGGCCGGCCGGGCGCGCGAGGGGCGCGAGCGGCGTGCCGCGGCGGTACGGTCGGGAGCATGGGGGACGCGGAGCGACGGAGACGGCGGATGCGGCACGCCGACGGAGACGCCGTGGGGCGGGGCGCCGACGGGCTGTCGGCCACCACGGCCGGCGTGCACGACGGGGAGTCGCCCCGCCGCCAGGGCCCGGCGAGCGACGACCGGGACAGCGAGCGGGGGCTGCGCGGCCTGGTCGGCTCGGGCTCCTCACAGGTGGGGCTGAGCGCCGCCCTGCGGGCCCGGGACGCCGCCCGGCCCACCGAGGCGGACCTGGCCGAGGCCGAAGCCCGGGTGGTCGTGGTGCGGCGCAACTGGGTGCCCCGCGAGGAACTGCCCCGCTCCCCGCGCTGAGGGCCGCCAGCCGGCGGCCTCAGCGGGGCTGCCCGGTCAGGGCAGCGGGGGCAGCTCCCGGGTCTGCTCGTACGCGGCGACCTGGCCGATCCGCCGGGCGTGCCGCTCGTTGCCGGAGAACGGCGTGCTGAGGAACGTCTCGACGATCGCGGTCGCCTCGTCCAGCGTGTGCTGGCGGGCGCCGATGGCGATGATGTTCGCGTCGTTGTGCTCGCGGGCGAGTTGGGCCGTCTCGAGGTTCCAGGCCAGCGCGGCCCGCACCCCCTGGATCTTGTTCGCCGCGATCTGCTCCCCGTTGCCGGAGCCGCCGATGACCACGCCGAGGCTGCCCTGGTCGACCACCACCCGGTCGCCGGTGTTGAGGCAGAAGGTCGGGTAGTCGTCGTCCGGGTCGAACCCGTGCGGCCCGACGTCCACCACCTCGTAGCCGTGCTTGGCCAGATAGTTGGCCAGGTGCACCTTCAGCTCGTAACCGGCGTGGTCGGATCCCAGGTAGACGCGCATACCGCGAAGTCTCTCAGGCCGCCACCGGCGACGCCGCGCGGGCGGCGCCACCGAGGCGGATTCGTCACAGCTCAGCGCACGATCTCGGCGGCCACCAGGCCACCGCGCGCCTTCGGCGTGAACCAGGTGCTCTTGCGGGGCATCTTCTCCCGGGCCAGGTTGACCGCGACGAAGTCGTCCACGGTCACCGGGGCGATCAGGACGGCCAGCTCGGCCCGCCCGGCGTCGACCTCACCGGTGAGCCAGCTCGCCGGGTAGTCGCCGCCGACGTAGGTGATCCGCTTGTCGCCGGGGTCGAGGCCGAGCGCGTCCCGCAGCAGCAGTCGCTCCACCAGGGCGTGGTCGAGGTTCTCCAGGCGGTCGCCGTCGACGTGCGGCAGCGTCACCGCGTACCCCCGGCCGTCGAGCCGGAGATGGACGGTGCCGCCGGCCGCCGGGACCTCGACCGGGCCGTCGATCGGGGTGATCTCCGCGCCGGCGGCGCGGAGCCGGTCGAGCAGCTCCGCGCCGGTGGTGGTCAGCTCGCTGACCAACCGGTTGTACGGCTGGATGGCCACCGACCCGGGCGTGGTGACCACCGCCAGGAAGCGCGGCAGGCCGCCGGTCTGCGCCGCGAGGCTGCGGTGGTTGCCGTCGGCGACCACCAGTTCGCCACCACCGGCCAGCGCGGTCAGCTCGCCCTGCTCGGGGCCAGGGCCGACGAGCCAGATCGCGTGGGTGCGGCCGGCCTGGTCGGTGTCGGTCGCGGCGGGGACGCCGGCCACGTCGGTCGCCGCGGCGAGCGCCACGTGCAGCTCCTCACCGCGCCCGGTCTGGAGCAGCAGCACCGGCGAGAGCAGGTGCCCGAGCGCGTCGGCCAGGGCGACGCGCTCGCGCACCTTGGCGATGAAGACGTCCTCGTTGCGGATCACCAGGCCGGGCTCGTCGGCCCGGGTGGAGATCTGGTCGGTGTCCACCATCGCGAAGAGCCCGTACGCCGGCTCCTCCCCCGGCGCGGTGATCCGGTAGAGCACCACCACCTGTTCGGCGGGCGTGTAGCTGCCGTCGGCCTTGGCCTCGGCGAGCCGGGCCACGGCGTCGGGCAGCGCGTCGAGGAAGGACTTCCCGAGGCTCTCCGGCGCCCGGTGCGGCATCTCGACGCCGAGGGCACTGTGCGGGTTCGCCTCGATGATCGCGGTGATCTCCGCGTCGTCGGCGAACTCGTCGTAGTTCTGCGCGCCGGTGCCGCCAGTGGTGATCCAGGCCCGGGCGATCGGATGCACGACCGTCATGCCCGCTGACGCTACCGTCGCCGGGGTGGGGCGGGACGCGGACCCGGGCCGTCGTCCACTCTGTGAAAGCGGTGACCCGGACGGGCGGCCATCGCGGTGGCCCCGCTCAGCCGGTCTGCTCGGCCGGCCGCCGGTGCCGGCCGGACGGCACGGGCCCGCCGACCGGCCCGTGGGCGCCGACCGGCCCGCGGGCGGCGGCCGGCGTGGGCAGGGCCCGCCGGCTCCGCGTGGGGGCTCCGGGCGGGGTCAGCCGGGAGGTCGGCGCCACCCGGGCCACGCCCACCACGATCGGCGGAGCGAGCAGGTCCGCCACGTCCGCGGGAAGGTCGGGCCGGAGCGCGGGCCATCTGGAGTCGTCGACCGACCAGTACGCCGGGCTCTCGGTCGCCTCCTCCTCCCGGTTCAGCGGGTCGTCACCGGACAGTTGGCGGTGCTTGGCCATCGGGATGCCTCCACGAGCTGCAGGTTGCGGTTTGCGAATCGCTGCGGCGGACACCCGGCAAAACGAGATCGGCGGCGGGGCGGTGACGGGAGTTCGTCAGCCCGTCACGGGTGTTGACCGGCCCCGGCGCGGGCCGGGGCCGGTCGGTCGTCGGGATCAGTCGAAGATCGGGCCGAGTTCGCGGGTCCGCTTCAGCTCGTAGAAGCCCGGCGTGCCGGCGACCAGCAGGACGCCGTCCCAGAGCCGGCCGGCGGCCTCGCCCTTCGGTGCGGGGGTGATCACCGGACCGAAGAAGGCGACCGGGCTGCCGTCCGGGCCGGGGGCGTGGATCACCGGAGTGCCGACGTCCTGGCCGACCGGCCGCATGCCGGCCTCGTGGCTCGCCCGCAGCGCCTCGTCGTGGTCGGTGCTGTCCGCGGCCGCCGCCAGCGCCGGGTCCAGACCGGCGTCGGTCAACGCGGCGACGTACAGCTCGGGGCCCCGCTCCTCCTTGACGAGGTGGATCCGGGTGCCGAGCGCGGTGTAGAGCTTGCGGAGGACGTCACCGCCGTACCGCTGCTCGGCCGCGATGCAGACCCGGACCGGGCCCCAGGCGGTGCGGAGGAACTCCTTGTACTCCTCGGGCAGGTGGTCCCGGCCCTCGTTGAGCACGGCCAGGCTCATCACGTGGAAGCGGATGTCCACGTCACGGACCTGCTCGACCTCGAGCAGCCAGCGGGAGGTGATCCAGGCCCACGGGCAAGCCGGGTCGAACCACATGTCGACGGTGACACGATCGGTCACGGTGCGGTCCCTTCACGACGGGTGACGCCGCGCCTGCGGCGCCTCACCCCGATCTTCACCCCGCGGGCCGTCGACCGACAGCGGAATGAGAGCGTGACCTCGGCCACCGCCAGGTGCCGGTGCGTGCAAGACTCGGTCCCGGGCCGACCGCCACGAGCGGCCGGCGAAGGCGCCACGGCGGCGTACGGCGAGTGGGATGGAGACGAACAGTGCCGGGAGTGCGCAACCTGACACAGGTCGAGGCGACCGAGCGGGCCCGCCTGCTCGAGGTGACCGGGTACGACATCAGTCTGGACCTGTCGACCGCAGTGCAGGCGGCCGAGGGCCGCACGTTCCGGTCCACCACGGAGGTGCGGTTCCGCTGCGCGGAGCCGGGCGCGAGCACGTTCATCGAGGTGGCCGCCGAGTCGGTGCGCTCGGCGACGCTGAACGGATCGCCGGTGGACCTCGCCGACTGGTCGGCCGAGAAGGGGCTCACCCTGTCCGGCCTGGACAGCGAGAACACGCTGGTGGTCGACGCCGACTTCGGCTACTCGAACAGCGGGCAGGGCCTGCACCGCACGGTCGACCCGGTGGACGGCGAGACCTACCTCTACAGCCAATTCGAGACGGCCGACGCGCAGCGGGTGTTCGCCTGCTTCGACCAGCCCGACCTGAAGAGCGAGTACACCTGGCGGGCCACCGTGCCGGACCACTGGCGGGTGGTCTCCAACATGCCGGTGGAGCGGGAGGAGCCGGCGGGCGAGGGCCTGAAGACCATCCACTTCGCCCGGTCGGTCCGGATGAGCACCTACATCACCGCGCTGTGCGCCGGCCCGTACCACGAGGTGCGCGACAGCCACGACGGCATCGACCTGGGCGTCTACTGCCGAGCGTCGATGGCGCAGTACCTGGACGCGGACGACCTCTTCCTGATCACCAAGCAGGGCTTCGACTTCTTCCACGAGAAGTTCGGTGTGCGCTACCCGCTGCCCAAGTACGACCAGCTCTGGGTGCCCGACTTCAACGCCGGCGCGATGGAGAACTTCGGCTGCGTGACGCACGCCGAGTCGCACTACATCTTCCGCTCGCAGGTCACCGACTTCGAGTACGAGCAGCGGGCCAACACGATCCTGCACGAGCTGGCCCATATGTGGTTCGGTGACCTGGTCACCATGCGCTGGTGGAACGACCTGTGGCTGAACGAGTCGTTCGCCGAGTGGGCGAGCCACTGGTGCAACACCCACGCCACCCGGTTCCGCGACGCCTGGACGACCTTCCTGTCGATCCGCAAGAACTGGGGCTACCGGCAGGACCAGCTCTCCTCCACCCACCCGGTCTACACCGAGATGCCGGACATGGAGGCCGTCGAGGTCAACTTCGACGGCATCACGTACGCCAAGGGCGCGAGCGTGCTCAAGCAACTGGTCGCGTACGTCGGCGAGGAGCCGTTCCTGGCCGGGCTGCGGGCGTACTTCGGCAAGCACGCCTGGGGCAACGCGACCTTCGACGACCTGCTCTCCGAGCTGGAGGCGGCCTCGGGTCGGGAGCTGCGCAAGTTCGCCGCGCAGTGGCTGGAGACCGCCCAGGTCAACACGCTGCGGCCGGAGGTGACCGTCGGCGCGGACGGCACCTACCAGTCGGTGGTGGTCCGGCAGGAGGCGCCGGCCGGGCACCCGACGCTGCGCACCCACCGCACCGGCGTCGGCCTCTACGACCTGGCCGACGGGCGCCTGGTCCGCCGGCAGCGGCTGGAGGTGGACGTCACCGGTGAGCGGACCGAGCTCACCGCGCTGGCCGGGGAGCGGGCGGCCGACGTGCTGCTGCTCAACGACGACGACCTCACGTACGCCAAGCTGCGGCTCGACGAGGCGTCGCTGGCGACCGTGGTGCAGCACATCGCCGGCTTCGAGTCGTCCCTGGCCCGCGCGCTCTGCTGGACGGCCGCGTGGGACATGATCCGCGACGCCGAGCTGGCCGCCCGGGACTACGTTGCGCTGGTGCTGGCGGGGCTGCCCGCCGAGAACGACATCAACCTGGTCACCGCGACGCTGCGGCAGGCCACCACCACGCTCACCTTCTACGCCGACCCCACCTGGGCGCCGACCGGCTGGGCCGAGCTGGCCCGCACCGCGAAGACCGCGCTCGCCGCCGCCGAGCCGGGCAGCGGCTTCCAGCTCGCCTGGGCCCGCGCGTACGCCTCGGCGGCCCGTTCCAGCGAGGACCTGGCCACCCTGCGCGGCTGGCTGGACGGCACGGGCGTGCCGACCGGGCTGACCATCGACACCGAGCTGCGGTGGGGGCTGCTCGCCTCGCTGGTGGCCAACGGCGCGGCCGGCCCCGCCGACGTGGAGGCCGAGCTGGCCGGCGACCGCACCGCGAGCGGCGAGCGGGAGGCCGCGTACGTGCACGCGCTGGTGCCGACGGCGGAGAACAAGGCCGCCGTGTGGGCCCAGCTGACCGGGCCCGAGGCGCTGCCGAACTGGCGGCACCGGGCGCTGCTGCAGGGCTTCGCGCACCCGACGCAGGTCGAGCTGGTCACCCCGTACCGGGAGCGGTACTTCGCGGCGGTCGGCCAGGTGTGGGCCAGCCGGGACAGCGAGCCGGCACAGGAGTTCGCCCAGCTCGCCTACCCGGCGTACCAGGTGGACGACGACACGGTCGCGGAGACCGACGCCTGGCTGGCCGGTGACGGGCACCCGGCGCCGCTGCGTCGGCTGGTCGCCGAGGGCCGGGACGGCGTGGTCCGGGCCCTCAAGGCACGCGCCCGGGACGCCCAGACCGCCTGAGCGGCGCCCGCACGACAGCACCCGGCCCGGGGCCGGCGTGGGTGAAGCCCACGCCGGCCCCGGCCCGATCCGGCAGAGCTTTGTCCGAGCCGTGGCCGATGCGGCTCGACCCGAGCGTCCGGCCGCGCTGACGCGAGAAGCCCGGCCCGCCTGAGGGCGGACCGGGCTTCGTCGTGCGTGCGGGGCTCAGCCCTTGCCGGCGTGGCTGGCGAGCTGGTCGAGGCCGTTGATGATGCCGCCGGCCAGGTCGCCGCCGCCGAACGCCGCGACCATGGACAGCGCGGCGAGCTTGGCGTACGTGTCCGGGATGCGCTTGCGCGCGTGGCGGCCGGTGACGACCTCCAGCTGACGCTGGTTGGGCGACACCGCGATCAGCACCGACCGGTCGGGGTCGGCGAGCTGACGGTGCAGCCGCTCGGCGTGCTCGCGGATCGGCTCGTCGAGGCCGCCGACGAAGACCGAGAAGACCAGGCCGGTGCCCTGGTCGGCCAGGCGCAGCGCCTCGTCGATGCGCAGCAGCTGCCGAGTCGAGAACGGGCCGTCGAGCACCTCGGGCGGGGTCCCCACCTGACGCTGCGTCTCACCAACGGTCACTTGCGCCTCCGGTTCCACCGGCCGGCGCCTCCCGGCCGGCCTGTTCCTGCTTGCGGCTGGTCAGCGCCGGCGCCTGGGCGCCCGCTGCCAGGGCGGTGCCGGCCGAGTCGGCCAGCTGCTCCGGACGGCCGAGGAACCAGACCGGAGTGAAGTCGAAGGGCCGGCCGGGCCGGTAGCGCTTGGCGCGGCCGCCACCACCGCCGCCACCGCCACCGCGGTGGGCAACGTACGCGAGGCCGCCGATCACCAGTACGGCGGCCGCCGGGATGCCGACGAAGACCAGCAACGTGTCGGTAACAGACAATCCCAACGCCCCCAGGCGGAAGAAGAGACCTCGAACATTCAGGTCGGGTGGACAGGATCAGGGCGTCGACCGCCCGACTCCGCTGCCATTCACGTTAGCGGAGTCCACGGCCCGCCAGATTGCGGGGTGGCGATCCCATCCGTCACTGGAGTTCTCCAGTTCCGCAGCGGTGGCGATCAGCCGCGCGTCGTCACCGTACCGGCCGGTGAGCAGCACCCCCACGGGGAGCCCGGCGGCCGTGGTGCCGACCGGCAGGGAGACCGACGGTTCGCCCGTGACGTTGAAGATGGCGCAGTAGGGCGAGAACCGTCGTTGCCGGTCGAAGTCCGCCTCCGGGTCACCGTCGGCGGTGAACCAGCCCACCGGCGCCTGCGGGGCGGCGAGGGTGGGGCAGAGCAGCAGGTCGCAGCCGGCCGTACGCCGGGCGCCGAGGCGTACCTGGGCCTGGAGTTCGCCGAGCGTGGCGGAGAGCGTGCCGGCGGAGATCCCCGCGCCCCGGCCCCGGAGGAACCGGGTCAGCGGCAGCAGCTCGCTCTCCCGCTCCGGCGGCACCGGGGAGAGCGCCAGCACGTACCAGACGATCTCGAAGAGCGGCCACGCCGCGGGCCCGAGCGGCGACGGCACGTCGATCACCTCGTGGCCGGCGGCGGCGAGCAGCGCGGCCGCCCGGTCCACGGCGGCGACGCAGTCCGGGTGCACCGGCTCCTCGGCGAGCATCGGGGCGGTAAACCGGCCGATCCGCAGCCGGCCGGGGGCGGCCGCGCGGGCCGCCGCCAGGTAGCCGCCGGGCGGCGCGACCGGCGGCAGGTAGGGCTCGCCGAGCACCGGCTGGGCCATCACGTCGAGCAGGGCGGCGACGTCGGCGACGGTGCGCCCGATCGGGCCGTGGGTGGGCAGACCGAACGCGCCGAAGCCGAGCGGGCCGCCGGAGACCAGGCCCCGGCTGGGCTTGTAGCCGACCAGGCCGCAGAGCGCGGCGGGGATGCGCAGCGAGCCACCGCCGTCCGAGCCCTGGGCCACCGGGACCAGCCCGGCCGCCACCGCGGCCGCCGCGCCGCCGCTGGAGCCGCCCGCCGTGTAGGCCAGGTCCCACGGGTTGCGGGCCGGCGGCGCGACCCGCCCCTCCGAGTAGAGCGAACAGCCCAGCTCGGAGGTGGTGGTCTTGCCCAGGCTCACCAGGCCGGCCGCCCGGATGAACCGGACCACGTCGGCGTCCACCGGCGGCACGAAGTCGACGAACGCGGCCGAGCCGAAGGTGGTCCGCACGCCGGCCGTGAGGGTGAGGTCCTTGATCGCGGTCGGCACCCCGTGCAGCGGGCCGCGCTGCCCGGCCGGGACCGCGTCCGCCGCCGTGGCCGCCTGCGCGGCCGGCTCGGCGGTGACGGTCACGAACGCCCCCACGGTGTCACCGAGCGCGGCCACCCGGTCGAGGTGGTGCGCGACCAACTCGGCGCTGGACAGGTCGCCGCGGGCGATCGCGGCGGCCTGCTCCAACGCGGTCAGGTCGTGCGGCTCGGCCATGCCCTCATCCTGCCGGGCTGCCCGGCCGGACGCACCTCTCACGCGCCGAGTCGGCGGGCGAGGGTGGGACGCGCGGTCAGCCGTACAGGAAGCGCAGCGCGTTGCGGGAGAGCAGCTTGTCGCGCTGGTCGGCGGTGAGGAAGTCCGCCTTGCGCACCACCTGCCCGACCGGCCGCTCGCCCAGCGGGTACGGGTAGTCGCTGCCGACCAGCACCCGGTCCTCCCCCACGGTGTCCACGAGCAGCCGCAGCGCGGCCGGCTCGAAGACCACCGAGTCCACGTGGAAACGGTCGACGTACGAGCTGGGCGGCGCGGTGGAGGCGCCGCGAACCAGGTCGCCCCGGCGGTGCCAGGCGTTGTCGGCGCGGCCGAGCCAGAACGGGAAGCTGCCGCCGCCGTGCGCGAAGCAGATCCGCAGCGTGGCCGGGACCCGGTCGAAGACGCCGCCGAGGATCATCGCCAGCACCGACAGGTGCGTCTCGGCCGGCATGCCGGTCAGCCAGCGGGCCATCCACCGGTCCAGGCGGGGACCGCCCGGCATGTCCCACGGGTGGACGAAGACCGGGGCGCCCACCCGCGCGCAGTGCTGGAGGAAGGTGACCACGCCCTCGTCGTCCAGGTCGCGGTCCCCGACGTGGTTGCCGATCTCGACACCCACGTGCCCGGCGGCGAGGCAGCGGTCCAGCTCGGCGCAGGCCGCGTCCGGGTCCTGCAACGGCACCTGGCAGAACGGCACGAGCCGCTGCCCGCCGCCGGCGGTGACCTCCAGGGTGCGGTCGTTGAAGATGCGGGCCACCTTCACCGCCTGGTCGGCGGGCCGGTCGTAGCTGAAGAAGACCGGGGTGGGCGAGACGACCTGGACGTCGACCCCGTCGGCGTCCATGTCGGCCAGCCGCGTGGCCGCGTCCCAGCACTCGGCGCCGACCGGCCGGAACTCGGTCTCGCCGACCATGATCATGGCGGCGCGCTCCGAGTCGACCCGCAGCCAGGGCCAGCCGGACCCGCCGCAGGCGGCGCCGAGGTCCGGCCACCCCTTGGGTACGACGTGCGTGTGCACGTCCACGACCGGCGAGCGGGCCGGGCCCGGCAGGCCCGCGGCGGGACCGGGCATCAACCCTTGCCCGGGTGCAGCGCGCCGCAGTTGGTGCAGGTCCGCGCCTTCTCGTCGGCGTAGAACGCCTGGAAGACCGGCGGCAGGTCGGCGGCGATGTCGCGGACCTGCAGCTCGACCTCGTGCACCTGGTGGCTGCACTCCGGGCAGTACCACCGGAACTTCTCCAGCGTGCCCTCCTCGCGGACCCGCTCGATCACCATCCCGATCGAGCCGGGCTCCGGCCGCTGCGGCGAGTGCGGGGTGTTGCGGGGCAGCATCCACATCTGACCCTCGCGGACGTGCACCGTACGCGGTCCCTCCGGGAGCATCAGGTTGACGTGCATGTTGCCCTTGACCTGGTAGAAGAACTCTTCGTACGGGTCGACGTGGAAGTCGGTGCGCTGGTTCGGCCCGCCGACCACCATGACGATGAAGTCGTCGCTGCCCGGCAACATCTCCTTGTTGCCGACCGGCGGCTTGAGCAGGTGCTGGTTCTCCACGATCCAGCCGGGAAAGCTGAAGGGCTCGGCGATCTCGCTCACGACTGACCTCCTGGGGGAAGTAGGGCCACGGCCTGAATCTCGATGAGCAGGTGCGGGTGCGGCAGCTGGTGCACCGCCACGGTGGTGCGGGTGGGCCCGGTGGCGTCGAAGAACTCCGCCCAGACCTCGTTGTAGCCGCCGAAGTCGTTCATGTTCACCAGGTACGAGGTCACCTGGACCAGGTCGGACAGGTCGGCGCCGACCGAGCGCAGCAGGTCCCGGATGTTCTCGATCACGGCCCGGGTCTGTGCCCGGATGTCCAGGTCGGTGGTGCCGAACTCGTCCACCTCGACGCCGGCGAACGTGTTGTCCGGCCGGCGGGACGACGTACCGGAGACGAAGACGAAGCCGCCGGCGACCTTGACGTGCGGGAAGGCCCCGCGCGGGACGGCCTTCCCCGCGACGACCCGCGCGTCGCCCGTCACGACGCCGCCCGCAGCGAGGCCGCGCCGAGCTTCTCGACCACGGCACGGACGTGGGCGCCCGGGCGCAGCGGCACGGCGGCGGTGGCCGCGCCGGCCAGGAAGACCCAGCCCTCGCGCAGCCGTACGCCGTGCCGCCCGGCGAGCCGGATCCCCTCGTCCAGCGCCCGTCGCGGGTCGCCGAGGATCGCCGCGGTCGAGCCGACCTGTGCCACCCGCCCGTCGACCTCCAGCAGGACGCCCAGGTTCTCCAGCCCGTCCGGCACCGGGGACCAGGGACCCACGACGAACGCGGCGGCCGACGTGTTGTCGGCGATCACGTCCGGCAGCGAGAAGGTGAAGTTGGCGTACCGGGAGTCGATCAGCTCGATCGCCGGCGCGACCGCGCGGACCGCGTCGGTGAAGTCACCCACCGGCTCGCCCGGCTCGGGCAGCCGGTCCAGCAGGAACGCCACCTCCGGCTCCACCCGCGGGTGGATGTACGCGCCGACGTCGACGACGCCCCCGTCGGGTACCCGCATCACGTCGGTGAGCCGTCCCCAGATCACCTCGTCCACCCCGACCTGGGCCATCTTCGCCCGGCTGGTGAGCCCCATCTTGAGCCCGACCAGCCGCTCGCCCCGGTCCAGGCGGCGCTGGAGCAGCGCGGTCTGCACCGCGTACGCGGCGTCGGCGTCCAGCCCGGTCTCGGCCGCGAGCTGGGGGATCGCGGTGGCGCTGTCCGCCGCCGCGCCGAGCCGCTCGGCGATTCCGGTCGTGTCCGGCCCGATCATGCGTTCTTCTCCCTGCCCGCCAGGTCCAGCGCCACGTCGACGATCATGTCCTCCTGGCCGCCGACCATCCGGCGCCGGCCCAGCTCGACCAGGATCGAGCGGACGTCGACCCCGTACCTCGCCGAGGCGCGTTCGGCGTGCCGCAGGAAGCTGGAGTAGACCCCCGCGTACCCCAGCGAGAGCGTCTCGCGGTCCACCTGGACGGGCCGGTCCTGCAACGGCCGGACCAGGTCGTCGGCGGCGTCCATCAACGCGAACACGTCACAGTCGTGCTTCCAGCCGTGCAGCTCGGCCACCGCCACGAAGACCTCCAGCGGGGCGTTGCCGGCGCCGGCGCCCTGCCCGGCCAGCGACGCGTCCACCCGGACCGTCCGGCCGTGCGGCGCGTCCGGGCCCGCCGGACCCGCCCCGGCGACGCGGCCGTGCTCGACGGCCACCACACTGTTCGCCACGCCCAGCGAGAGGTTGTGGTGGGCGTGGATGCCGATCTGCGTCGCCGGGTCGAGGACCTGCCGGTACGCGTCGACCCGCTCGGCCACGTCGGCCATCAGCAGCCGGCCGCCGGAGTCGGTGACGTAGACGCAGTGCGCGCCGTACGACTCCATGAGCCGGGCCTGGGCGGCCAACCCGGCCGGGTCGTTCATGTGCGACATCATCAGGAACCCGGAGACGTCCATGCCGTTCTCCCGCGCCCACGAGATGTGCTGGGCGGAGATGTCCGCCTCGGTGCAGTGGGTCGCGATCCGGACGCTGGTCACCCCGAGCGCCTTCGCGGCCTTAAGGTCGGCGATGGTGCCGATGCCGGGCAGCAGCAGGGTGGTCAGCCTCGCGCTCGTCAGCACCTCGGCGGCGGCAGCGATCCAGTCGGCGTCGCTAGCCGCGCCGTGGCCGTAGTTGACGCTGGAGCCGGCCAGCCCGTCGCCGTGCGCCACCTCGATCGCGGCCACCCCGGCCGCGTCCAGCGCGGCGGCGATGGTCCGCACCTGGTCCACCGTGTACCGGTGCGCGATGGCGTGCATGCCGTCGCGCAGCGTCACGTCCTGGATGTACAGGTCGGTCATGCGGTCACCTCCACGGCGTCCGGCGCGGCGGCGCGGCCGGCCGCCGCCGACCGCAGGGCCACCAGTCGCTCCGCGGTGCGCAGCGCGGCCGAGGTCATGATGTCCAGGTTCCCGGCGTACGCGGGCAGGTAGTGCCCGGCGCCGGAGACCTCCAGGAAGACGGCGACCTGGAGCCCGGTAAGGTGCCGCCCCAGCGACGGCACGTACGTGTCGACGCGGTCGAACTGCACGTCCTGCTTGAGCCGGTAGCCCGGCACGTACTCCTGCACGGTGGCCACCATGTCGGCGACGGAGGCGGCGATCGCGGCCTGGTCGGCGTCGGCGTCCGGGCAGAGGCAGTAGACGGTGTCGCGCATCAGCAGCGGCGGGTCGGCCGGGTTGAGCACGATGATCGCCTTGCCCCGCTCGGCGCCGCCGACCACCTCGATGGCGCGGGCGGTGGTCTCGGTGAACTCGTCGATGTTGGCCCGGGTGCCCGGCCCGGCCGACTTCGAGGCGATCGAGGCGACGATCTCGCCGTACGCGACCGGGGTGACCCGGCCCACCGCGGCGACGATCGGCACGGTGGCCTGACCGCCGCAGGTGACCATGTTGACGTTGGTCTCGCGCAGGTGCTCGTCGAGGTTGACCGGCGGCACCACGTACGGGCCGATCGCGGCCGGGGTCAGGTCGATCACCGTCCGGCCGTGCGCGCGCAGCACCGCGTCGTTGTGCCGGTGCGCCCCCGCCGAGGTCGCGTCGAAGACCAGCTCGACGTCGGCGAACTCGGGCATCGCGACCAGGCCGTCCACGCCCTCGGCGGTGGTCGCCACGCCGAGCCGGCGGGCCCGGGCCAGCCCGTCCGACTCCGGGTCGATGCCCGCCATCGCCACCATCCGGAGGCTTTCGCTGAGCCGGAGCACCTTGATCATCAGGTCGGTCCCGATGTTCCCGGAACCGATCACCGCCACACCGGTAGTCACCGGTCACCGTCCTTCGAGAAGCAGGTCCGCACCGAGCCGAGACCGGAGATCCGCGCCTCGTACGCCGCGCCGGGCGTCACCGGCACCATCGGGCCGAGCGCCCCGGAGAGCACCACGTCCCCGGCGCGCAGCGGGTCGCCGGCGCGGGCCAGCGTGCCGGCCAGCCACTCCAGCGCGTGCAGCGGGTTGCCGAGGCACGCGGCCCCGGCGCCGACCGACACCGGCTCCCCGGCGTGCTCGAGGACCATCCCGCACAGCCGCAGGTCCACGTCGGCCAGCCGGCGGGGCGTGGTGCCGAGCACGAACAGGCCGCTGGAGGCGTTGTCGGCGACCGTGTCCACGATGGAGATGTCCCAGCCGGCGATCCGCGAGTCGACGATCTCGATGGCCGGCAGCAGGTGGTCCACGGCCCGGATCACGTCGACGGTGGTGACCCGCTCGTCGGTGAGGTCCGCGGCGAGCACGAAGGCGATCTCCGCCTCCACCCGCGGCTGGAGCAGCCGGTCCATCGGCACCTCGACCCCGTCGCCGACCGCCATCGCGTCGGTGAGGATCCCGAAATCGGGTTGGAAGACGCCGAAGGTCTCCTGCACCGCCCGCGAGGTCAACCCGATCTTCGCGCCCACCCGGCGCTCGCCCCGGCCCTGCCAGGCCCGCGTCTGGAGCTGCTGCACCCGGTACGCCGCCTCGACGTCCCCCTCCGGCAGCAGCCGCCCGCGCAGCGGCGGGCACGGCTTGCCGCTGCTGCGCGCCTCCGCCAGTTCGCGGTTCGCGGCTTCTACGTCAACGCTCATGCCGGCTCCTCGCTGCGCTCGGACCCGTCACGAGGTCTCCGACGCACTGTGCTGATGATCCGCTCGCTCATGACATGTCCACGCAGACGTTGGTCAGCTCGGAGTAGAAGCCCAGCGAGTGCACGCCGCCCTCGCGGCCGATGCCGGACGCCTTCACCCCGCCGAACGGGGTGCGCAGGTCGCGCAGGAACCAGGTGTTGACCCAGACGATGCCGGCGTCCAGCCGGGCGCCGGCCCGGTGCGCCCGGCCCACGTCCCGGGTCCACACGGTCGCCGCCAACCCGTACTCGGTGCCGTTCGCGAGGGCGTACGCCTCGTCCTCGTCGTCGAACGGGGCGACGTGGACCACCGGCCCGAAGATCTCCTCGCGGTTGGTCCGGGCATCCGGGCCGAGCCCGGTCAGCACCGTCGGCTGCACGTACGCGCCACCGTCACGGGCGTCGCCGAAGCGCGGCGTCCCGCCCCCGGCGAGCACCTCGGCGCCCTCGGCGCGGGCCAGGTCGTAGTGGCCTAGCACCTTGCCCCGGTGGGTGTGCGAGATCAGCGGCATGTTCACCGTGGCCTCGTCGGCCGGCCAGCCGTACGCCAGCTCGCCGGCACGCTTCGCCAGCCGCGCGGTGAACTCCTCGAAGACCGGCCGCTGCACGTAGATGCGCTCGGTGCAGAGGCAGACCTGGCCGCCGTTGGTGAAGCTGGACCGGACCGAGCCGGCCACCGCGGCGTCCAGGTCGGCGTCGGCGAAGACCAGCCCGGCGTTCTTGCCGCCCAGCTCGAAGCTCACCGCCTTCACCCCGTCGGCGGCGGCGCGCATGATGGCGCTGCCGGTCGCCGACTCCCCGGTGAAGGTGATCGCGTCGACGCCGGGGTGCCGGGTGAGGAACTCCCCCGCCGAGTCCGGCCCGAAGCCGTGCACCAGATTGAAGACCCCGGCCGGTACGCCGGCTGCCGCCATCACCTCGGCGAGCAGCGTCGCCGACGCCGGCGTCTCCTCGCTGGGCTTGACCACCACCGCGTTGCCGCAGGCGAGTGCCGGCGCCACCTTCCAGGTCAGCAGGAGTAGCGGCAGGTTCCACGGCACGACGACGGCCACCACGCCGACGGGCTTGCGGACCGCGTAGTTGAGCGCCCGGCCGCCGGTCGGGGTGACCGTGGTGAACGACTCGGTGGGAGCGGTCGCGACGATCTCGGCGAACGCCCGGAAGTTCGCGGCGCCGCGCGGGATGTCCAGCGTGCGGGCCTGGGAGATCGACTTCCCGGTGTCCGCCACCTCGGCGGTGACCAGATCGTCGAACCGGCGTTCCAGCTCGTCGGCGACCCGGCGCAGCACCTCGGCGCGCTCCCGCTCGCCCATCCGGCCCCACGGGCCGCGCAGCGCGGCCCGTGCGGCGGCCACCGCGTCGTCCACACCGGACGCGTCGGCCTCGGCCACCTCGAAGACCGGTTCGCCGGTCACCGGACTGCGCTTGGTGAAGGTGCGGCCGACGTCGACGAACTCGCCGCCGACGAAGTTGCGCAGCAGGACCGGGCCGTCCGGCGCCCGCCCGGTCATCAACCGCGGATCCCAGGTGACGGTCATCGACGCCTCCCTCGGCTGAGCACCACGCCCACCGCGCCGGCCAGCAGGGCCGCGGCGCCGGCGGCGACCGCGCCGAGCGCCCGGTGCTGCCGGCGCACCCGGCGGCGCACCTCGGCGTACGGGGTGGTGGTGAAGGACACCAGTTCGTACTGCGAAACGTACCGGCCGGGCAGCGCCCGCTCCAGGGCGTGCTCGACCCGCTTGCGTGTCTGGAACACCGGCGAGGCGACCTTGTCCCGCATCTCCACGAAGTTCGCCAGCGCCATCCGGGCGATCGCCTCGGCGTTCTCCCGCCGGCGCCGCTGGAACACCGGCAGCGCCACCGCCCAGTCGTCGTCGCACTCGTCCAGGCACCGGTCCAGCTCGACGACGTCCTCGAAGGCGCAGTTCGCGCCCTGTCCGTAGAACGGCACGATGGCGTGCGCCGCGTCGCCCAGCAGGCCGACCTTCCCGTCCACCTGCCACGGTGTGCAGCGCACGGTGCCGAGCACGCCGACCGGGTTGTGCTGGTAGTCGTCGACCAGGTTCGGGGCGAGCGCGATCAGGTCCGGGTAGTGCTCGGCGAAGTGCCGCTCGATCGCCGCCGGGCTGCCCAGCGAGGCGAAGCTGGCCGTGCCGTGGGTGGGCCAGAAGAGCGTGCAGGTGAAGGAGCGGTCCGGGTTGGGCAGGGCGATCATCATCGAGGTGCCGCGCGGCCAGATGTGCAGCGCGTCCGGGTCGAGCGCGAAGTCTCCGCCCAGCGGCGGGATGCTGAGCTCCTTGTAGCCGTAGTCGAGGAAGTCCAGGCTCTCGGTCAGCAGCCCGTGCCCGAGCAGCTGCCCGCGGACGGCCGAGCCGGCCCCGTCGGCGCCGAGGACGACCCGCGCGGTCGCCCCGACCTTGCCCTGCGGGGTCTCGAAGGTCATGTCGCCGCTGGCCGGGTCGAGCCCGACGAGCCGGTGGTCGAAGGCGATCCGCACCCCGGGCAGCGCCGCGGCCGCGTCGAGCAGCGCGTTGTTCAGCGCGCCCCGGCTGATCGAGTTGATCGCCCGGTCCCCGGCCGCGCTGTACGACTGGAACTGCGGCTCCCCCGCCACCGGGTGGATCATCCGGCCGCGCATCGGCAGTGCGTCCGCCATCACCTGCTCGTCCAGGCCGATCCGGCGCAGGGCGTCCAGCCCGCGCTCGGAGAGCGCCAGGTTGATCGAGCGGCCCCGCTCCACCCGCCCGGTGCGCGGATCGGGCCGCCGCTCGTAGAGCGCCACCCGGTAGCCCCGCCGGGCCAGGAAGCAGGCCGTCAGGCAGCCGGCCAGCCCGGCGCCGACCACGGCGATCTCGTCCCGTTCGCTCATGCCGGCCCCTCCCTCCGGTCGGTGCCGTCACGAGGCTCGACCGCGCTGCACCTGACGATTCGCTCGCTGCGCTCGCTCATGCCTTCTTCTCCACCGTCGCCGCCAGCGCGTCGGCAACCCGCCAGCAGTCGTGGTACGTCGAGTACAGGGGCACCGGTGCGAACCGGACCACGTCCGGCTCCCGGGCGTCGGCGATCACCCCGTGCCCCTGGCGCAGCCGTTTGGTCAGCTCGTTGGCGCTCCCCACGCCGATCCGCACGGAGAGCTGGCACCCGCGGCGCTCGGGGTCGCGCGGGGTGACCACGGTGAGCGGGCGGTCGACGGTCACCTCGTCGAGCAGCCGCTCCAGGTAGCCGGTGAGCCGCAGGCTGCGCTCGCGCAGCGCCGGCATCCCGACGCTGTCGAACAGCTCCAGCGAGGTGCGGACCGGACCCATCGCGAAGATGGGCGGATTGGAGACCTGCCACGCCTCCACTGTGGCCGGTGGCCGGGACACCGGGGTCATCTCGAACCGGGTCGCCGCCTCGGTGCTCCACCAGCCCTCGAATCGGGGCAGGTCACGGTCGCCGAGGTGGCGCTCGTGCACGAACACACCGGCCAGCGCGCCCGGCCCGGAGTTGAGGTACTTGTACGAGCACCACGCGGCGAAGTCGACACCCCAGTCGTGCAGCCGCAGGGGCACGTTGCCGGCGGCGTGCGCGAGGTCCCAGCCGACCACCGCGTCGGCGGCCCGCCCGGCGGCGGTGACCGCCGGAATGTCCATCAGCTCGCCGGTGAGGTAGTTGACCCCGCCGAGCAGCACCAGCGCCACGGTGTCGCCCTCGGCCGCCAGGTAGTCGCACACGTCGGACGTACGCAGGGTGTCCTCGCCCGGACGGGGCGTCAGCCGGACCACCGTGCTGTCCGGGTCCAGCCCGTGGAACCGGGCCTGGCTGCGGACGGCGTAGCTGTCCGAGGGGAAGGCGCTGTCCTCGATGACGATCCGCGTCCGCCGGCCCGCCGGACGGTAGAAGCTGACCATCAGCAGGTGCAGGTCGACCGTGAGCGAGTTCATCACCACGGTCTCCGCCGGCAGGGCGCCGACCAGTCGCGCGGCCGGCGCCGTGAGCAGCTCATGGTAGGGCAGCCAGGGCCGCTCGGCCTCCAGGTGCCCCTCGACGCCGAGGCGGCGCCACGCGTCCAGGTCGGCGAGGAGTTCGTCACGGGTGGCCCGCGGTTGCAACCCGAGCGAGTTGCCGGCCAGGTACGCGGCCTCGGGGTAGCGACCGCCGTCGGCCGGCGGCACGTGGAACAGATGGCGGTGTCCGGGGTCGGTCGCGTCGAGCCGGTGCGCCTCGGCCTCGAGGGCGGCGAGGGGGGCCGGCGCGGGGTGGGGGGCGTTCATCGGGGTGTCTCGCTCTCCGGGGTCACATGGTGGTGCGGGCCGACCACAGCTCCGGGAAGACCACCCGGGCCATGCTGCGCTGCAGCCACGCCAGCCCGGCGGAGCCACCGCTGCCGACCTTGGCGCCCATTGTCCGCTGCACCGCCTTGACGTGCTGCCACCGCCAGTCGCCGAACTGCTCGGCGATCTCGGTGAGCGCCTCGCCGAGCAGCCGGAGGTGGTTGTCCGGCCCGCTGTCGGAGTAGATCTCCACCCAGGCCGCCTCGACCCGCGGATCCGGCTGGTGCTCGACGGCGACGTCCCGGGTCAGCAGCTCGGCGGGGAGGTCGAAGCCCCGGCGGGCGAGCAGGGCGATCACGTCGTCCCAGAGGCTCGGCGCGGCCAGCGTGGCGCGCAACTCGTCGTGCACCTCGGCGTGCCGGCGGAACGGCCGGATCAGCGCCGGGTCGCGGAGGCCGAGCAGGAACTCCAGGTGCCGGTACATGGCCGACTGGAAGCCGGACGCCTCGCCGAGCAGGTTGCGGAACCGGTTGAAGTCGGCCGGGGTCATCCAGCGCAGGCCCTGCCAGGCGGCGTTGAGCCCTTCCAGGTGCAGCGCGGCGCGGCGGAGCGGGGCCAGCGCGTCCCACACCAGGTCGGCGCGCAGCAGCCGCTGGGCCTCGATCAGCTCGTGGCGGGTCAGCCCGAAGTAGAGCTCCATGATCTGGCTGATCATCAGGAACGACATCTCGCCCGGGTCGTCACTGAGCGGCTGTTGCAGCCGGTGCAGGGTGCTCGCGTGCGTGTACACGTCGTAGGGCACCCGATCGCCGAAGTCCAGCGTCGGTTCGCCGCCGTTGTCCGCCGCCGTGGCCGCCCTTTGCTGCGGCGTGACCGGGCGCACCGCCGCGGTCAGCCGAGGGGCCCGCAGCTCCGTCTGCTCCACGTTCGTCTCCTCCATGTACCGGACCAGGCCAATGATGTCGCGGCCGGACGGGCGTACGGAATGTCTGATCAACGGCGCTGGGCCATAGCCGCCTACGACACGGAAGGCGCGAGGGCGGTTCGGGTTCAGGAAAGTAAGGTTCACCCGTGGACGACATGGACTGGGCGCTGCTGCGCGAGCTGCAGGCCGACGCCCGCCTCTCCTTCAGCGAGCTCTCCCGCCGCGTGCACCTCTCCCCGCCGGCGGTGGCGGAGCGGGTGCGCCGGCTGGAGGAGTCGGGCGTCATCAGCGGATACCACGCCCGGGTGGACCTGAGCCGGGCCGGACGCAGCGTGGTGGCCCTGATCCGGATGTCCTGTTACGGGTCGCGGTGCATCCTGCGCGACCCGGAGGTGGCCGACTGGCCCGAGATCCTGGAGATCCACCGGATCACCGGGGACGCGTGCAGCATGCTCAAGGTGGCGGCCGGCTCGATCGACGATTTCGAGCGGGTCATCGACCGGCTCGCCCCGTACGGCCAGCCGTCCAGCACGATGGTGCTCTCCACCCCGCTGGACTGGCACCCGGTCGCTCCGCTGCCGCCCACCGACCCGGACGCCGCCCCGGGCACCCGCCGCCGCTGACGACGAGGCCGCCGCCTCACGGTCGGCCGGTTCCCGCCGCCACCGCCGACCGGCCGGGCGCCGGCCGGGCAGCCCCCGGTCGGGTTTGCCGGCAGACCAGGGGGAAAGCACCGCGGGTCGCCCCAGCAGGACCGGTACACCGGTGCCGGGAGGGAGGATCATGCGGGGTCTGCGACCGGACGGTGGCGTGCTTCCCGCCCCGTCGACCATCATCAGGCTGCTCGGGGCGTTCGCGATGATCGCGGCGTTCGTCCTGATCGGCGCCGGGCCCGCTCGCGCGGGCGAGAACACCTTCGTCGAGGTCACGCCGAACAGCGTCCAGGCCGGTAGCCGGGTGCACATCCGGGCCGGCTGCGAGAACGACAACAACCGCCAGGCCCAGGTGGAATCTGACGCGTTCGGCCGGGTGACCGTCCGGCCGGACAACGGCTTCCTGACCGGCTCGGCGACCGTGCCGGGGGACAAGCAACCCGGCGACTACCCGGTCAACCTGCGTTGCCAGAACGGCAACACCGCGTCGACCACGCTCACCGTCCTGAACATGGCCCAGCCGAGCAAGGGCCCGGCGACCGGCGGCGGGGGCACGGCCGTCGGCGGGCGCACCGGAACGGTGCTGCTGATCGGCGGGGTGGCGGTCGTGACCGCCGCGGTGGCCCTCGGCATGGCGGGCGGCCGCCGGCGTACCGGGGCCGGATCCTGACCCGGGGGCATCATGGCCCGCTCACCCGCGCGCCGGGCGCGTCCCGGCCACCGCCGGTTCCGGACGGCCACCCGTTCGGTCCTGCGGGCGTCCGGCCGGCTGGTGGTCCGGACCTCGGGCCGGCTGCGCCGCGTCGCCCGGCAGGCGGTCTCCGCCAGCGTCGCGACCACCGACCCGAAGGCGCCGCCGCTGCCGGCCCGGCGACCTCGGAAGCAGACCGGGGTACGCCGCCGGCTCGGCACCGGCGGCGGGCCGGGGGTGCCGGTGGTGGTGATCGCCAGCCTGATGCTGCTGATCGTCGCGCTGCTCGGGGTCGAACGGGTCACCGGGGTGAGCGTGCTTCCGGACCAGCTCAGCGCCGGGCTGCGGCCGCCGCCGAAGAAGTTCCCGGTGCTGCCGGCCAGTCCACCGGTGGGCCTCACCATCCCGGCGATCGACGTCCGGGCACCCGTGCACAACGTGGGCATCGCGGCGGACGGCAGCATCGGCGTGCCGGACGCGGCCAAGGCCCAGGAGGCCGGCTGGTACGACCAGGGCCCGACACCCGGCCAGTACGGCCCGGCGGTGATCGTCGGGCACGTCGACACCACCACCGGACCGGCGGTCTTCCACGCGCTGAAGGGGCTGCGCTCCGGCGACCGGGTGGACGTCCGCCGGGAGGACGGCACGGTGGCGGTCTTCGAGGTGAACTCGGTGCAGCGGTTCGACAAGACGGCACTGCCGGCGGACGAGGTGTTCGGCGACTTCAGCCGCCCGAACCTCCGCCTGATCACCTGCGGCGGACGCTGGGTGGGCGGGGAGACCGGCTACGCGGACAACGTGGTGGTCTTCGCGTCCCTGGTGAAGGCGCGCGGAACATGACTGGACGCGGTCCCGAACTCGACCACCGCCGGCGTCACGCGAGGTGGCGCCCGCCCGCCTCAGGCCGCCTCGGGCTCACGCAGGTCGAGCCAGTCGGCCCAGCGTGGGTCGGGCGCCCGGTGGCCGAGCACCCGCCAGGCGGTGCCCTTGGGCGCAGCGGGCAGCGAGTGCAGCCGCCAACCGAGCTCGGCGGGGGTCTTGTCGCCCTTGGTGTGGTTGCACCGCGCGCAGGCGGCCACGACGTTCTCCCAGGCGTGCCGACCGCCACGGCTGCGCGGGAAGACGTGGTCGATGGTCTCGGCCGGGCCCCGGCAGTAGGCACACCGCCAGCCGTCCCGCGCGAAGATCGCCCGCCGGGACAGACCGACGTGGGTGCGGTAGGGCACCCGGACGAACCGGGTCAGCCGGACCACCGAGGGCACCGGCAGGGCGTCCCGGGCGCTGTGCAGGACGCCGTCGCCGTCGGCGACGCAGACCGCCTTGGCGGAGAGAACGAGGATCGCGGCACGACGCACCGACACGACACACAGCGGCTCGTAGGTGGCATTGAGGACCAGCGCACCGGAGCCCACCATGGGTCGTATGTCAGGCATCGCGATCACCCTCCCGGTTCAGCGGCCTCCTCCGCGCGCCGCCGACCGGGCCCGGGCACGACGGCCCGCGCGGTCGACGCCGGTCGGATCACCGACGTCCGTTGCGCCAATAGTCCCTGATCGGACCCCGGATTGCACGTACTAATCCGGGGTCCCTCATGAAGCGGTTTCCGAGCCTGGCAGGATGACCGGTTTCGCCCCCGTCCGTTCACCCGGACGCAGGGCGGGGCCCGCCCGACGGTCACCCGGCCGTGGGTCGGGTCCGCTCGACCATCACCCGGCGGTGGGTCGGGGGTGGCCCGCCGGACCGGTTACGGTACGAAAGCAGGGTGAGTGCCGCTGGACTGATGCTTCCCGCCCTGAACGCCGCCGCGCCGCCCGACTGCCAGGGCAGCACCTCCTGCGAGTGGCTGTACGACGTCACCCACTCGGCCTGGTTCGCCGAGGGCAGCTACTGGATCCTGCTGAAGCCACTGCGGGTGTTGCTGATCCTCGTGGTGGCGTTCGTGGCCCGGTGGGCACTGCACCGCGCGATCGACCGGCTGGTCCGCACCACCACCGACGCGGGCGTGCCGACGATGCTGCGGCCGCTGCGCGAGCGGATCCCCACCGCGGCCGTCGAACCCGGGGAGTTCGTTCCGGAGCGGCGCCGGCAGCGGGCCGAAGCGATCGGTTCGGTGCTGCGCAGCCTCACCACCGCTTTCATCTTCGGCATCGCGCTGCTGATGATCCTCCGCGAGTTCAGCTTCGACCTGGCCCCGCTGCTGGCCAGCGCGGGAATCGTCGGCGTGGCGCTCGGATTCGGCGCGCAGAGCCTGGTGAAGGACCTGATCGCCGGTCTCTTCATGCTGATCGAGGACCAGTACGGCGTCGGCGACACCGTCGACCTGGGCGAGGCGACCGGTGTGGTCGAGTCGGTGGGACTGCGCGTCACCACGGTCCGGGACGGGCGCGGGGTGCTCTGGTACATCCGCAACGGCGAGATCATCCGGGTGGGCAACAAGAGCCAGGGCTGGGCCCTGGTGGTGGTCGACCTGCCGATCGGCTTCGCCGGCACCGAGGAGGCGACCGCGGTGCTGCGTACGGCGGCGGCCTCGGTGGCGGTGGACCCGGAGTTGGCGCCGGAGATCGTCGAGGCGCCCGAGGTGCTCGGCGTGGAACAGATGACGGTGGACGGGGCGGTGATCCGGACGGTGGTGAAGACGACCGCGGACGGCCAGTTCTCGGTCGGCCGGGAGCTGCGCCGCCGGCTGGCGGAGGCGCTGGAGAACTCGGGGATCACCGCTCAGATCGCCGCCGCTCGGCTGTTCCCGGGCATGCCGTCCCGGCCGCCGGCGGCCGGTGAGACCGGCCGGGGCGGCGCCACCTGACGGGCGGCGAACCAACCGTCGATCCGGGGGGTCGCGGCCGCGCGGCCCCTCAGGTATCGTCCGTTCGTTCAGTCGGAGATGCGACGATCTATCCGTTCGCCCTAGCCAGTTGTCAGACGATCGGGCAGAATCCGGGGCACGCGTTCCCGCCGGAGCGTGCTGGCGTCCTCGCTGATCGGCAGATCTGACGACAGTTCCCGGGCCGACGCCGTCACGAGTGGCTCGCCCTGGGGAACGATGGAGGCGACGGTGTCCGACGAGCGACCCTCACCGGAAGGGCCGGCCACCTTCCGCGAGGTCTTCGCCCAGCGGGAGTTCCGGGCCGTCTTCACCGCGGGTGCGCTCTCCTGGGTCGGCGACTACCTCGCCAAGGCCGCGGTCACCCTGCTGGTCTACCAGGAGACCAAGTCGGTCGCGCTCTCCGCCGCCGCCTTCGCGGTCAGTTACCTGCCCTGGTTGACCGGCGGCCCGTTGCTCGCCGCGCTCGCCGAGCGCTATCCGTACCGGCGGGTGATGGTGGCGTGCGACGTCATCCGCATGGCGCTGATGCTGCTCATCGCCATTCCGGGCCTGCCGGTTCCGGCCGTGCTGGCGCTGCTCTTCCTCACGACCCTGGCCAACCCGCCGAGCCAGGCCGCCAAGTCCGCGCTGCTGCCGCAGATCCTCGCCGGCGACCGGCTGGTCGTCGGGTTGTCGCTCAACGCCAGCGTCGGTCAGGCCTGCCAGGTCGTCGGCTATCTCATGGGCGCCGCGATCGCCTCCCTCGACCCGGTGGCCGCGCTGCTGATCAACGCGCTCACCTTCGCCGCCTCGGCGGTGCTGGTCCGCGTCGGCGTACAGGACCGGCCGCCGGCGCTGAGCCCGGCGCACCGCACCCACCTGCTGCGGGAGACCGCCCAGGGGTTCGAGATCGTGTTCGGCACGCCGGTGCTCCGGGCGATCGCCGTGCTGGTCTACAGCGCGATGCTCTTCTCGATCGTGCCGGAGGGCCTGGCCGCGGCGTGGGCCAACGCCGACGCCGGCGAGCACCTGAACCCGGGCGCCGCGCAGGCCGTCATCATGGCCGCCAACCCGGTCGGCTTCATCCTCGGCGGGCTGCTGGTCGGGCGGGCGGTGGCCCCGGCCCGGCGGCTGGCCCTCATGCGCCCGCTGGCGGTGGTTGCCCCGCTGACCCTCGTGCCCGCCCTGTTCGACCCGCCGCCGCTGGTGGTGGCCCTGCTCGCCGCCGCCTGCGGGTTCGCCGTCGCGGGCATGCTGCCGACGGCCAACGGCCTCTTCGTGCAGGCCCTGCCCGACGCCTTCCGGGCCCGCGCCTTCGGCGTGATGGCCACCGGGGTCCAGGTGATCCAGGGCCTGGCGGTGCTGGTCACCGGGCTGCTCGCCGAGCGCTTCGCGATCCCGACGGTGGTCGGTGTGTGGAGCGCCGCCGGAGTCCTGCTGATGCTCGTGGCCTCCCTGCGCTGGCCCAGCCCGCAGTCCGTGGACGCCGCCGTGGCGGCCGCGGAGGCGTCGAACGCGGGCTCCGGCACGGGGCCGGCGAACGCGCCCGCCGGCACGGGGACGGCCGACGACCCGGCGGCCGTACGGCCGCGCCCGGCCGTCGATCCGGTCAGCGGCCCGCCCGGCGACGGCGGGCGGCGCCGGCACGCGGTCACCTGAGGCCGCGGGCGAGGGCGACCCGGGCGCCGGCCGCGCGGTGACCCGAGGCACAGCCGCGCCGGGTCCTCCCGTACCGCCGCCCCGGAGGGCGCCTGGCAGGATGGAACGGTGAACCCCGCAGGCGGATCCGACAGTTCCCAGCCGTCGACGACCCTCTTCGACGCGATCGGCGGCGAGCCCACCTTCCGCAAGCTGGTGGACGAGTTCTACGCCGGCGTCGCCACCGACCCGCTGCTGCGACCGATGTATCCCGAGGAGGACCTGGGCCCGGCCGCCGACCGGTTCGCCCTGTTCCTGATGCAGTACTGGGGCGGCCCGAACACCTACTCGGCGCAGCGCGGGCACCCGCGGCTGCGGATGCGGCATGCGCCGTTCCGCATCGGCGCGGCCGAACGGGACGCGTGGCTGCGGCACATGCGCCGGGCGGTCGACCGGCTGGACCTGCCCGAGGAGCACGCCACCGCGCTCTGGGACTACCTGGAGCGGGCCGCGTTCTTCATGGTCAACGTGATGGAGGACCCGGCCTGACGGGTCGGCCGGCGCCACCGGGCGCCCGTGGCCACCGCCCGGCCCGGGGCGGGCGGGCGGTTCAGAGCAGGGCGCCCTCGTCGTGCAGCCAGTCCACGAAGCTGGTGGCCACCGCGGCTCCGCAGTCGAGCATCTCGACCAGGAGCGCGTCGTGCGTTCCCGCGCCCAGCGGCACCTGCAACTCGGCGTAGATCGGCAACTGCCCCCGCTCGGTCGGGTCGCCGATGTAGGCCTTGCAGAACCGGCGGGTGTGGTTCCACTCGTTGACCACCCGGTAGGCGCGGTCTGCCCAGTCCGGCGGGACCGTCGCGTGCGGACGCGCCCGCATCACCAGGATCTCGTCCTCCGGCCCCTCGAGGGTGACCAGGACCGCGTGCCGCTCCCACATGGCCAGCAGGTTCCCGTCGCCGTCGGCCAGGTAGCGCACGTCGAGCAGGTCGAGCGCGTCGCAGACCCGGCCCAGGGAGACCGGCTCGACGGTGGCCGGCATCCCGGCGATCACGGGGCGGTCGTTGGCCGTGCAGTCGTCTCCGGGCTGGCGCGGGGTCGGTGGTCCGACCCGGACGGTGCCCTCCACTGTGATCCCGCTTCGACTTTCCGAATCGCCGCCGCCGGCCGTACCCGGGCGCCATGACCACCACGGCATCGCTCGCGCACCTCACTCCCCAGCGGATCCAGTCGCCTACGGTGCGTTGGATCCGAGGATGGACGGTACCCGGACAGCCGGGTTGAAGCATCCCCCCAACGACCGCCCCAAACCAGAAGGATGACCACTGGTCATCCGTTCGGACGACCCCCTAGGGGCGTGAGGGCAAGATCCGTGGCCTTCTGCGACCAGACCGCTCCGTAAGGTCCCACCAGACCGACCCAACGGCCGGCGACCCGCACCTGGACGTCGGCGGGCGGGCGGGGCGCCTCCGGCGGGCCCACGAACCCCATCCGGACCAGCCCCTGGACCAGCCGTTGGGGCACCTCGACCGGCGCGCTCGGCGCATCGTCCGGAGTGACCAGCACGGCAACGTGGTCGAGCAGGGCGTCGCGCAGGGCCCGCTGGCCCACCGCCCGGCCGGCCACGCCGTGCTCCGTGGCGTCACGCAGGGCGCCGGCCGCCGCGTGGGCGATCCGCCACAGTTCGACGGCGGGCAGCGCCTCCACCGGCCGGCTCACCGACGGCGGCAACGGCCACCGCCACTGCGCGTCCCGGCGCGGCGGCAGCGCCGGACCGGACCGTTCCAGCTCGGCCAGGAGTTCGGCGGCCGCGACACTGACGTCGCCCGCCCGCGGCCCCGGCCCAGCGACCGTCCGCACCACCAGCACCTGCCACGGCAGCCGTGCCCAGAGCGCGACGCGGCCGGCGTCGACCGGGCGCAGCCGGACCGGCGCGGCCGGCTCCAACCGGACCAGCCGGGCCAGGAACGCGCCGGCGTCGGCCACCCCGACGATCCCGTGTCCACCGGCCGGAGCCTCGGCGCCGCCCGGCTGGGGCCGGTCGCCGGGCGTCTCGTCGCCCACGCCGGGCGTCGGGACGGCGCTCCGACCGGCCGGGGCGGGCACGGGCCCCGCACCGGCCGCGTCGGGCACCGCGCCCGGACCGGCCGTGTCGGGCGCCGCCGGGACGGCCCCCGGACCGGCCGGATCCGGCCGGGTCACGCGGGCCCGCCGGCCACGACGTAGGGCGACAGGAACTCGCGCTCGGGCCCGGTGAGCCGCCGCGGCAGCTGCCGGTCCAGGTCGAACGGCACCAGCACCGAGCGAGCCCGGCTGGCCAGGACCTCGCCGTCGTACAGCTCGTAGGCGACGGTGAACCGGGACGGCCGGATCTCCTCCACCCACAGCTCGACACGGACCACCGGCGCGGCGTCGACCACGCCCGGGCCCACGTCGTAGCCGACCGGGCGCAGGTAGTCGACCTCGTGCCGGCGGATGACCACACCCTCGCCGAACGAGTCCACCCCGGCCGCCCGGGCACCGGCAAACATCAACGCCACCCGGGCCTCCTCGTACAGTGTGAGGAAGCGGGAGTTGTTGACGTGGCCGAACGCGTCCAGGTCGGACCACCGCAGGGTGCAGTGGTAGACGAACCGGTCGGACATGCTCAGTCGCGGGTCAGCTTGCGGTACGTCACCCGGTGCGGGCGGGCCGCCTCCGCACCGAGCCGGTCGATCTTGTTCTTCTCGTACGCCTCGAAGTTGCCCTCGAACCAGAACCACTTCGCCGGGTTCTGGTCGTCGCCCTCCCAGGCCAGGATGTGCGTGGCGACCCGGTCCAGGAACATCCGGTCGTGCGAGATGACCACGGCGCAGCCGGGGAACTCCAGCAGCGCGTTCTCCAGGCTGGAGAGCGTCTCCACGTCCAGGTCGTTCGTCGGCTCGTCGAGCAGGATCACGTTGCCGCCGATCTTCAGGGTCAGCGCCAGGTTGAGCCGGTTGCGCTCGCCGCCGGAGAGCACCTTGGTCGGCTTCTGCTGGTCCGGCCCCTTGAAGCCGAACGCGGCGATGTAGGCGCGAGACGGCATCTCGACCTTGCCCACCAGGAGGTGGTCCAGCCCGTCGGAGACGGTCTCCCAGACCGTCTTGTCACCGGCCAGGCCGGCTCGGCTCTGGTCGACGTACGACAGGGAGACGGTCTCGCCGACCCGGACGGACCCGTCGGTCGGCTGCTCCAGCCCGACGATGGTCTTGAACAGGGTGGTCTTGCCGACGCCGTTCGGGCCGATGATGCCGACGATGCCGTTGCGGGGCAGCGAGAAGCTGAGGTTGTCGATCAGCACCCGGTCGCCGAACGCCTTCGTCAGCTTGTTCGCCTCGATGACGGTGCTGCCGAGCCGGGGGCCCGGTGGGATCTGGATCTCCTCGAAGTCCAGCTTGCGGGTGTTCTCCGCCGCGGTGGCCATCTCCTCGTAGCGCTCGAGCCGGGCCTTGGACTTGGTCTGGCGGGCCTTGGCGTTGGAGCGGACCCACTCCAACTCCTCGTCGAGGCGCTTCTTCATCTTGGCGTCGCGCCGGCCCTCGACGGAGAGCCGGGCGGCCTTCTTCTCGAGGTAGGTGGAGTAGTTGCCCTCGTAGCCGATGGCCCGGCCGCGGTCCAGCTCCAGGATCCAGCCCGCCACGTTGTCGAGGAAGTAGCGGTCGTGCGTGATCGCCAGCACCGTGCCGGCGTACTTGGCCAGGTGCTGCTCCAGCCACTGCACGCTCTCCGCGTCCAGGTGGTTGGTGGGCTCGTCGAGCAGCAGCAGGTCGGGCGCCTCCAGCAGCAGCTTGCACAGCGCCACCCGGCGGCGCTCACCACCGGAGAGCTTCGTGACGTCGGCGTCCGGCGGCGGGCAGCGCAGCGCGTCCATGGCCAGCTCGAGTTTGGAGTCGATGTCCCACGCGTCGGCGTTGTCCAGCTCCTCCTGGAGCCGGCCCATCTCTTCCATCAGCTCGTCCGAGTAGTCCGTCGCCATCTGCTCGGCGATCTTGTTGAACCGCTCGAGCTTGGCCTTGGTCTCGGCGACCGCCTCCTCGACGTTGCCGAGGACGGTCTTCGCGTCGTTGAGCGGCGGCTCCTGGGCGAGCATGCCGACGGTGTAGCCGGGCATCAGCCGGGCCTCGCCGTTGCTCGGCCGGTCCAGCCCTGCCATGATCTTGAGGAGGCTGGACTTACCGGCGCCGTTCGGCCCGACCACGCCGATCTTGGCCCCGGGCAGGAAGTTCAGCGTCACGTTGTCCAGCACGACCTTGTCGCCGTGCGCCTTGCGCGCCTTTTCCAGGACGTAGATGAACTGGGCCACGGTGCGGGCTACCTCCGTCGGTTGCGATCGCGAGCTTGCGGGCGTGGCGCGGGCCGCGAACTCCGCCCGCCGCCGCCGGCCGGGAGCCGGCCGCACGCACGCCGTCGTCAATCCTGACAGGTACGGCCCGCTCCGCCCACATCACCCCGCCCCGGGGCGTACGTGGCGAGCCGCGCACACCCGGCGGGCGGTGGTCGTCCCACCGGTGAAGCACCACCCGCCGCACGGCGCGGCGCCGTCGGCGCGACGGCTGCTCAGCGGCGCCCCACCAGGCGGTTGTTGGCAAGATCACGATGCGGGTTCGACCGACGTGGGACGGGTAGGGAACTCCGGCACGGGGCCCCAGACGCCGCAGCTACGCTCAGTACGCTCATCGCGGTTGACCCGTCAGCACCCGGAGGTGGCCGAACGTGACCGTCCGCAGCTCCTTTGTCGTAGTGGCGAACCGCCTGCCGGTCGACGAGGTGAGCACACCCGACGGGCGGCAGTGGCGGCGCAGCCCGGGCGGGCTGGTGACCGCGCTGCACCCCGTCCTCGCCGAGCACCAGGGCACCTGGGTCGGCTGGGCCGGTGGCACCGGCGCCGCTCCCGAGCCGTTCGACCTGGAGGGGATCCGGCTGCACCCGGTGCCGCTCAGCGCCGAGGAACTGGAGCGGTACTACGAGGGGCAGTCCAACGCGACGATCTGGCCGCTCTACCACGACGCCGTCGAGACACCGGCCTACAAGCGCCGCTGGCGGGAGGCGTACCGCCTGGTGAACGCCCGGTTCGCGGAGGCCGCGGCGGACGTGGCGGCCGAGGGCGCCACCGTCTGGGTGCAGGACTACCAGCTCCAACTGGTACCGGCGATGCTCCGCGAACTCCGGCCGGACCTGCGGATCGGCTTCTTCCTGCACATCCCGTTCCCGCCGATCGAGCTGTTCATGCAGATGCCGTTCCGCACCGAGATCCTGCGCGGTCTGCTCGGCGCCGACCTGGTCGGGTTCCAGCAGCGGCTGGCCGCGCAGAACTTCGTCCGGCTGGCCCGGCACCTGCTCGGGCTGCGCTACGAGGGGCAGATGATCCAGGTCGACGGCCGGCAGGTGAAGGCCGGCGCCTTCCCCATCTCGATCGACACCCGGGAGATGGAGCGGATGGCCGCCGACCCGGCGGTGCAGGCCCGGGCCAAGGAGATCCGCGAGGAGTTGGGCAACCCGAAGACCATCATCCTGGGCGTGGACCGGCTCGACTACACCAAGGGCATCGAGCTGCGTCTCAAGGCCTTCCGCGAACTCCTGGCTGACGGAAAACTGACAGTGCCGGACGCGGTAATGGTGCAGGTCGCCACCCCGAGCCGCGAGCGCGTGGAGCACTATCAGGCACTCCGAGTCAAGGTCGAACGCGAGGTTGGTCGGATTAATGGCGAATTCGGCAGGGTTGGCGTACCGGCGGTGCATTATCTGCATCAGTCGTACAGTCGCAGTGAGCTAGCCGCGATGTACGTTGCTGCCGACGTGATGATGGTGACCCCGCTGCGAGACGGGATGAATCTGGTGGCCAAGGAGTACGTCGCATCGCGCGCCGACCAGGGCGGTGCGCTCGTGCTCAGCGAGTTCGCCGGTGCGGCCACGGAGCTGCGCCAGGCGTTTTTGTGCAACCCGCACGACCCGGACGCGGTCAAGGACGCCCTGCTGCGGGCCGTGCACGTGGAGAAGCCGGAGGCCCGCCGCCGCATGCGGACGATGCAACGCCATCTGCGTACCAATGACGTCGGCCACTGGGCCAAGTCGTTCCTCACCGAGCTCGGCGTGCCGGAGGCGGAGGCCGCGTGAACACGCCCGTCCCCGGTGGCGCCGCCATCGCCACCGGCGTCATGGACCCGGAACTGCGGGCCGCCATCGGCCGGATCGCCCGGGTCCCCCAGCTCCTGATCGCCTGCGACTACGACGGCACCCTGGCGCCGATCGTCGAGGATCCCAGCAAGGCCGTGCCGCTGCCCGAGTCGGTGGCGGCGGTCCGCGCGCTGGCCTCGCTGCCGCAGACCACCGTGGCGGTGGTCTCCGGCCGGGCGCTGCGCGACCTGGCCGCGCTCTCCCGGCTGCCCAGCGAGGTGCACCTGGTCGGCAGCCACGGCTCCGAGTTCGACATCGGCTTCGTCGAGCGGCTCTCCCCGGAGCTGATCGCCGTGCGCACCCGGCTGCGCGACGCGCTCCGCGAGATCGCCGCGGCCCACCCGGGCGTGCGCCTGGAGCGCAAGCCGGCGAGCGTCGCTGTGCACACCCGCGGGGTCGACCCGCAGGTCGCCGCGGGCGCCATCGAGGCGGTGCGCACCGGCCCCGCCACCTGGGACGGCGTGACCGTCACCCAGGGCAAGGAGGTCATCGAGCTGTCGGTGGTCGCCACCCACAAGGGCACCGCGGTCGACCAGCTGCGCACCCAGCTCTCCGCCAGCGCCGTGCTCTTCATCGGCGACGACGTCACCGACGAGAACGCCTTCGGCAACCTGCACGGGCCAGACGTCGGCATCAAGATCGGCCCCGGCGACACCCAGGCCCAGTACCGGGTCGCCGAGCCGCTCGAGGCCGCACGGGCCCTCGGGCTGCTGCTGGAGACCCGGCGGCACTGGCTCTTCGGCGAGCGGGCGGTGCCGATCGAGCGGCACTCCATGCTCGCCAACGGCCGCACCGTCGCGCTGCTCACGCCCGACGCCAAGGTCACCTGGCTCTGCCACCCCAAGCCGGACTCCGCCGCGATCTTCGCCGACCTGGTCGGCGGCAGCCCGGCCGGCCACTTCACGGTCTCGCCCGAGCGCGAGGGCATCCCGCTCGGCCAGCGCTACCGCAGCGGCACGATGACGGTCGAGACCCGGTGGTCCGGCCTGACCGTCACCGACTGGCTGGACAAGCCGGCGCGGGAGACCACCCCGGACGGGCCGGCGATCATGTCCGGCGACTCGACCCTGGTCCGGGTGCTCACCGGGACCGGCCGGGCCCGGATCGACTTCGCCCCGCGACCCGAGTTCGGCCAGGTGGCGGTGCAGTTGCAGCCGCTCGGCGACGGCCTGCTGGTGCTGGGCTCGAACGAGCCGATCGCGCTCTACTCGCCCGGGGTCGAGTGGGAGATCGTCAGCGACGGTGGCGTATACGAGTCGGCCAAGGCGGTCGTCGACCTCCGGGCCGCCGGCGGGCAGGTCGTCCTGGAGCTGCGCTTCGGCACCCACAGCCTAGAGCACCACGAGCTGCCGGTACACGAGCGCCAGGCCGCGGCCGAGCAGCCGTGGAAGGACTGGGTGGCCTCGCTCCGGCTGCCCACCACCGCCCGCGACCTGGTGGTCCGCAGCGCGCTGACGCTGCGGGGGCTCTGCCACGAGCCCACCGGCTCGATCCTGGCCGCCGCGACCACCTCGCTCCCGGAGGAGCTGGGCGGCGTCCGCAACTGGGACTACCGCTACTGCTGGCTGCGCGACGCCGCGCTGACCGCCCGGTCGCTGGTCGACCTCGGATCAACCGAGGAGGCCGAGGGGTTGCTGCGGTGGATCGACGGCGTCGTCGAGCGCACCGGTGGGCACCCCGAGCGGCTGCACCCGCTCTACACGGTCGACGGGTACGAGCTGGGCGCCGAGGCGGTCATCGACACGCTGCCCGGCTACGCCGGCTCCCGGCCGGTCCGGGTGGGCAACCTGGCCAACCACCAGCTCCAGCTGGACGTCTTCGGCCCGGTCGCCGACCTGATCGCCGCCGTGGCCGACCTGCGCGGTTCGGTCCGGGAGACCGAGTGGCGGGTGCTGGAGTCGATGGTCGAGGCGGTCAACCGCCGCTGGCACGAGCCCGACCACGGCATCTGGGAGGCTCGCCTCCCACCGCGGCACCACATCTTCTCCAAGGTGATGTGCTGGCTAACCGTCGACCGGGCCCTGCACGTCATGCGCCAGCACGGCGGCGAGGACCGGCCGGAGTGGGTGGAGCTGCGCGACCGGATCGCCGACAACGTGCTGGAGCACGGCTGGCACGAGCACGCCGAGGCGTACAGCGTCGCGTACGGGGACGAGGACATGGACGCCTCGTCGCTGTGGATCGGCCTCTCCGGGCTGCTCCCGGGCGACGACCCGCGCTTCCTCTCCACCGTGTTGAAGATCGAGGCTGATCTGCGCAGCGGCCCGGTCGTCTACCGGTACCACTGGGACGACGGCCTGCCCGGCCGCGAGGGCGGCTTCCACATCTGCACGGCCTGGCTGATCGAGGCGTACCTGCGCACCGGGCGGCGCACCGACGCCGAGGAGCTCTTCGTGCAGATGATCGACACCGCCGGCCCGACCGGGCTGCTCCCCGAGCAGTACGACCCGCTGGCCGAGCGCGGGCTGGGCAACCACCCGCAGGCCTACAGCCACCTCGGCCTGGTCCGCTGCGCCCTGCTCCTGGACAACATGCTGAAGCAGTAACCCCCGACCCCTCCCCACCCCCACCCCTCCCCGTCGATCTCGCACTGTCGGCCCTCGACTCGCGGACCTTGTCTGGAACGTCGGGGCACAACCTGCAAGATCGCGGGAAGGGTGGGGGTCAGGGTCAGGGGGTCAGGGTGTTGACCACGTCGCCGACGACCACCACGGCCGGCGGGCGCAGGCCCGCCGCGACGACGTCGGCGGCCACCGCGCCCAGGGTCGACCGGAGCACCCGCTGGGACCCCGTCGTACCCTCCTGCACGACCGCCGCCGCGGTGTCCGCCGCCCGTCCGTGCGCGACCAGGGTGGCGGTGATCGCGGCCAAATTCTTCAGTCCCATCAGGATCACCAGGGTGCCGCGCAGGCCGGCGAGCGCGTCCCAGCGCACCAGGGAGGCCGGTGAGTCCGGCGCGACGTGCCCGGAGACCACGGTGAACTCGTGCGCCACCGCCCGGTGGGTGACCGGAATGCCGGCCGCCCCGGGGGCCGCGATCGAGCTGGTCACGCCGGGCACCACGGTCACCGGGACGCCGGCCTCGGCACAGGCGAGCAGCTCCTCCCCGCCACGGCCGAAGACGTACGGGTCGCCGCCCTTGAGCCGGACCACGAACGCCCCGGCCCGCGCCCGGTCGACCAGGATGCGGTTGATCTCCTCCTGGGCCCGGGCCGGCCCGTACGGGATCTTGGAGGCGTCGACCAGCTCCACGTCGCCGCGCAGCTCGTCGAGGAGCAGCCCGGGCACCAGTCGGTCGGCGACCACCACGTCCGCCTCGGTGAGCAACCGCCAGCCCTTCACGGTGATCAGCTCGGGATCACCCGGCCCCGCGCCGACCAGCGCCACCCGGCCGCCCGTCCTGGCACCGGCGATCGCCTCCGCCGCCGGCTCCGTCAACGGGCCCCGCCGGGCGTCCAGGAGGTCGCGGACGGCGTCGCGGACGGTCATCGCGCGGCGCGGGTCGCCGCCGCCGAGCACGGCGACGGTCACCGGCCCGTGCCGGGTCACCGCCGGGGTCCAGGCGGTCGCGGCCGCCCGGTCGTCGGCGCGTACGCAGAAGACACGCCGCTCGGCCGCGGCGGCGCTGACCGACGCGGCGGCCAGCGGATCGTCCACCGCCACCTGGACCAGCCAGGCCCCGTCCAGGTCGCCGGGCGCGAACCGCCGCGCCGCCCAGTGCAGCCGCCCGGCGTCGGCGTGCGCGCGCAGCGCCGGGGTCAGCTCGGGTGCGACCAGCAGGACGTCCGCGCCGGCGTCCAGCAGCGCCGGCACCCGCCGGGTGGCCACCGCTCCCCCGCCGACCACGACCACCCGTCGCCCCGCGAGCCGCAGACCGAGGGGGTACGGATTCGGGGTCACTTCTCGGCCACCCCGGCGGAGTCGAAGGTGGCGACCTCGTGCAGCACCCGGACCGCGCCGGTGACCACCGGCAGCGCGAGCAGCGCGCCGGTGCCCTCGCCGAGGCGCAGCCCGAGGTCGATCAGCGGGTCCAGGCCGAGCCGGCGCAGCGCCAGGGTGGCGCCGGGCTCGGCCGAGCGGTGCCCGGCGACCATGGCGCCCACCGCGTCCGGGGCGAACGCCGCGGCGGCGAGCGCGGCGGAGACCGCGATCACCCCGTCCAGCAGCACCGGGATCCGGCGCGCGGCGGCGCCGAGGATCAGCCCGGTCAGCGCGGCGTGCTCGAGACCGCCGACGGCGGCCAGCACACCCAGGGGATCCGCCGGGTCCGGCCGGTGCCGGCCCAGCGCGGTCCGCACCACCTCGATCTTGCGCCGGTACGTCGGGTCGTCCACACCGGTGCCGCGTCCGGTCGCCGTGGCCGGCTCCGCCCCGGTGAACGCGGCGATCAACGCGGCGGCCGGCGTGGTGTTGCCGATGCCCATGTCCCCGGTGAGCAGGATGCCGGCGCCGGCCGCGACGAGGTCGTCGGCGATCCGGATCCCGGTCTCCACGGCGGCCCGGGCCTCGTCCCGGGTGAGCGCGGCGGTCACCGCGAGATCCCGGGTGCCGGCCCGGACGGTGGCGTTCACCAGCCGGGGCGCGGCCGGGTCGAGCACGGCCGGGGCGTCGCCCGCCGGGGCGGGGACCGGGGTGGCCACGCCGACGTCGACCACCGTGACAGCGGCGCCGGCCTGCCGGGCGAACGCGTTGACCACCGCGCCGCCGGCCAGGAAGTTGCCGATCATCTGCGCGGTGACCTCCTGCGGCCAGGGCGTC
The DNA here is from genome assembly GCF_027497215.1 of Micromonospora sp. WMMD812. Taxonomy (NCBI): domain Bacteria; kingdom Bacillati; phylum Actinomycetota; class Actinomycetes; order Micromonosporales; family Micromonosporaceae; genus Micromonospora; species Micromonospora sp. WMMD812. The sequence continues at coordinate 5,929,543 of NZ_CP114904.1, read as the reverse complement.
ACGCCCTGGGCGTGCACGCCGTGGTCGCCGGCGAAGATCGCTACGGCGGCCGGCTCGGGCAGCGGCGGGGGACACTGCCCGGCGAGGCCGGCGAGGCGTACGGACAGCTCCTCCAGGGCGCCGAGCGACCCGGCCGGCTTGGTGAGCCGGCCGTGCAGCTCCCGGGCGGCGGCCATCGCGGGCTCGTCCAACGGCCGGATCGCCGCGATCGTGGTCTCCAGCATCATGCCTCCAGAATCTCGCCCAGTACCCGGATGAACGCGTCGGTGGTGGCCGGGTCCCGGACCGCCACCCGCAACCAGTCCGGCCCGAGGCCGGGGAAGGTGTCGCCCCGGCGCACGGCCCAGCCACGCTCCCGCAGGGCGGCGCGGAGGGCGGCGGCGCCGGGCCGGTGGATGAGCACGAACGCGCTGGCCGGTCGTCCGGCGACGCGTACGCCCGGCAGGTCGGCGAGGCGGGCGACCAGGTGGTCGCGGTCGGCGGCGAGTTGCGCGGCGATGGCGCGCTCGGCCTCGACGGCGACGGGCGTGGCGCACGCGGCGGCGGCCGCCAGCGCGGGCGTGGAGACCGCCCAGAGCGGCTGGACGGCGGCGAGCCGGGTGAGCAGCTCCGGCGCGCCCAGCAGGTAGCCGATCCGCAGCCCGGCGAGCCCCCAGGTCTTGGTGAGGCTGCGGACCACCAGCAGGCCGGGCAGGTCCCGGCGGCCGGCGAGGGACTCCGGCTCGCCGGGGCGGCCGGGGGTCGCGGTGGTGTCCGCGAACGCCTCGTCGACGACCAGCACCCGACCGGGCCGGGCCAGCGCGGCCAGGGTGTCCGCCGGGTGCAGGACGGAGGTGGGGTTGGTCGGGTTGCCGATCATCACCAGGTCGGCGTCGGCGGGCACCCGGGCCGGATCGAGGCGGAAGTCGTCCGCGGCGTCGAGCAGGACCCGCTCCACTCGGTGGCCGGCGGCCCGGAGCGCGGCCTCGGGTTCGGTGAACTGCGGATGCACCACCACCGGCCGGCGTACCCCGCGCAGGGCCTGGGCGAGCAGCACGAACCCCTCGGCGGCGCCGGCGGTCAGCAGTACCTCGTCCGGAGTACGGCCGTGCCGGGCGGCGACGGCGGCCCGGGCGGGCGCCGGGTCCGGATAGCGGGCCAGGTCGGTCAGGGTGGCGGCGATCGGCCCGGCCAACCACGGCGGCAGCGGCGCCCGGCGGACGTTGACCGCGAGGTCGACCAGCCCCTCCCCCACCTCCGCGTCGCCGTGGTGGGCGAGGTCGGGCTCGCTCGGCTGACCACGCATGTCCGCGATCCTGCCGGGAAGGCGGCGTGCGGGACAGCGGATCACGGCGTGGGACACGTCACGGCCGGACGCCCGTCCGCCCGTTTATGAATTCTTCTCATTTCCGAATCGGAAATGTCATAGCTTGACCTTGTGAGCAACCGACCCCTTGCTGCCGCTGGTCGTCTCGTTCCTCTCCTCCGCGCCGGGCTGATCGCCGGCATCGTGATCGCCGCCGTCGCTTATCCCCTGGTCGCCTTCACCGGGTTGGGCGCGAAAGCCACCGCGCACGCCGTGGAGCACAAGACCAAGCTGTTGACCACCGCCCTGCCGGCGGAGACGTCCTATCTCTACGCGCCGGACGGCAAGACCGTCCTGACGATGTTCTACGAGGAGTACCGGCAGTACACCAAGCTGTCGGACATGTCCCCGAACATCCAGCAGGCCATCGTGGCGGCCGAGGACTCCCGCTTCTACCAGCACAAGGGCGTCGACCCGAAGGGTGTCGCCCGTGCGTTCGTGGCCAACGCCCGCTCCAGCGGGGTGTCCCAGGGCGCGTCCACGCTGACCATGCAGTACGTCCGGATGGCCCTGCGGGACAGCGCGACGACTCCGAAGGAGGTCCAGGAGGCCACCCAGCAGACCAGCCTGCGCAAGGTCAAGGAGATGCGCATGGCGCTGGACCTGGAGAAGGAGTTGAGCAAGGAGGACATCCTCGAGCGCTACCTGAACTCCGCGTACTTCGGCCACCGGGCGTACGGCATCTACGCGGCCAGCGAGATCTTCTTCTCCAAGACTCCGAAGGACCTCACCCCCGTCGAGGCGGCCACCCTCGCCGGGCTGGTCAAGTCCCCCAGCGAGTACGACCCGGCCTCGTCGGACCAGAAGGACGCCACCGCGCGGCGCAACTACGTGCTGGACCGGATGAGCCAGCTCGGCTACCTGTCACCGGACGCCGCCGCGGCGGCCAAGGCGGAGCCGATCCGGCTGAAGCTGACCGACCCGCCGAACGACTGCGCCGCGATCCCGGAGAAGTTCAACAGCTGGGGCTTCGCCTGCGACTACCTGAAGAACTGGTGGAGCTCGCAGCCGGCGTTCGGCGAGAACCGGCTGGAGCGGATGGACAAGCTGCGCCGCGGCGGCTACCGGATCGTGCTCAGCATCGACCCGAAGATCCAGGACGCGGCGGAGAAGAACGTCGGCGCCAAGGAGGCCACCGGCAGCCCGTTCGCCAACGGCATCGTGGTCTCCGAACCGGGCACCGGGCGGGTGAAGGCCATGGCGGTCAACCGGACGTACTCGCTGGACCTGAGCGAGAACCCGCAGAGCTCGAACCCGGAGGCCGGGCCGAAGGTGAAGGCGAACTACCCGAACACGGTGGCGCCGCTGCTCGGCGGCGGCGACCTGCCGGGCTACCAGGCCGGGTCGACGTTCAAGATGTTCCCGATGCTGGCCGCGCTTAACTCGGGGATGACCCTCTCCACCTCGTTCAACGCCCCGTACCGCTACCAGTCGAAGGTCTTCGACAACTGGGCGCCGTCCAACGCGAGCGGGGCGATGAGCGGCCAGCAGACCATGTGGTCCGGGTTCGGCAAGTCGGTCAACACGTACTTCGTGTGGCTGGAGGAGCAGATCGGCGCCGAGGCGGGCGTCCGGCTGGCCGAGCAGCTCGGGCTGCGCTGGCGCACCGACGTCGACCGGGACCAGGCCTCACCGGCGAAGGTGAAGAAGTGGGGCGCGTTCACCCTGGGTGTCTCCGACGCGACACCGCTGGAGATGGCGAACGCGTATGCGGCCATCGCCGCCGACGGCCGGTACTGCGAGGCGATCCCGGTGCAGGCGATCATGAACCGGGACGGCACGCCGACGACGTACACCACCGCCGGGGGCATCGCCCGCGAGGTCGCCAAGCCGCGCTGCCGGCAGGTCGTGAGCGCCGACGCCGCCCGGGCGGCCACCGACGCGGCCCGCTGCCCGACCGGCGACACCCCGGCCCGCGGGGGATGCGGTGGTTGGTCGACGGCGGACAGCGTCCGGGGCACCGTCGGGCGGCCGGTGGCCGGCAAGACCGGTACCACGGACAGCACCCGGTCCGCCTGGTTCGTCGGCTACACCCCGGAACTCGCCGCGGCGAGCTTCATCTCCGACCCGGACAACCCGTTCAACGCGGTCGGTGACGGTCAGTCCCAGGTGCCGATCGCCGCGGTCTCCGAGACGCTCCGCGACGCCCTGAAGGGCAAACCCACCCGCCAGTTCACCCCACCCTCCGACGCGATAGTCGGCTGACCCGGCCGGGTCGGCGGAGGCCTCCGCCGACCCGTGCGGGTCAGCGGAGGTCGGCCGCCACGAAGGACCAGAGTTCCAGGTCGGCCCGGGCACCCCGGACGTAGCCGGCGTTGCGGAGCAGGCCCTCGTAGCTGAAGCCAGCCTTCTCGGCCACCCGCCGGGACGCGGTGTTGCCCGGCGCCACCCGCAGCTCGACCCGTTGGAATCCATGTTCGAGGATCAGCGCGATGGCCACCGCGTCCACCGCCTCCGCGGTCAGCCCGAAGCCGCGGGCGTGCGGGGCCATCGCGTACGAGATCTCGGTGAGCCGGGCGCCCCAGTCGGTACGCCGGGTCCACAGGCAGCCGACGAGGGCGCCGTCCTCCCGGCGGACCACCCCGTAGTGGTCGCCGTCCCCGCTGTCCCGGCGCTGCCGCGCCAGGTCGGTGCACCAGGCGTGGCCGTCGATCGGGCCGGAGTCGTCGGCCAGCGGCAGCCAACGCCGGGTCAGCTTGTCGGCGAGGATCTCCCCGGCCGCCGCGGCGTCCGTGGCCGCCAACTGCCGCACCTCCGTGCGCGGGGTGGAGACGGTCAGCGTCGGGAAGCGGCGTACCGCGACCTGACCGGTCACGCCGGCACCCCGCCGGGCCCGGCCGGCACCGCCTCGGGCGCGGGATCGCCGAGCGCCGCCGACACCAGCCGGCCGGCGATGTCCGGGTAGCCGGCCCAGTGCACGGTGAGCTGGGAGGCGTGCACGTTGCGCCAGACGAAGCCCTCCGGCGTGCCGCCCTCCCAGCTCCACGCCGGCCGCTGACCGGCCCGCGGGTTGAGCACGGCACGGTGCTCCTTGTGCCCCACCAGCACCGCGCCCTGCGGGGCGAGAACGCTGTCGGTCTGGGCGGTCGCCTCCCGGTAGCCGACCACCACGCCGTCGCGGCTCGCGCCCACCGCGTCCAGCACTCCGCACATCGGCAGCCCGTCCAGCTCCCGAGCCAGCCAGAGCAGCCCCGTGCCCTCGGCGACCACCGGCCGGCCGGTGCGCGCCAGTTCGGCCACCGCGATGCAGAGCTTGCGGTTGGCCGACAGCTGCTCGGCGTACGACTCGGGGAGCCCGCCGCCGACGACCAGCGCGCGAGTGCCGGCGGGCAGCGCCTCGTCGCGCAGCGGATCGACGGTGACCACCTCGGCCCCGGCGGCCCGGAGCAGCTCGGCCGTCTCCGGTGGGCTGTAGCTGCCGCCGGGCGCGCCGGCGAGCGCGATCAGCGGCGGCGCCGCCGCGGCCACCGGGGCGCCGAGCGCGTCCTCCGGCGACCAGGCGGTGCCCGGCAGCGCCGGGGCGGAGCGGGCCAGCCCGAGCAGCCGCTCCAGGTCGACCGTGGCGGCGACCGCCTCGCCCAGCCGGCGGACGGCGCGGGCCGCCTCGGCGGAGCCACCGATGGCCGGCACCACGCCGAGCCGGCGGCTCGGGAGCACCGGGGGCAGGTCCTGGCGGCGCAGGGCGCCGTAGACCGGCACATCGATGTCGTCGAGCGCCTCGCGCAGCATCGCCTCGTGCCGGGAGGAGGCGACCCGGGTGAGGATCACCCCGCCGAGCCAGAGCTGCTCGTCGAACGAGCGGAAGCCGTGCACCAGGGCGGCGGCCGACTGGCCCATCGCGCCGACGTCGACGACCAGCACGACCGGACTGCGCAGCGCGGTGGCCACGGCCGCCGTCGAGTCGCGCTCGGGGTGGCCGGTGACGCTGTCGTACAGGCCCATGCTGCCCTGCACCAGGGCGAGTTCGGCGCCCGCGGCGCCGTGCGCGACCAGCGGGGCGAGCCGGTCGGCGCCGACCAGCCGGGGGTCGAGGGTGCGCCCGGGCCGGCCCGAGGCCAGCCCGAGGTAGCCGGCGTCGACCTGATCCGGCCCGATCTTGAACCCGGCGACCGCCATGTCGCGGTCCGCGAGCGCGGCGAGGAGCCCGATCGCCAGCGCGTTCTTGCCGTGCCCGGAGGACGGCGCGCTGAACACCAGGCGCGGCACGACGGTCATCATCGACTCCTCGTGGGCGGCGGGGGTACGCGGCAGAGGACCGCGGCGGCGGTCCGTCCGGTGACCATACCGGTCCCCGCCGATACGCGAGCGGTACGGCGTGCGCCTGTCGCGCAGGTGGACCCGGGCCGTCGCGGACAGTGGTTCCGGTCATACGGGTAGCCTCGTGGCTGTGTACCGGTTCCTGCTGACGCCGCGCTGGCTGGGCATCCTCGCGCTGACCCTGGTCGCCGCGGCCGTGATGGTGTGGTTGGGCAACTGGCAGCTGGACCGCTACCACGGACGCACCGAGGTCAACGAGCGGATCGACGCCGGCCTGCGGATGGCGCCGGTGCCGATGCGCGACGCGCTGTCCGCCCCGAGCGGCGGGCCGGGCACCGCCGGCCCGGCCCCGGCGGAGGAGAAGGTCTGGACCCGGGTCACCGTCACCGGGCGGTACGACCCGACGAACACGGTCCTGGTCCGCGGCCGGACGGCGGACAGCAAGGTCGGCTTCGAGGTGCTCACCCCACTGGTGCTGAGCGACGGCACCGCCGTGCTGGTCGACAGGGGCTGGATCCCGCCGGCGCCGGGCGGGGCGACCGCCCAGCCGCAGGTGCCCGCCGCCCCGTCCGGTGACGTGACAGTGGTCGGCCGGGTGCACGAGACCGAGAGCGGCGCGGACGCGGTGAACCGCCGCGACGGTCGGCTGGAGACCCGGCGGATCGGCGTGCCGCGGCTGGCCCGCGAGCTGCCCTACCCGGTCTACGGCGCGTACCTGCTGCTGGACGAGCAGACCCCGGCGGCCGACCCGACCTTCGTCGCGGTGCCGGTCGGGCACGCCAACAACTGGCAGAACTTCGGCTACGTCGTGCAGTGGTGGCTCTTCGCCGTGATGACGCTCGTCGGCTACGGCTGGGCGGCCCGCCGGGAGGCCCGCCGGGCCGCCGGCATCGAGCCCCGGCCGGTCGACCGGGCCGCCGAACCAACGCCGAGCACCCCGGCCTGACCCGCCTCGGGCCTGATCGCGCCGCCGGCGCGGCGACGCCCTGATCCCGGCTCGAGCGCCGCTCAGCCGGTGGGCCGGCCGGCGTGGAGCGCTCGCACCGCGTCGATCGTGTCCGCCTCGGCGGCCGTCTTGTCATCGCGGTAGCGCACCACCCGGGCGAACCGCAGCGCCATCCCACCCGGGTAGCGGGTGCTGGTCTGCACCCCGTCGAACGCGATCTCGACGACCTGCTCGGGACGGACCCGGACCACCCAGTCGCCCTTCTCCACGGCCAGCTCCAGGAACCGTTCGGTCTGCCAGCGCAGCAGCTCGTCGGTGAGGCCCTTGAACGTCTTGCCGAGCATGACGAACTCGCCGGTGCGCGGATCGCGGGCGCCGAGGTGGAGGTTGGAGAGCCAGCCCTGGCGCCGGCCGCTGCCCCACTCGACCGCGAGGACGACCAGGTCGAGGGTGTGCCGGGGCTTGACCTTGACCCAGGCCGCGCCGCGCCGCCCGGCGTCGTAGGGCGCGTCCAGCGCCTTGACCACGACCCCCTCCTGGCCGGCGTCGACCGCCGCGGCGTACGCCGCGCCGGCCTGCTCCGGACCGTCGACCTCGATCCGTCCCACCAGCAGCGACTCGTCGACCGCGCCGGCCAGCACGGCCCACCGCTCCCGGCCGGGCCGGTCGATCAGATCCTCGCCGTCGAGGTGCAGCAGGTCGAAGAAGTAGGGCGTCAGCACCGCCTCGCCCGTCGTCTCGGCGGCGGCGAGCACCGCCGGGGCGACCGGCGCCCGGCCCGTGGTGCTCGGCGTGGTGCGCCGGGCCGCCCGGCTCGACGTCTGCTGGAACGGCAGCGGCCGGCCGGTCTCGTCCAGCCCGATCGCCTCACCGTCGAGCACCAGCTCCCGGGCGGGCAGCGCGCGCACCGCGGCGACCACCTCGGGCACCCGGGCGGTGATGTCGTCGAGGCTGCGGGTGAAGACGGCGATGTCCTGGCCGGAGCGGTGCACCTGGATCCGGATGCCGTCGAGCTTGACGTCGACCATCGCCGGCACGCCGGTCGCGGCGAGCGCCTCGTCGACCGAGGGCGCGCTCTGCGCCAGCATCGGCGCGAGCGGGCGCCCCACCCGAAGGCCGAACCCGGCCAACGCGGCGGCACCCCCGTCGAGCGCGGCCACCGCGACCGCCCGCAGGTCGCCGGCGAGCAGCAGGGCCCGCCGGACGGTGGCCACCGGCACGTCGGCGGCCCGGGCGACCGCGTCGGCCAGCAGCCCGAACTGGGCGCCCTGCCGCAGCTCGCCACTGAACAGCCCGGTGAGCAGTCGCTGCTCGTCGGCGGTGGCGGCGCCGTAGAGCGCACCGAGCAGCGCCCGGCGGCGGGCCTGCGAACCGGGACCGTGCACACCGGCGATCTCGTCGATCGCCGCGTCGACAGCGGCCACGGTCAGCGTCGACTCGTCGGCCGGCGGCGGCAGGTCGCGGAGACTCGCGTAGCCGACGCCGGTCTGCCGCTGGCGCAGCTCGCCGGCGAGCCAGCCGGCGCCGGCCGACACCTCGGCCGGGTCGAGTGCCCGCAGCGCGCCGGCCAGCAACTCCACCTTGGCCCGTCGGCCGCTGGTGGCGGCCACGGCGGCGGAGGTGGCTGCCAGATCGAGGAACCGCACGGGTTCATCCTGCCAGCCACCCCCGACACCTCCGGGGCATTGCGGTGCCCGGTCGCCGGAGTCGCCCGTCCCCCGACGGACGCCGACCCGCTGGCCGGGGGCCGCCGGGGCGGGTGCGCCGCGGTCAGGCCGAGACCGGCTCCTCGATCCGCAGCCCACGGGCACGGACCTCGTCGGCGACTCGCGTGAGCGTCGAGTCGAGCGTGACCAGGGCGGCGGAGAGCTCACCGAGCTGTTCCTTGAGCGTGTCCTCGGGCCACGCGGAGACGTCGACGTCCCCCAGAGCGCTGACGGCGGCCTGCAACCGGGCCATCACCTCGTTCGTACTCATGTTCGAAAGGCTATAACAGCCCCGCGCCCGACACACCGCAAACTCCCAGATCGACCGGGACGTTACGGTTCCGACGCACGGGGCGTGTGTCGACGTCCCGGCCGAGGCGAGTCGAGCAGGCGAGCCCTAGCTCCGGCCCGCGCCCGCCTCGGCCACCTTGCCGAGCAGCAGCGCCTCGGCGAGGCACACCTTGGCGAACTCACCCAGGTGCAGGCTCTCGTTCGGCCCGTGCGCCCGGGCGTGCGGGTCCTCCACGCCGGTCACCAGGATCGCCGCCTCCGGGAACATCTCCTGGAAGGTGGCGATGAACGGGATCGAGCCACCCACGCCCATGTCGATCGGATCGGTGCCGTCCCACGCGGTCCGGAAGGCCGACCGGGCGGCGTCGAACATCGGGCCGGTCGCGTCGATGACACACGGGTCGCCGTCGTGCTCGATGCTCACCGTCACCTGCGCGCCCCACGGCGCGTGCTTCTCCAGGTGCGCGCGCAGGGCCGCGTACGCCCGCTTCGGGTCGTCGCCCGGCGCGAGCCGCACGCTGAGCTTGGCCTTCGCGGCCGGAACCAGCGCGTTCGGCGCCTCACCGGTGGCCGGTGCGTCGATGCCCAGCACCGACAGCGCGGGCTTCGTCCAGAGCCGGTCGGTGATCCGGCCGGTGCCGATGAACGAGACGCCCTCGGCGAGCCCCGCCTCGACGCGGATCCGGTCCTCCGGGTAGTCGACGGTGGCGCCCTCCCGCCCGACCAGTCCCTCGACGGCCACGTCACCGGCCTCGGTGTGCAGAGTGGCGAGCAGCCGGACCAGCGTGGTCAGCGCGTCCGGGACGGCGCCGCCGAACATCCCGCTGTGCACCGCGTGGTCCAGGGTCCGGACCTCCACGAAGCTGTTGACGATGCCGCGCAGCGAGGTGGTCAGCGCCGGTACGCCGATGTCCCAGTTGCCGGAGTCGGCGATCACGATGACGTCCGAGGCGATCTCGTCGCGGTGCTCGGCGAGCAGCCGCTCCAGCGAGTCGGAGCCGTACTCCTCCTCGCCCTCGATGAACAGGACCACGCCGACCGGGAGGCGGTCACCGTACGCGCGCAACGCCGCCACGTGCGCCATGATGCCGGCCTTGTCGTCGGCCGCGCCCCGACCGTAGAGCCGGCCGTCCCGCTCCACCGGCTCGAACGGGTCGGACTCCCACAGCGACAGGTCACCGACCGGCTGGACGTCGTGGTGGGCGTAGAGCAGCACCGTCGGCGCACCGGGCGGGGCCGCCTTCTTCCCGATCACCGCCGGCTGCCCGCCGGAACGGGCGATGGCGACCTCCAGCCCGCAACCGCGCAGCAACTCCGCCACCGCCTCGGCAGAGCGCTCCACGTGTGAGTGGTCGAAGCCCTCGAACGCGATGCCGGGGATGCGGACGAGGCGTTCCAGGTCGGCGCGGACCCCGGGCAACTCCCGCTCGACGGCGGCCCGGATCTCGGACTCGGACATGATCGGTGTGGTCATGACCGGCATCGTATGCCGGCCTTACCCGACGAGGGCGCCCTGGTCACGGATCCGCAGGTGGCCCGTTCGGGGCGGCGCGGTCGACGAGCGGCCCGGTCGACGGACGGCCCGGTCAGCGGACGGCCCGGTCAGCGGACGGCCCGGTCGACGGACGGCCCGGTCAGCGGACGGCCCGGTCGACGGACGGCCCGGTCGACGGACGGCCCGGTCGACGGACGGCCCGGTCGACGGACGGCCCGGTCGACGGACGGCCCGGTCAGCGGATGCGCACGTAGTAGCGGGTGCGGTCGTGCGGCAGTCCCGGCGCGCCGTCGACCACCAGGTCGGCGCGCTCCGCCGTACCGTCGGCGGCGAAGTGCGCGGACTCCCCCGCGTGCCAGCGGCGCAGGTCCGGCAGGATCTCCGGACCGTCCCGGGCGACCGCGCGGGCCAGCCGCAGCGGCGCCGGCGCGGTGACGAAGACGGCGAGGCTCAACTCTGGCCGGGCCGCCGCGCGGGCCGCACTCACCCCCTCGACGACGAGCACCGGGCCGACCGGCACCGGCACCACCCCGGGCAGGAAGCACCGCCGCACCCAGCTGTACCGGTGATACGCCCCGGGCCGGCCCGCGCGCAGCGGCGCCAGCACCGACTCCTCCAGCCGCGACCAGAAGGTGAGTTGGTCGTCCCAGCCGTCGAGCAGGTCGTCGGTGTGCACCACCGGCGGCCGTACGCCGCCGGGCAGCGCGGCGAGGGCGTCCGCGAGGTGGGTCGCGAACCGGCTCTTGCCCGCGCCGCTCGGCCCGTCCACCGCCACCAGTCGGGTACGCCCCAACCGCGCTGGGCCGGCCAACACCCGCCGGGCCAGATCGGCGTACGGCTCGACGACCGCGACCGGGATCATCCCCACCGGACGGCCGGATCCCCGGACCACCGCAACCCCACCGGGCGCACGGATCCGGACCGGCGCACGGGTCGGGATCCGGTGATCGTCAGCACCGCGCCAGTATGCCGCGACGGTGCGGCTTCTCCCGCCGGGCGGCGGCGGGAGGTCGCCGGACCCGTTCGGGGTACGCGGGACGGCGGTCACCGATCACGTCCGGGGGAATCGTGTCGCCCGGCGGCGTCCACGTACCCGTTCACCCGGCGGGCCGCCCGGGCGGTGGGCATGATCGGGAGGTGCTCCGTGACGTGATGAGCCCCGGCGTCGAGGCCCTGCTGGAACAGGCCCGCGCCGGGCTGCACCGGTTGACTCCGCACGAGACCGCCGAGGCGGTACGCGGCGGCGCGTTGCTGGTCGACACCCGGACCGAGCGACAGCGCCGGGAGCAGGGTGAGCTGCCCGGTGCGATCGTCATCGACCGGACGGTGCTGGAGTGGCGGCTCGACCCGGCCAGTGCCTGGCGCATCCCGGAGGCCACCGGGTACGACCGGGAGATCGTGCTGGCGTGCCGGCACGGCTACAGCTCCAGCCTCGCCGCGGCCAGCCTGCAGGCGCTGGGCCTGCGCCGGGCGACCGACATGATCGGCGGCGTCCAGGGCTGGATCGCCGCCGGCCTCCCCCTCTCCGAACACCCCGCCGACGTCCGCCCCTGACCCACCCCCAACCCACCCCGCCGCCCCCGCCCCACTCCGGTCGATCATGCAGTTGTGGTGCCTCGTTCGTCCACAATGGCGTCCTTTGTCACCCACCACAACTGCATGATCGACGCGCCGGTGGGGTGGGGTGTCACGGTGTGGGGGCGCCGGGAGGGATGAACGGGAGGGTGGGGGGTGCGCCTTCCTCGATGAGGCGCCAGAGCGCATCCGTGTCCAGGTGCTCCTCGATCAGGTCGCCGAGCAGGTCGAGCGAGCGTTCGCGGGCGGCCGCGAAGCCGGTTGCCGGCGCGACCGTGAAGCCGGGCCGGCCGGCCAGCCGAGCCGCCTCGGTGAGGAAGCGCCGCCGGAACTCGTCGGACTCGAACGCGCCGTGCCAGTGCGTACCGTGCACCGCGCCGACCACCGCACCCTCGCCGGTGCCGTCCTCGCAGGTCAGCAGCGGGGTGAGCGCGGGGTCGGCGGAGGAGACGTACCCGTGGTGGATCTCGTAGCCGCGGACCGGCACGTCGCCACCGAGGCTGCCCACCGACTGCCGGACCGTCTTGCGCGGGTCGAAGGTGATCTCGATGGGCAGCAGGCCCAGGCCGGGAACGCTGCCCTGCCGGCTCTCCACGGAGTCGTGGATCGCGCGGGCGAGCATCTGGAACCCGCCGCAGATGCCGAGCAGCGGCTTCCCGGAGGCGGCGTGGGCGAGGACCGCGTCGGCCAGGCCGGTCTCCCGCAGCCAGGCGAGATCGGCCACGGTCGACTTCGATCCGGGGAGCACCACGAGGTCGGCGGCGGCCAGTTCGGCCGGCTCCACGGTGAGCCGTACCCGGACACCGGGCTCGGTGGCGAGCGCCTCGACGTCGGTGGCGTTGCTGATCCGGGGCAGCCGGACCACGGCCACGGCCAGCCACTCGGTGCCGTACGGGGCGGCAGGGCGGCCGAGCACCCGCCCGTAGGCGAGCGAGTCCTCGGCGTCGAGCCAGAGGTCCAGTTCCCAGGGCAGCACCCCGTACGTGGGCCGGCTGGTGACCCGGTGCAGCATGTCCAGCCCGGGCCGCAACAGACCGAGGTCGCCCCGGAACTTGTTGATCACGAAGCCGGCGATCAGCGCCTGGTCGGCCGCGTCGAGCAACGCGACCGTGCCGAACATCGACGCGAAGACGCCGCCGCGGTCGATGTCGCCCACCACGATGGTGGGCAGGCCGGCGTGCCGGGCCAGGCCCATGTTCACGTAGTCGCCGGCCCGCAGGTTGATCTCGGCGGGGCTGCCGGCGCCCTCGCAGATCACGACGTCGTACGCGGCCCGCAGTTCGGCCAGCGCCGCGTACGCGGTCTGGGCCAGTCGCGGCCGCAGCTCGCGGAAGTTCCCGGCGGTTACCGTGTCGACCGCCTCGCCGAGCAGCACCACCTGACTGGCCAGGTCACTGCCCGGCTTGAGCAGGACGGGGTTGAAGCGCAGGTCGGGGGCGAGCCCGCAGGCGGCTGCCTGCATCGCCTGCGCCCGGCCGATCTCGCCGCCGCGCCCGTCCGGCCCGACCACGACCGCCGAGTTGTTGGACATGTTCTGCGCCTTGTACGGCGCCACCTTCACGCCCTGCCGGTGCAGCCACCGGCAGATGCCGGCGGTGAGCACGCTCTTGCCGGCGTCGGACGTGGTGCCGGCGACCAGCAGCCCGCCGCTCACCGTCGCCGCCTCCGACCGAGCGGGCCCAGCCCCCGGAGGCCGCGCCGACCGGCGGCGGACACCAGGCGGCCGGCGGTCAGCGGGTAGGCCGCCGCCACGGCGAGGGCCGCCAACCCGACCGCCCCGGAGATGCGGGCCGCCCGCCGGAGGTGCCGCGCCTGCGGCCGGGGGCCGTCTCCGAGGAACGGCCGCACCTCCGACCGCCCGAAGTAGACGTTGCGCCCACCCAGCCGCACGCCGAGCGCCCCGGCCATCGCCGCCTCGCACTGGCCGGCGTTCGGGCTCGGGTGGTCGTTGCGGTCACGACGCCACACCCGCCACGCCCGCTCCCGGTTGCCGTTACCGACCGGAGCCAGCGCGACGGTGAGCACTCCGGTCAGCCGGGCCGGCACGAGGTTGAGCAAGTCGTCGAGGCGGGCGGCCGGGGTGCCGAACCGGGCGTACCGCGGGGAGCGGTGCCCGATCATCGCGTCGAGGGTGTTCGCCGCGCGGTAGCCGAGCAGGCCGGGCAGGCCCGCGACGGCACCCCAGAGCAGCGGGGCGACGACCGCGTCGGACGTGTTCTCGGCGACCGACTCGACGGTGGCCCGGGCCAGCTCCGGCTCGTCCAGCGTCGACGGATCCCGCCCACAGAGGTGGCCGAGCCGCTGCCGCGCGGCCGGCAGGTCGCCGTCACGCAGCGACCGGCCCAGCACCTCGGCCTCGTGGCGCAGGGTGCGGCCCCCCAGCACCGTCCAGGTGCCGGCCGCGACCAGCGCCGCCCGGGCGAGCGGCCGGCGCCGGGTGGCCACCGTGGCGGCCGCGCCGAGCAGCACCGGCACGCCGACGGCCAGCGCGGTGAAGGCGACGCCGGCGCGCTGCTCCGGCCGGTAGACCCGTCGCTCCAGGGCACCGGCCGCGCGGCCGAACCCGGCCACCGGGTGCCAGCGGCGCGGATCGCCGAGCAGCCTGTCCAGGGCGTACCCCGCCACAAGTCCCGCCGCGTTCGCCACCGGCGCCGACTGCCGCACGCGCACCACCTCCGGCCGGCCAGCCTAGACGAGCCGGCCCGCGGACCGGCCCGGCCGCGGCCCGGAGCCGGCCGGCACGGGGTGACGTCGGCGTCGCCGCCGCCACCCCGCCCCCGTCGGGCCGGCCGTGCGTGGGCTCACGCCGGCTGGGGCACCCGCCCCCGACCCCGCCTACCGCGGCCGGCCGGCGCCCCGGGTCCCGGCACCGGGTCCAGCTCGCCGTCACCCTCGGGCTCGCCGGGCAGCGGCGCCACTTCGTCGCCGCCCGCCGGTTCGCCGGCCTCGTCCGGGCCCTCGTCGTCGGCGCCCGCTCGCGCGGACGAGCCCTCGTCGCCGACCGCTCGCGCGAAGGAGTCCTCCTCGCCGACCGCCCGCGCGAACGGGTCCTCGTCGTCACCGCTCGCCGCCCCGAACGGGGCCTCGTCGTGGCTGCCCGCGCCGGCGAACGGGTCCACCGGACCCGCGGCCCCGACGAACGGGGCGGCCGAGGGCACGGCGCGGCCGGCCCGGGGGCCGCTGAAGTCGGGCAGGTCGAAGTCGTCGTCGAGCGAGCGGCGGTCGGGCAGCGCGGGGGCCTGCCCGTCGGGCACCGGTTCGGTCTGCTCGCCGTGGACCCGGCTCTCGGCCTCGGCGTCCTCGACGGCGCTGGTCGCCATGCTCGGCCGGTTGCGCAGGAACCGGGCCCGGCCGCGGGACAGGTCGTGGCCGACGGCCACCGCCTCCAGCTCGTAGAGCGTGCGGTGGTTGCCCGCGTCGTCGGTCCAGTCGCGGGTGTAGAGGCGGCCGCAGACCACCACCGGGTCACCGACCATCACCGAGGCGGCCACCCCCTCGGCGAGCTTCCGCCAGCAGTTCACACGGACCCGCAGGCTGTTGCCGTCGACCCAGCGACCGCTGTCCCGGTCGAGCCGCCGGGCCGTCGAGGCGACCTTGAAGTTGGCCACCAGGGTGTTGCTCTGGGTGGTGCGTCGCCACTCGGGCGCCGTCAGAATATTTCCGACAATCGTGACGTACGTGTCGAACATCTTCCCTCCAGGGGTTGGGGCCTGCATCGCGAGTCGACTCGTGCCGAGCCTGGCCCGCCCCGGCCCGCCGGGACCACCACCGCCGGTCGGTCTGTGGACGACGCGGCCACCGTGGACAACGCCCTGATCAAGCTCACATCTGCTAGGCGCGCGGCACCGGTTCCGGAGCCGGCCGGGCTGGGTATGGATTTGATCAACCGCACCGCCGACCATCACGTCGAACGAGGGGGCAGCGCCCATGATCACGACTACCACCGGCCCGACCCGCGTCCCTGGCCAGGTGCGGCGATGAGCGCCGTGACGAACCCGGCGACCGTGGCGGAGTGCCTGCGCGTCGGGGCCGGCTTCTCGCAGGGCGACCGCAACTGGATCGTGGACCAGTTCGCCCCGCTGGACGCACGGCTGGCCGCGTTCCACGCCGACGCCACCGAACTGGAGGTGTCGGTCAAGGACCGGGACGCGCGCGGGCAGAAGGTCACCCTGGAGTGCTGGATCGCCGGCCGGCAGAAGATCGTCACCACCTCGGCCGAGGAGGACCTGCGGGCCGCGCTCAACGACGCCCGCGACGACCTGCGGCGGCGACTGAACGACGCGAAAACCCGGCAGGAGCCGCGGCACAACAAGCACGTACGCGAGATCGGCCAGCCGGGCGGCCAGGCCGCGCCGGCCGACCAGGAGCGCGCGGACGCCGAGACCGCCTGACCCGTACGCCCGTGGCCCCCGCCGGCAGGTGCGGCCGGGTGGGGGTCGCGGCGTCGGCGGCGCTCGGGGCTACCGCCCGGTAGCTTGCCGGCGTACCGTCGCGTTCGTGGAACCGGACGTGCTGGGGCCGCCCTACGAGCGGCACACGATCGACCTGGGCACCGACGACGAGGGGCCGGTGGTCGCCACGCTGGTCCGGCGGCGCGCCGACCGGCCCACCCGCCGGGCCGTGCTCTACGTCCACGGCTTCGTGGACTACTTCTTCCAGACGCATCTGGCCGACTCCTTCGCCGAGCGGGGCTGGGACTTCTACGCGCTCGACCTGCGCAAGTACGGCCGCAGCCTGCTCCCCCACCAGACCCCGAACTTCTGCCGCGACCTGGCCGACTACTTTCCCGAGCTGGACGCCGCGGCCGAGATCATCCGCGCCGACGACGGGCACGACACCGTACTCGCGATGGGCCACTCCACCGGCGGCCTGATCATCTCGTTGTGGGCGCACGCCCGACGCGACGCCGGGATCGTCGACGGCATCTTCCTCAACAGCCCGTTCTTCGACATCAACGCCCCCTGGGCGGTACGGCGACCCCTCGCGGCCGCCGTCTCCCGGCTGGGCCGCCGGGCGCCGCACCGCGTCCTCCCGTTCGGCCTGGGCACGGTGTACGGCGAGAGCATCCACGCCGACCACCGCGGCGAGTGGAGCTACGACCTGACCTGGAAGCCGCTCGCCGGGTTCCCCGTCCGGGCCGGCTGGCTTGGCGCGATCCGCACCGCCCAGCGGCAGCTGCGCGCCGGGCTGGAGATCCCGGTGCCGGTGCTGCTGGCCTGCTCCACCCGGTCGTTCAAGGGCCGGAGCTGGCACGAGTCCGCCGGGCTGGCCGACGCCGTCCTGGACGTCGAGCACATGGTCCGGTACGCGCCCCGCCTCGGCCGGCACGTGACCCTGGCCCGCTTCGACGGGGGCATGCACGACCTCACGCTCTCCGGCCCCGCCGTACGGGAGAAGGTCTTCACCGAGGTCGGCCGCTGGGCCGAGGCGTTCCTCGGCGCCGGGCCGACGGCCCCGGCGGACGGCAGCGACACGACGGTCGCGGCGGGCGGCAGCGGCCCGGACGACGCGGACCCGGCGGCGGTCCCGACCAGCCGGCGCGCCGCGGACGCCGACCCGGCCGGTGCGACCCCGACCGGCAGCTGATCCGGTGGGCGCGTGAGCTCGTGCGGCGTCGGCGCCACACGAGCGCCGGCCTGATGCCCGACCAGACGGATCGCCGCGTGCGTCGGACCACGCCTCTCGCGCCCTCCAGGGTCATCCGGATGGGCACGATGACTCTGCGGCATATTTATGACTCTGCGTCATAACGCCTATCCAGGTCCCACCCGCCGAACCGCCGCCGGAACGAGTGGCACCCGAGGAGCGCGCAGGCCCTCCGGTCGGCCGGGTGCCGAACGGGCCGGATCAGTCCGTGCCCGCCCCGGCCGGGGGAAGGGCCGCCCGGATCTCGTCGAAGGTCGCCACCTGGTGTCCGCCGTCCGTGCCGGGCAGCACCAGGCCCAGGCAGTGCAGGGTCAGCGCCCCGTCCGCGTCCGCCTGCACGCCGAACACCGGCGCGCCGACGTACCCGGCCGGCAACGTCGTGGTGATCCGGACCTCGTCGTCCGCGCGGACAACGCGTTCGATCGCCACCTCCAGCGGCCGCGACCCGTCCTCCCGCACCCCGTGGGCGAGCACGAAGGCGGAACCCGGCGTGGCGTCGATCCGCCCGATCACGTCCCCGTCGGCCGCGATGACATCGGCCACCGGCTGGGTCCGCCACGCCCAGCCGCCGTCGCGCGCCTGCCGGTGCAGGCCGGTGGTGGGCAGGATCGCCACGCCGCTTCCCGGCTGGCAGACCCACCCCGTCGCGCCCCCGGCGACCGCCACCGAGTCCGGGGCGACGCCGGCCGGCTCGGTGACGCTCCCCCGCAGCCCGAGCTCACCGAGCGTCGCGCCGGTCAGCGCGTCGGCGGTCAGCAGGTACTCCCCGCTCCCGGTCCGGAAGAAGAAGGCGGTGCCGGCGCCGTCGCGGTCGTCCTCGCCACGGGAGTACGGGAGGATCGCGCGACCGACGATCTGGCAGAGCTCGTAGGCGACGTCGTTCTCGGCGTCCGGGTCAAGCAGCACGTCGCCGAGGGTACGCGGCGCGACCCCCCGGCCCGCGCGATCCAGCACCCGGTCATGACGAGTCCGGCAGGACGGGCTGGCTGCGGAAACCTGTCGCCGGGTGCCGGCGCAGCGTGCGAACCTGATCGGCAGCACGGCCCGACACCCGTTGCCTCGATCAGCGGGCGGGCGGGCGGTACCCTCTTGGCGCGACACCACGCCACGCGCCCGTAGCTCAGCGGATAGAGCAGGGGACTTCTAATCCCAAGGCCGCAGGTTCGAATCCTGCCGGGCGCACCACCGTCGCCGCAGGTCGACGGGTTTGTCGATGCCCAGCCCAGCGGAGCAGTGACGCCAGCGCCCGTGCGCGGCGGGGGCTGGTGACAGCCAGAGAGGCGGCGACAGGTCCAGCGCGCAGTTGTACGACACCATCGGAGCCACGTACACCGTGACGCGGCGCACCGAGCCGCGGATCGCCGCACGGGTCTGGGCCGCGCTCGGCGACACGCGGACGGTGTTGAATGTCGGAGCCGGTACCGGCTCCTACGAGCCATCCATCACTGGCGGACCCGATCGCGGGCCTGCGCGAGATGCGGCGCGTCGCTCGTCGCGTGGTGGTGTTCACGCACGACAGCAGTGACACCGCATGGCTGCGTCGGTTCTGGCTTACTCGCGACTCGCCTCGGGTCGGTGGGCGGAACGCAACCGCGACCTCGTTGATCTCGACGCGGCAGAGCTTGGCCTTCGCCTGCTCATCGCCTGAAAACCCTCTCCGGTCGTGTCGCAGAACCCGACGTGGGGTACGCGAAAGCGGCTCCCTGCCGATATCGTCTGCTGTCACACCGTCCACTGCCGACACAGAGGGGTGCCGGGACAATGTCCGACGAGGTCCTGTTCTTCTCCGGTGCCGTCCTCGTGCTGTTGACGGGTGCGGCACTGCTGGGCGGGTCGCTGGCCGGCCGGGTGCGTCTGGCACCCGTACCCCTGCTTGCCGTCCTCGCGGCGGCGGCCGTGCTGTTGACGGTGCTCACCGGGCCGCTCGGTGGCCGGTCGGCCGCGGTCGGGCTGGCCGTCCTGCTGTGGGGCGTCCTGTTGCTGGCCACCGTCCTCGTAGCGCAGCGGCTGCGCCCGGCGCTGGCCGTCGCGGTCGCCGTGCTGGGCGGAGTCGCCGCGACCCAGGCCGCGATGGTGGCGTTCGTGGTCGCCAGGTTCAGCGCGACCGAAGCCCCGCGGGAGTACGCGCTGCTGTGGCTGCCCGCCGCCATGACGGGTGGGGTGACGGATCTGGGCGAGCCGGGCAGCGGGGTCGAGACGCCGTTGTGGGTGCGGATGTCGGAGGACGCCGGCCTGCTGCCGTTCCTGGTCCTCCTGTTGTCGGGATTCGCGGTCGCCCTCGTGATCCGGCGGCGTGCGCTCGCCCGCCGGGCCGACGCGCCGGCCTGATCGGCACGTCGCCCCTGGCCGGCCACGTCGGTCGACAGCCGGCTGCTGACCCGGTAGCCGGGCCGCGCAGTCGGACAGCCCGGCTACCACGATCAGCCGCCGCTACTTCTCCAGGCGGTAGACGGACACGTGGGACCGGCAGTCGGCCGTGAACTCGGTCCCCGTCCAGTCCGCGTGCCGGGACTCCAGCGCGAACCCGCCCAACTGGGCCATCAGGTCCAGCTCGGCGGGCCAGATGTAGCGGTGCGGGCTGCGGGTCAGCCGCGCCTGCTTCGTGTCGTCGAACCGGACGTGGTGCGACACCACCTGCTGCCGCAGGACGTCGTACGTGTCGAGGCCGATGTAGCCGGGCTCGGACCGCCAGACCACCGCCTCCGAACCGGGTGGGAGCTTGCGCAGCTCGGGCACCCAGAGTTCGATCACGAAGCGGCCGCCCGGCGCGAGGTGCCGCGCCGCGTTGCGGAAGCACTCGACCTGCTCGGCCTGGGTGAGCAGGTTGGAGATCGTGTTGTAGACCAGGTACACGAGGGTGTACTCGCCCGGGGCGGTGGCGGTCGCCATGTCGCCGACGACCACCGGGATCGCGGCCTCGTCCACCTTCTCCCGCAAGCGCTCGATCATCGGACCGGACAGCTCGATGCCGGTGACGGGCACCCCGCGTTCGGCGAGCGGGACAGCCACCCGCCCGGTGCCGATGGCGAACTCCAGCGCCCGTCCGTCGCCCGCCAGCTCGGCGAGGCGGTCCACGGTCGGCCCCAGGACCTCGGGCGCGAACATGCCGGCGTCGGGTGTGTCGTAGCGCTGGGCGGCGTCGACGTCCCAGATCTCCTCCTGCTGCATGCCGCCAACGATCACCGTCGACGGCCGCCGCCGTCCATCGATTTACGGTCGCCCCACGGAGGGAGGCGCGGACGGCAGCGCTGTGGCAGGGTGCGAGGCACCCTTCCGCGCGAGACCTGACCGGAGTGTGACGACATGGCGCACATCGACCTCGGCGTCGACGAGCAACGGTTTCCCGGCATCACCGGCCTGATGCGGTTCCGGCCCGAGACGGCCGGGCCACTGAACCAACTGGCCGAGGTCCTCCTGCGCACCGAGCCTCACCCGTTGAGCCGGGGTGAGCGCGAGCTGATCGCCGCCTACGTCTCCGGCCTGAACGAGTGCGCCTACTGCCGCTCGTCCCACTCGGCCTTCGCCGCCGCGCAGTTGGACGACGGGATGCCGCTGGTCGACCAGGTTCGGGCGGACCCGGACCGGGCGCCGATCTCCGGAAAGCTCCGCGCCCTGCTGCGCATCGCCGCCGCCGTGCAGCAGGACGGCCGGAAGGTCACCGCCGACCTGGTCGAGGCCGCGCGCGACGCGGGCGCGACCGACGTAGAGATCCACGACACCGTTCTGATCGCCGCCGCCTTCTGCATGTTCAACCGGTACGTCGACGGCCTGGGCGCCGTCGCCCCGACCGCTCCTGAGGCGTACGCGGCCGCGGCGCGCCGGATCGTGAGCCACGGCTACGCCGGCTGAGCGATCCCGGCGCGATCGGCGGTCGGACCGCGGCGCCAACCGAGAGCGGTGTGGGTGCGGCACCGGCGAGCGTGACGGATGGGGCGCCATCCGCGAGCGTGTCGGACTGCGGCGCCGGCGAGCGAGGCGGGTGCGGCGCCGGCGGTAGCGAGGCGGGTGCGGCGGGCAGTCGCACCCGTGTCCTATGCTGCGCCCGTTGTCACGGGGGACCCACGGGAGGGTGACATGCGACGCCGATGGCGCGCGGCGATCGGGGCTGCGCTGACGACGTTGGTGCTGGCGGGTTGCGGCGCCCCGGGAGCGGGCGACGGCGACCTGACCGACGACTGGCGGCCGGCCACGCAGGCGCGGCAGTTCGCCCCGCAGGCCGGCGAGTGTCACGTCGTCGCCGAGCCGACCAGCTATCTGACCAGCTACCAGCCGGTCGACTGCGCAAGCTCGCACCTGGTCGAGACGTTCCACATCGGCACGTTCACCGGCGACGTGGCCCGGCGCCCGATCCCACCCCGGGTGGGGTCGGCGGCGCTGCGCCCGGCCTTCGCCGAGTGCGACGCCCGGGCCAGGGAGTTCGTCGGCGGCGACTGGCGCGCCGCCCGGCTCTCGGTGCAGGTGTCGCCGACCTCGCCGGTCGGCTGGCAGGGTGGCAGCCGGTGGTTCCGCTGCGACATCTTCGAGCTGAACTCGGTGAGCGGCGCCAACGGCGAGGACGACGCGGCGGTCACCCATGTCGGCAGCCTGCGGAACGCGGTGCGGAGCGGGTCGCCGGTGCTCCTCGGCTGCATGAACGAGGACAACTGGGGCCGTCTGCTCAGCACGCCCTGCGCCACCCCGCACCAGTTCGAGTACGCCGGCGTCTGGACCGCTTCCGATGTGCCGTACGAACAGGCGCAGCGCGACGAGGACGGCATCCACGCCCGCTGCCGCACGGTCATCGCGCACTACGCGAAGCTGCCGGTCGACGGGAGGCTCCGCTACCGCACCGGCACCACCTACCGGTTCCCCTCCGGCGAGGCGTGGGCGCGCGGCGACCGGGGGGTGCGGTGTTACTTCTGGTCCGGGGGCCGGCCGATGACCCGGTCCGTCGCCGGCGGCGGACCGGCGGTGCTGCCGGTCAACTGAGCAGCCGGGGAGCGTGGGGTCGGCTCGACCGAGCAGGCCAGGGAGCGTGGGGTCGGCTCAACCGAGCAGGCCAGGGAGCGTGAGGTCGGCTCAACCGAGCAGGCCAGGGAGCGTGGGGTCGGCCTGGCCGAGCGACGGCGGGCCGCCGGGCGGCGTGACCAGCACCCGCCGGCAGCCGTCGAGCTCCACGTACACCTCGGGCCCGGTGCCGTCCACCGGACGGAGCAGCGCGAAACGACCGGCCGGCGTGGCGCACGCGGCCACCGGCCCGGTCGTCGCCAGCGCGCGGGTCACGGCGGCCGTCCGGTCCGGCGGCAGCACCCGGCCGTACGCGAACTCACCCGCCGGCTTCCCGCTCCCCCGCTCGGCCGCGGGGACGTCGTAGACGCAGAGCCGCAGGGCGGTCCCGGCCGCGATCGACGGCGCGGCGCTCACCGGAGCCGTCGTCTCCCCGAAACCCGCCTGCACGGCGACCATGTCCGCCCACCGCTGGACACAGCCGGCGGCGGCCGCCTCCGCCGACTCGATCTCTCGAATGGGGCGCGTCGCGACGGTGGTCATCCGCAGACCGTCGAGTGCCTCGCCGACCTCCGTGCGGGGCTTGCCGCACGGGCCCACCGGGATCCCGGGCCGCACCCACCGGCCCTGCTGGTCGAGCAGCGCGAGCCACGGCGGGATGACCATGTCGAGGGTGCAGGGACCGGCCGCCCGTCGCTCGTCGGGCAGCCGGAGCGCGGCGACCAGGGCGCCCACGTCGTCCGCCCGGCGCTCGGTCGCCACCATCTCCTGCCCGCCGTCGGGACGCCGCTGTACCTGCTGCCCGCACAGCACGGCGGCGACCGGAGTGAACGAGTCGTCGAGCAGGGGCAGGCTCGTCGCGTCGGAGCCGCCCGGCGGCAGCAGGCCGGCCGCGGGTGCCTCGTCCGCACAGGAGGTCCACCGGTCGACCACCCGCGGCGGTTGGTCGCCGCGGAAGCGCTCCTCCGCCGGCCCTCCGGCGAGGCATCCGGCGAGCACGACGGCGAGGACGCCGATCCCCGCCGCGGTCACCGGCACGGTCGATGCTGTTCCCGCCATGTCGATGGGACGGGCGGGACACGGGCCCGGTTCCGACGGGAGGGCAACCTGCGGCCCGTCCCGCGACCGACCCGCCGACGCGACCAGCGCGCGGGCGGCCTCGAACGCGGGACGCCGGCGGGGGACGTCGAGGGCGGGCGGTCGACGTGCGGTAACCAGCCGGTTGCGGCAGACGGACGGCTGACCTGCGTCGATGGGGCATCTGTTCACCTGTCGGCAATACGTCGCACACAGTGTGTGATCGCCCACTGGATACCATGTTATTCTCCTTTGTCGATCTATGCCCGCAGGGACCCGGACGGGTCGTTGTCGGAAGGACGCTTCTCCCGATGCCGGCCGTTCCTGTTCGGACCGCGCCGTCCGCCGTGCTGGACAGCCCGGCCGGCGGCGCGCTCAGCCTCGTCTTCACCACCCTGCCGGCCCTCCTCCGGCTGACCTGCGGGCTGTTCGGCGCGGTGGTGGCGCTCTCGGTACGTACGGCGCCGGTGCAGGTGGCGCTGCTGCTCCCGGCCGTGGCGGTGCTGACCGCCTGGTCGCTCTCGTACGCCACGCGCGCCCTGCGCGGCGGCGTCACGCCGGCGCTGGTGGCCGGCGACGTGGCGATCACCACGGCGGCGTGCCTGCTCATTCCCCGGCTGGTGGCGCCCGAGGTGCTGCCCGGCGAGGGGAGCTGGATCGCGGTGCTGGCCAGCACCACCGTGATCAACACGCAGGCCACCGCTCCGGCGCGCTGGTCGATCCCGGCCGGTCTGCTGGTCACCGCCGGCTACGCGACCGGCGCGCACGCGGCCGGCAACCCGCGCGAGGCCAGCGCGCACGCCGCGACCCTGCTGGTGCAGACCGCCTGCACGGCGATGATGACCGGAGTGATGCGCCACCGGATCGGGCGCGCCGACAGGGCCTTCGCCGCGCACCAGCGGCTGTCCCGGGAGGCGTTGGTGGCCCGCACCGCCCGGGAATCGGAGCGGCGGCAGAACCGCGACCTGCACGACACCGTCCTCGGCACCCTGACCATGGTCGGGCAGGGGGCGGTCTCCGGCCCGTCCGCGGCGCTGCGCCGACGGTGCGCTGCGGACCTGCGTACCCTCACCGCCCTGGCCGACGCCCGCGCGCTGCCCGGCGACGGCCCGGTGTCCCTGGACGACCGGCTGCGGACGGTCCGCGAGCGGCTGCCCGACCTGCCGGTGACCGTCGACCTGGCACCTTGCGCGCTGCCCGCCGCGGTGGTGGACGCGGTCGCGGAGAGCGTCTACGCGGCGCTGTCCAACGTGGTCCGCCACGCGCCCGGGGCGACGGCGGCGCTGCGGCTGCGCCGGGACGCCGGCGGCGTCGCGGTCGAGGTGGTCGACGACGGTCCCGGCTTCGACCCGGCCGCCGTTCCCCCGCACCGGTACGGGCTGCGCGAGTCCGTCCGCGGCCGGATGGTCGCCGTCGGCGGCAGCGCCCGGGTCGAGTCGGCGCCCGGCACGGGCACCCGCATCCGGCTGGAGTGGCCCGGTGTCGGCTGAGCTGAACGCCGCCCTTCCCACGCCGACCTACGGCACGGCCGTGGCACCCGGCGCAACCACGCCGGCAGGTGGGACGACAGGCGGCATGGCGGTGCCACCGGGCCGGCCCAGAGCCCGTACCCCGGACGAGTCCCCCGCGGCCGGGGTGCGCCAGGCGGTGGCCGCCGTGGCACGCGCCTCGGACCGCGGCGCCCGGTTCGTGTCGGTCGTCATCGCGCTGGCCTGGCACACCGCCATCGCGCTGCCGGCGGCGCTGGCCGCCTGGTCGGAGCTGGCGGCGCCGGCGGTGGTGCTCGCCGGCTGGGCGGTCGTGGCCGTGGCCGGCGTGCTGGCCGGGGTCCGGCTGCTGCACGGTGTGCCGCTGCCGGCGTGGCGGCTGGCCGGCCTGCTGCTGGCGGTCGACGCGACGGTTTTCGCCGCCGCGGGCGAGCGGCAACTGTTCACCACGGCGAACTGGGTGTGGGGCACGCTCGGCTGGTTCTTCGTGCTGGCGCTCTGGGGCCGCCGGGTGGTGGGGCTGCTCGCCCTGCTGGTCGCGCACTCGCTGATCGCGCTGGTCGCGGTCGTCGGATACGGCGCGACCACCTCCGCCGACCTGGCCCGTTTCGCGATGTACGTCTACGGCACGGCGTCGCTGCCGGTGGCCGTGTTCGTCGGCGGCGCGGCGATCGCCGCCCTGGCCCGGGAGCGGGCCGCCACCGCCGCGGCGACCCACGCGATGGCCGCCGAACGGGACGCGGCCGAGCGGGCCCGGCAGGACCGGCGCGCCCGGCTGGCCCTGGTCAGTGGCACCGCCGAGACGGTGCTCGCGGAGTTGGCCGACGGGCGCGCCGATCCGACCGACCCGGCCGTGCAGCGCCGCGCGGTCCTGGCCGCCGCCCGCCTGCGCCGGTTGATGGCCGAGTCCGACGACGTGCCCGACCCGCTGCTGCACGAGTTGCGCGCCGCGGCCGACCTGGCCGAGCGGAACGGGCTGCCGATCGACCTGGTGACCGTCGGCACGCCGCCGCCGTTGCCGGTGCCGATCCGCCGGCGGCTCGCCGACCCGCTCGCCGCGCTTCTGGCCGACGCGCGCGGCTGGGCCCGCCTCACCGTGGTGTCCGGCCCGGACGAGGTGGTGGTCAGCCTCGTGACGCCGGACCGGGACGGCCCGGACGCGACCGGTCCGCCGGCCGGCCAAGGGGACGGCGCCGGGGACGACGGTCGGGTGCAGTGGGTGTACGAGCGGGACGGGGAGATCAGATGGGCGCAGACCCGGTGGCGGAGATGAGCGACGAGCGGCCGGTCGGGGTGGCCATCGTGGACGACCACCCGGTGGTGGTCGACGGCGTACGCGCCTGGCTCGCCACCGAACCCCGCCTCACCGTGCTGGCCACCGGGGACGACCCGGACGAGGTGCTGCGGGCCGCGCCGGACGCCGACGTCGTCCTGCTCGACCTGCGGCTGCACGGCCGGATGGCGCTGGACAAGTTGGCCGAACTCAGCGCGGCCGGCCGCCGGGTGGTCGTCTACTCCGAGCACACCGACCCGGAGACGATGCTCGCCTCCCTCGACGCGGGCGCGGTGGCCTTCCTCGCCAAGCACGAGGGACGGGAGCACTGCGTGGCCACCGTGCTCGCGGCGGCGAGCGATCGGCCGTACGTGCCGCCGGCGCTGGCCGGTGCGATGGTCGGCGACCCGCGACCGGACCGGCCGGTCCTCTCCGACAAGGAGCGCGAGGCGCTGCTGCTCTGGTTCCAGTCGATGTCGAAGGCGTCGGTGGCTCGTCGGATGCGGATCAGCGAACACACGGTCAAGCAGTACGTCGACCGGGCGCGGATCAAGTACACCCGAGCGGGGCGGCCGGCCGCCACGAAGGCGGCGCTGCTCGCCCGCGCGATCGAGGACGGCCTCGTCCGGCCGGAGGAGATCGGCATCTACCGGTCACAGGCGAGGTACGACCGGCCGACCCCCTAACGGGTGTCATGACACCTGGACTGCGGATAAGCCACTCTCGACGGCGAGGTCAGCTGCTCGGGAGGTCGTGACGATGCACGGTGACGCGTCCCCCTTCTTCATCGGTCCGCACCGCTTCGACGCGCCGGACGATGAGGTGGGACCGGTGCTCGACCGTCGGTACCAACTGGTGCCGGCGGGCGACGAGCGGGTGCTCTGGCGGCACCGGCTGCTGGTGGCGGGTCACCTGCTCGGCCCGACCGAGACCCGCCGGGCGTGGACGCTGCCGGGGCCGGTCTCGGTGACCGTCACCGACCAGCGGATCGTCTGGGTGGGCGAGGGGTCGCAGCTGGCCGTCGTGGCCGGTGGGCGGGCCGAGGCCGCACGCCACCGTCCGCCGGTCCGGCACCCCGGCCTCGTCAGCGGTCAGATCCGCTGGCAGTGGCCCTCCCGGCTGGAGCTGCTGCCGGCCGAGGCGGGCCGGCCGGCCCAGCTGATGATTGTTTGCGACGCGCTGCGGACCATCCAGCAGCCGGCGCTCGCCCTGGGCGGCCCCGGCGACCAGGTCGTCGAGCTGGCCCGGCAGGTGTGCCGCACGGTGGCCGCGTTCCGGCTGACCCGCCCGCAACTGGTGGATCTGTCCCCGCAGGAGCGGGACGTGCTGGCGCTGCGGTCCACCGTCGCGTTGATCGCCGACGACGCGAGGATCACCCTGCCCGGTTCGCTGCCGGTGGAGTTCCGGTCGCGCGACGACTACTACCGGCGTGCGGTGGCACCCGACCTGCCCGGGCGCGCAGGCGACGCAGCATCCGGGCATCGGTGAAGCCGACGCTCCGCGCGGCCGCCTCCACGGTGGCGCCGTGCCCGATCAGGTGTTCGGCCCGCTCGACGCGGAACAGTTGCTGGTAGCCGAGTGGGGTGAGGCCGGTGGCCTGGCGGAACAGCCGGTTCAGGGTCCGTTCGGCGACGCCGCCGGCGGCGGCCAGCTGCGCCAGGGGCAGCGACTCGTCGTACCGGCTGTCGATCAGGTCCTGCACGTGGTGCACCGCGTCCGACAGGTGCGAGCGATGCCGCATCATCGCGCTGGCCTGCTGCTCGTGGCCGTTGCGCCGGGCGTACACCACCATCGTGCGGGCGATCCGCGCGGCGGCGGCCGGGCCGTGCCGGGTGGCCACCAGGTGCAGCGCGACGTCGATGCCGCTGGCGATGCCGGCCGAGGTCACCACCCGGTCGTCGACCACGTAGAGCACGTCCCGGACCACCCGGGCGGCCGGGTGCCGCCGGGCCAGGTCGTCCTGCACCTCGTGGTGGGTGGTGCAGCGCCGCCCGTCCAGCAGCCCGGCCCGGCCGAGCGCGTACGCGCCGGCGCAGACGCTGGCCACGGTGCCGCCGGCCGCGTGGTGGGCGGCGAGCCGCCGCAGGTCGTCGGCCCCGACCGGCCCCTGCGGCCGGTGCGCGCGGGGCCGCCAGCCGGGCACCACGACCAGGTCGTCGGGGCCCAGCTCGGGCCAGTCGGTGTCGGCGACCAGCGGTACGCCCTGCACGGTGGGCACCTGTTCCCGCTCGGCCACGTAGTGCAGCCGGTAGTCGTGGCCGAGGTCGGCGGCGGCGGAGAAGACCTGGGCCGGCCCGGCGAGGTCCAGCAGGTGCAGCTGCGGGACCAGCAGGAAGACGACCCGGGTCATCGAGTCAGCTCCGGGCGCCGGCGCGGGACGCGCCGGTCACCTCGTCCACCGTGCGTACGGTGGCGAACCCGCCGGCCAGGGCGTACTCGGTGCGGGCGATGATCTCCTCGTTCGACAGGGTGCGCGGGTCGGCGAGGATCTCCGCCAGCGTCGCGGTCTCCGGCAGGTCCCGGTGCGGGATCGGGAAGGTCGTCGTCGCGTCGGTCACGAAGGTCACCCGGTAGCCGAGGTCGCTGCCCACCCGGGCGGTGGTCTCGACGCACTGCTCGGTGCGGATGCCGCAGACCGTGAGGTCGCCGACGCCGGCGAGGGTGAGCACCTGCTGGAGGTTGGTGGTGGTGAAGGCGTTGTGCGCGGTCTTCACCAAGGTGGGCTCACCGTCGGCCGGCGTCAGGCCGTCGATCAGCCGGACGTGCCCGCTGGCCGGGTCGAACACCCCGCCGGTGCCGGGCTCGGCGTGCAGGACCCAGACCACCAGGTCGCCGCGTTCCCGGGCGGCGGCCACCAGCCTGTCGACCTGCCGGACGATGTCGGGGTTCGAGCCGTACGCCCAGATCGGGCGCTGGCGGAAGGACTCCTGGACGTCGATCACGACGAGTGCTGCTCTGCTCATGAGAGGGATCCTGGCGGGACGGAGGCCGGGAGGGCAGACACCATCCTGCCCGGATGCGGAACGATCCGGCCATCGCCCGGCCCGGCCAGGCGCGCCCC
The DNA here is from genome assembly GCF_027497215.1 of Micromonospora sp. WMMD812. Taxonomy (NCBI): domain Bacteria; kingdom Bacillati; phylum Actinomycetota; class Actinomycetes; order Micromonosporales; family Micromonosporaceae; genus Micromonospora; species Micromonospora sp. WMMD812. The sequence continues at coordinate 5,900,398 of NZ_CP114904.1, read as the reverse complement.
GGCGGCCAGGCGTGCCTCGACCGGGTAGGCGTACGTGGTCCGGTCAGGCGTGCCCGGCCCGGTCCAGCCCGGCCGCCTCCTCCGGTGTGGGCGCGGTGCCGCCGAGGTGGGCGGGCAGCCACCAGCGGTCGTCCGGCCCGCCGGGCTGTTCGGGATACGCCCGCTGGGCCCGATCGACCAGCGCGGTGAGCCGCTCCCTGAGCGCGACCGTCATCGCGGTGGCGTCCGGCCAGCCGGCCGGGTCCATCGGCTCGCCGACGAGGATCGTGATCGGCGTGTGCCGGCGGGTCAGGGTGCGCGGGCGTCCCTTCGTCCAGAGCCGCTGGGTGCCCCAGAGCGCGACCGGGAGCACCGGCGCACCGGCCTCGCAGGCCATCCGGGTGGCGCCGCTCTTGAGGTCCTTCACGGTGAACGACCGGCTGATCGTGGCCTCGGGGAAGACACCGACCACCTCGCCCCGGCGCAGCGCGCCGACCGCCGTCGCGTACGAGTCGGCGCCGGCCTGCCGGTCGACCGGGATGTGCCGCATTCCGCGCATGAGCGGGCCGGACACCTTGTGCGAGAAGACCGACTGCTTGGCCATGAACCGGACCAGCCGGCGGGATTCGTTCGCGCCGAGGCCGCAGAAGATGAAGTCCAGGTAGCTGACGTGGTTGCTGGCCAACACCGCCCCGCCGGTCCGCGGGACGTGGTGGGCGCCCTCGATGCTGATCTTCAGATCGAGGACCCGGAACATCGTCTTGGCGAAGGCGATCACGGGCGGGTACACGAGTTCCGGCATCCGCAGAATCTACCCTCCCCGGCTGGGATCAACCTGGGAGCGGATCGACGGATCGGTCGACCAGGAAACGTCCTCGACGGTCAGATCCCCGCACCCCGCTCCGCCAGCGGTGCGGCCGAGCAGCTGACGGCGAATGTCAAGATTTTCTGCCGACGGCGGAGCGGTGTGGCGGTTCCCGGCGGGCCGCAGGAGCATGGCGGGTATGAACGAACGGGGTGTACTGCTCTGGATCCACGGCGGCGGCTGGCGGGCCCAGGCGACCGAGGACGGCGCGGCGCTGGCCGGGCACGGGCTGCGGGTGGTGCCGGCGCGCTACCGGTTCGCGCACGAGGCGCGCTGGCCGGCGCAGCTCGACGATGTACGCGCCGCGGCCCGCCGGGCCCGTGCGGAGTCGGGCGGGCTGCCGCTGCTCGTCGCCGGCGACTCGGCCGGCGGCATGCTCGCCCTGCACCTCGGGTTACGCGGGGTCGACCGCCCGGACGACGTGGCCGGCGTGCTGGCGTACTGGCCACCGGTCGACCCGCTCGAGCCGGACTGGAAGCGGCTGCGCGACGGCGACGACCCGTGGGCGGACCTGATCGGGCAGCCACCCGCCGCCGGCGATCCGACGACCACCGACGCCACGGTCACGACGCACGTCGGCAACCGGGTCCCGGTGCTGCTGGTGCAGGGCACCGAGGACCGGTCGGTGCCGGCGAGCCAGACCGCCGGGCTGACCGCCGCGCTGCTCGCGGCCGGGCACCCCGTACACAGCTGGCTGACCCACGGCGGGCACGCGCTGCCCCTGGACCGCCCGGACCTGTGGGCGGTGGCGGCCGCCTTCCTCGACACCGTCCTGCCGCCCGGCTGAGGCGACGCTCCGGCCCGGCCCGGCGCGCACGTCGCGTACCCGCTCGACCGCCTCCGGCCCGGCGCGCCACCGCCGTGGGCGGTGGCGCGCCGTCGTCAGTCGGCCAGCTTGTGCAGGTCGAGCCGCCCCCGGGCGAAGGCGTCCACCCGACCCCACCGGCCCGGGATGTCCAGCACCTCGATCCGGCCCATGCCGACCGGCAGCCGCGGCTCGACCGAGAGGTGTCCCTCGTGCGGTTCCAGCCCCAGCATGGTGCGCAGCAACAACAGCGGCGTGCCCGTCGACCACGCCTGCGGGCTGCACGCCGTCGGGTACTCGACCGGGAACTTCGTCAGCTCCCGCGGGTAGCCACCGAAGGCCTCGGGCAGCCGCCCGTCGAAGTACGTGGCCGCGTCGAGGATGCCGCTGGCGATGATGGCGGCCTCCTCCGCGAAGCCGTACCGGCGCAGACCCCAGGCGATGAAGGAGTTGTCGAACGGCCAAATCGTGCCGTTGTGGTAGCCGATCGGGTTGTAGCGGACCTCGCCCTCGGCCAGCGTCCGCACCCCCCACCCGGTGAAGAGCCGGGGGCCGACCAGGTGATGGGCGATCTTCTCGGCCCGCTCGTGGTCCACGATGCCGCTCCACAGCAGGTGGCCGATGTTGGAGCTGAGCACGTCGCACTGGCGACCGTCCGGGTCGAGCCCCAGGGCGAAGTACTCGCCGTCCTCGACCCACCAGTCCCGGTTGAACCGCTGCTTCAGCTCCGCGGCCTCCCGCTCCAACTTGTCGGCGTACGCCGGGTCGTTCCAGAACTCCCGCGCAAGACGGGCGGCCCGCGTCTTCGCGTCGTACGCGTACCCCTGCACCTCACAGGTGGCCCGCGGGAACGGTGGCAGCCGCCCGTCGGAGTAGGAGATGGAGTCCCAGGAGTCCTTCCAGCACTGGTTCTCCAGGCCGGTGTCGGTGTTCCGCCGCTCGTACCAGATGTAGCCGTTGCCGACGAGGTCCGCGTAGTCGTCGATCCACTTCAGGGCGGCCCGCGACTCCTGCTCCAACTCCTTGACGAGCGCGACGTCGCCGGTCCACTTCTCGTACTCGTCCAGCAGCACCACGAAGAGCGGAGTGGCGTCGACCGAGCCGTAGTACGGCGAGTGCGGCTGCTCCTCGAACGCCGCCGTCTCGCCGTAACGCATCTCGTGCAGGATCCGGCCCGGATCCTCGTCCCGGAAGTCGTCGAACCGGGTGCCCTGAAGGGAACCCAGGATCCGCAGCGTGGTCTTCGACAGCTCCGGCGTGAACGGCAGCGTCTGCAGGCAGGTCAGGATGCTGTCCCGGCCGAACATGGTCATGAACCAGGGCAGGCCGGCGGCGGGCAGCGTCGCGCCGCCGAGCGAGAGCGGCGAGAAGCGCAGCGCAGCCAGGTCGATGAGGCTGCGCCGGTAGGTCGACGCGACGCGGCCGTGCTGGCTGTTCACCTTGGGCGCGTCGGCGATCCACTTCTCCAGGTCGTGCTGGAGCGCGAGCCGCTCGGTGCCGTGCGAACGCAGCCCGATCCGCAGGTCCCGGCCGCCCGGCCCGAGAGCCATGGTCCGCACGTCGATCCGGGTCTCCCACTGCTCGTTGGGCTCCAGATGGACGGTGTACGTGAAGCCTTCGCGGTCGTATCGGGCCGGCGCGGACGAGGAGATGACCGTCTCGCGGGTGTAGTTGCCCCGCCGGTAGCCCAGCCGGAGCTTGTCGGGCTCGACGGTCGTGTATATCTCGCCCTTCTTGTTCAGGATCTCGTCCTTCACCTGGAACAGGTCGGCGAAGTCGGACGCCGCCGCCATCCGGATCTCGAGGTCGACCGGCTCCTCGTCGTGGTTGAGGATGGTGACCTGCTCCCAGAAGCTGCCGCCAACCGCCCGCTCCCGGATGATGGACAACTTCGCGTCGATGTAGTGCGTCGCCATCCCCGGCACGAGAAAGAACCGCGCCTCGTAGTACTGAAGGTCGTCGTAGGAGAGCGCGTTCAGCCGCTCCCCGTTCACCGTCAGGATCCACTTCGACAGGAAGCGGGTGTCGATGGAGAAGAGGCCGCTCGGTTCGCTCGGTGTCGCCTCGATGTCGCCGGTGTCCTCGGACACCACGAAGGTGTTGCCGTCCAGGATCCGGACGGTGTTCTTCGCCATCACCGCACCTCCTGCTGAAGCCGCCGGCGGGGCCCGGTGGAGTCCGGGTCACCGGGGAACACCCGATCCACCTGCACCACCAACCGCAGGTCGCCTGTCACGGTCATGTCGCCGCGCAGCAGCGCCGCGAGGCCGTGCTCGCGGCCGGTCACGATCTCCTCGAAGAGCGCCGGGCTGGTCCCGATCACCGTGTCCGCTTCCCGGCCCTCCTGGCTCACCGCCACTCGTCCCCGGTCGATCCGCAGCAGCCAGTGGCTGGTGCGGGGCCCCTCGTGCAGGTCGACCCGGAGGGTGCCGGCGGCCTTGGCAAGCCGCGGCTCGTACCCCTTCCGGTCGAGCTCCTCGAAGAACCTCGTGGTCGCGTCCATCATCGGGTCCTCCCCTCCCGGTCAGTCGCGCACGCTTTCCGGCCGGGCCCTGGATCGGCGTGCTCCGGGCGGCCGTGTCGACGTCGGAGAAGGGGTCCCCGCCCGGCACGCGGTCAACCTCGCCCGGATCGGGTGAGCGGCGGCACCCCGACCGCGGCTCCCCTTCCGGGTCCCGCGCCGCGGCGCGGCGGCCCGGCGACGCGGCGGCCCGGCGGCCCGGCGGCCGGCGGCGCGGCGGCGCGGCGGCCCTGTCGGGTCCGGGCGGTAGCGTCCGGGGAGTACCCGCGGACGAAGGGACGGCACGATGGCGGCGAGCGGGTTAGCGGTGAGCCGGGAGCAGGTGCTCGCCTACCGGGTGGCGGCCCAGCAGTTGGACCGTCCGGGGCTGCGCGCGGCCGACCTCGCCGTGCTGGCGCTGGGCGTGCAGGACACGCCCTACGGCTCGGCCCGGCTTGCCCTCGCGGCGCGGGGCGCGGCACTCCCGGACGACCGGCTGACGCTCGCCTGGTCGCTGCGTGGGGCCCCGCACCTGCACCGCCGCGCCGCGTTGCCGGCGCTGGCCGCGGCGAGCTGGCCGCTGAGCGACGCGGACGCCACCCGGCGGATCGCCGGCCAGATCGGCTCCGGCGCCCGGCTCGGGCTCGCCGCGTTCCGCGCCACCGCCGACGCGTTCCGGTCGGTGGTCACCGCCGAGATGGAGAAGGGCGAGGTCAGCCGCGCGGTCAGCGACCGGGTCCCGGCCGAGCTGAGCTACGACTGTCGGGCCTGTCAGGCGCGGCACATCTCCGGCGCGCTGTTCCAACAGGCCGGGCTCGCCGGTGGCGTACGGCTCGAGGTGGCCGGCCGAGCGGCCCGGCTCGCCCCGCTGCCCGACTGGTCCGGGCCACCGGCCACGGCGGCCGGCACGGCCGACCTGGTCACCACCTACCTGCGGCTGCTCGGCCCGGCCACCCTGACCGACGCCGCGGGCTTCCTCGGCACCACCGCCACGGCGCTGCGCCCGGTCTGGCCCGGCGGGCTGGTCGAGGTCAGCGTCGACGGGCGGGCCGCCTGGTTGCCGGCCGACCGGCTGGCCGCGCTGACCGGCGCGCCGCCGGCCCGGCTGGTCCGGCTGTTGCCGCCGGGTGACCCCTACCTGGCCGGGCGCGACCGCGGCCTGCTCGTCCCCGAGCGGGCCCACCAGCGGGAGCTGTGGCGGATCCTCGGCAGTCCCGGGGCGCTGCTGGTCGACGGCGAGGTGGCCGGCACGTGGCGGGCCCGGCAGGCCGGCCGGGGCCGGTTGGACGTGACGGTCGCCCCCTTCGGCGCCCTGCCCGCGCGGGTCCGCCGGGCGGTCGACGCGGAGGCGGTCGGGGTCGCGCAGGCGCGCGGCGCCACCGACGTGCGGGCCCGCGTCGAGCCGGAATGACACGCCGGCTCCCCGGGGGATCCGGGGAACCGGCGCACGTCCGCGGCGGACGGTCAGTTGTTCGGGTCGTCGGCGCTGATGTCCGCGAGCACCGACTGGGGCTCACGCTCGACGGCGAGGTCACCCATCGAGACGAGGCCGACCAGGCGCCCGTCGTCGATAACCGGCAACCTCCGCACCGCGTAGGTGCGCATCAGGTCGGCGGCGGCCACGGCGTCGTCGTACTGGCTCACGGTGACCACGTCCTTGGTCGTGATCTGGTTGAGCCGGGTGGAACTGGCGTCCATGTTCTCCGCCACGGCCCGGACCGTGATGTCCCGGTCCGTCACGATGCCGACGACGTTGTCGCCATCGGTGACCACCACGTCGCCGATCGCGCTGTCGCGCATCTCCTGCGCCGCAGCGGTGAGTGTGTCGTTGCCGTCCATCGTCACCAACCGGGTCGTCATGAACTCTCCGACCGTTGTCATGGTGCTCCCCTCTCGGTGTCGGCACCGGCCGTCTACCCGCCGTCCGGGGCGGGGTAACGCCGACCGCTCCCCCGTCCGGGCCGGGCACGCCGCCCCCCGTTCCGCCCTGCTGATGACCCGAGCGGCGCCCGCAGGGACGGCCGCCGGACCGGCCCCGGTTAGCGTGTCCGGATGCGGGACGACGAGCGGGAGCTGTGCCAGCTGGTCGACGGGAGCCCGTGGCTGACGCGCGCGTTACGGGTGGTCCGGGACTCCGGACTGCCGGACGCCTGGATCGGCGCGGGGGCCCTGCGCGACCTGGTGTGGGGGCAGCGGTACGGGGCCGGGTTCGACCCCGGCGCGGTCCGGGACGTGGACGTGGTCTTCTTCGACCCGTCCGACCTGAGCCGGGAGTACGACCACCGGGCCACCGCCCGACTGGTGTCCGCCTGGGCGGAGCCGCCCTGGGAGGCGCGCAACCAGGCGGCGGTGCACACGTGGTACGCGGCGAAGTTCGGCGGCGATCCCATCGCGCCGTACCGCGGCGTCGCCGAGGCGGTGGCCACCTGGCCGGAGTACGCGACCGCGGTGGCGGTCCGGCTGGACGCCACCGGGCGGATCGAGGTGTGCGCTCCGTACGGACTGGGCGACCTGCTCGGTGGGGTGTGGCGGCACAACCCCGCGCGGGTGCCGGTGGCGCTCTCCCGGCGCCGGCTGGCGCGGCACCGCCCGGCCCAGCGTTGGCCCGGCGTCACCGTGGTCGACCCGGGCTGACGGAGTCGGCCACCGGCCCGACGTCGGGCACCGCGAGCGTCAGCCGCGCGGCGGCGCCCCGTACGTCCGCTCGACGTGCAGCCGCAGCACCAGCCGCCGCTCGGCGACCATCGCCCGCCGGTAGTCGTCCCAGTCCGGGTGCTCGCCCTGGATCGACCAGTAGACCTCGACCAGTTCCTCGACCGTGGCGTCGGTGGTGTCGGCGGCCACCGGGGTCAGCTCGGCACGCCCCTCCGCCACCGCGTACGCCCAGCCGTCCTCGCTGCTGACGTGGAAGCTGGCCCGCGGGTCCCGGCGCAGGTTGACCGTCTTGGCCCGGTCGTCGGTCACCGACACCCGGATCAGGCCCGCCGCCGGGTCGAACGAATAGATCACAGTGGACAGCTGTGGCCGCCCGTCCCGCTTGATGGTCGCGAGGACCCCCAGCCGGCGGCCGGCGATCAGATCGGTCAGCGCGCGTTGTGTCCGCTCGTCCGCCACGGTCTCCTCCACTTCGCCCGGTCGAGTCCCATCCAAGCACGCCGTCAGGGGCCCCACGACGGATCCGGGCACCACGCCGAGGCTCGGCGGGGTGCCCGGAGTGCGGCGACCGGTCCGTTCAGCGGCGCTCGGCGGCGACCAGCTCGGCGATCTGCACCGCGTTGAGCGCGGCGCCCTTGCGCAGGTTGTCGTTCGAGCAGAACAGGGCCAGCCCGTGCTCGACCGTCTCGTCGGCCCGGATCCGCCCGACGTAGCTCGGGTCCTGGCCGGCCGCCCGCAACGGCGTCGGCACGTCGGTGAGCGCCACCCCCGGCGCGCCGTCGAGCAGCTCCCGGGCCCGCTGCGGGGTGATCGGCCGGGCGAACCGGGCGTTGATCTGGAGCGAGTGGCCGGTGAAGACGGGCACCCGGACGCAGGTGCCGGAGACCCTGAGGCCCGGGATTTCGAGGATCTTGCGGCTCTCGTTGCGCAGCTTCTGCTCCTCGTCGGTCTCGAACGAGTCGTCGTCGACGATCGACCCGGCGAGCGGGAGCACGTTGAACGCGATCGGCTCGGCGAACGAGCGCGGGGCGGGGAACTCGACCGCGTCGCCGTCGAAGGCCAGCCCGGCGGCGTGCTCGGCGACCTTGCGGACCTGCTCGTCCAGCTCGGCGACCCCGGCGAGGCCGGCGCCGGAGACCGCCTGGTACGTCGAGACGACCAGGCCGACCAGCTCCGCCTCGTCGTGCAGCGGGCGCAGCACCGGCATCGCCGCCATCGTGGTGCAGTTCGGGTTGGCGATGATGCCCTTGGGGCGTACGGCGGCGGCGTGCGGGTTGACCTCGGCGACCACCAGCGGCACGTCCGGGTCCATTCGGAACGCCGAGGAGTTGTCGATCACCACGGCGCCGGCGCCGGCCACGCGGGGGGCGAGATCCTTGGCGGTGCCCTTGCCGGCCGAGAAGAGCACGATGTCCAGCCCGGAGTAGTCGGCGGTGGCCGCGTCCTCCACGACGACCTCGCCGTCCCGCCACGGCAGCGTGCGCCCCGCCGACCGCGCCGACGCGAACAGGCGCACCTGCTCCGCCGGGAACTCCCGTTCCGCCAGCACCCGCCGCATCACGCCACCGACCTGGCCGGTGGCCCCCACAATGCCGATCCTCATGCCCGCGAGGCTACCCAGCCGGGACCCCGGCCCGGGAACCCTTTCCCGGCCCCCGGGCCGACGTCACACCCACCCCTGCGCCCCCGGGATGACCGTCCGGCCGCAAACGCCACCGCCGATCGCCCGGCCGTCCGCAAGATCCCGGGCCACGAGGGCGTCCGACCGCAGCCGTTCACGCCGTGTCGGCCACCCTCCGACACCTGGACACCCGCCCTGCGATCCCCGTCACACGTGGTGTGTCCACCGGACTCCTCCACACGCACGGTCCCGGAGAGCGTGGCGTTCCGTCGGGAAGCGGCCACTCTCTCCGGGAACGGGTGCGGGGTCGGGGTCCGGCCGGGAGTCAGCGGGCGACGTCGACGATGTCGCCGAGGCCGCTCGCGACGAGTTCGTCCCGGATCACCGCGGCATCGCCCTCCACGACCAGGGTGAGCGAGTCCGGGTGGAGGTGCGTCGCCGCCGCGGCGCTGACCTGCTCGACGTCGGCCGCGAGCAGCGCCTCGCGCAGCTGGGCGTGGTAGTCGTCCGGTAGGTCGTGCACGACGAGGGTGGTCAGCGCCGAGGCGATCGCGCGGGGGCTCTGCAGCTCCACCGACAGCTGCCCGGCCCGCCAGGACCGGGCCACCGCCAGCTCCTCCTCGGTCACCCCGCCGGTCCGGGTGCGGCTGATCTCGCCGACCGCCTCGACCAGCGCGGGCGCGGTGACCGCGGTCTGCACCCCGGAGCTGACCGCGAACCGGCCGAAGCGGCGGGACGAGGCGAAATCGCCGCGGATCCCGTACGTGTAGCCGCGCACCTCCCGGATCAGGTGGTTGAGCCGCGAGGTGAACGCGCCCCCGAGCACCGTGCCGGCGAGGCTCATCGGCACGTGGTCGGGGTGGGCGCGGTGCGGGGACGGGTGCCCGAGCCGCAGGGTGGACTGCACCGACCCGGGCCGGTCGACCAGGATGATCCGCCGGGTGTCGTGCAGCGGCACCTCGATCGGACCGCCGCGGTCGACCGGGCCGCCGCCGGCGCCGGCGAACGCCGCCGCGCCGAGCGCGTCCAGGTCGATCCGGTCCAGGTCGCCGGCGACGATCAGCGTGCCGGGGCGGATGAACCACTCGGAGTGGAAGACCGTGACGCCGTCGACGTCGACGCCGGCGACCGAGTCCGGATCGCCGTACATCGGCCGACCCCACCGGTTCTCCGCGCCGAACAGGTCGGCGCGCAGCGCCGCGTCCGCCCGCGGGCCGGGGTTGGCCCAGTCCATCCGCAGCGCGGTGGCCTCGTCGTCGCGGACCCGGCGCACGTCGGCCGGGTCGAGCCGGGGGGTGCGGACGGCCTCGGCCAGCAACTCGACGGCGGCGGTCAGCCGGTCCACCGGTACCTGCACGCTGACCTGGAACGAGTCCCAGTCCAGCCCGATCACCAGCTCGGTGCCGAGCCCCTCGACGGCGAGCGCGTACGCGGCGGCGTCCCGCTGGGCGGTGCCCTCCTCGAGGGCCTTGGCGAGCACCCCGCCGAGCCCCTCCTTGCCGGTGGGCTCGCGGCCGGCGCCGGCGTCGAGCAGCAGCAACGCGACCGCGAGGGTCTGCCCGGGCAGGTGCGCGGCGACGACCTGACCACCGGCCACGGTGCGGCGGACCACCGGCGGGAACCGGTAGGGGCGGGCGGCGCCCGGGCCGGGGCGGGAGGCGATCAGGGTCACGGCGTCTCCTCGGCGTGGTAGGTCAGGGTCACCCGGTCGTCGGCGGCGAGCACCTCGGCGGCGGTCTCGGCGATCTGCTCGGCGGTCACCGCGAGCAGGGCGGGCAGGCGTTCGGCGGCCCGGGCCGGGTCACTGAACTGGGTGGCGTACCGGCCCAGCGTGTCCGCCCGGCCGTCGACAGTGGACATCTGCCGCCACCAGGCCGTGCTGAGCAGGGCCTTGGCGCGGTCCAGCTCGCTGGCGGTGACCGGCACGGTGGCCAACTCGTCGATCACGGCGTGCAGCCCGGCGGCCAGCCGCTCGGCGCCCACCCCGGGTCGGGCGGTGGCGGTGGCGATCAGCGGCGCCGGCGCGTGCGCCAGGTCGACCCCGTACGCCCCGACCAGGTCGGGCTGGGCGATCCGCTCGCCGTCGGCCAGCCGTTGGTAGAGCCGGCTGCCCCGGCCGCTGCCCAGCACGGTGGCCAGCACCGTGACGACGTCGTAGCCGGTGCTGCCGAACGGGTGGGTGCGGTGGGCGACGTACACCCGGGGGGCCGGGACCTCGGCGGTCACCGTCTCCACGGCCGGCCGACCGGTGGCCGGCACCGTCCGGCCGTCCGGCGCGGCCGGGATGTCGGGCCGCGCCGGTATGGCCCCGAAGTACTTGTCGGCCAGCGCGAACACCTCCGCGGCGGCGGCGTCCCCCACCACGGTGAGCACGGCGTTGTTGGGCGCGTAGTAGGTCTGGTGGAACGCCTGGAAGGTGCCGAGGGCGGCGGCGTTCAGGTCGGCCATGGAGCCGATCGTGGCGTGGTGGTACGGGTGCTTCGGCGGGTAGAGCAGCGGCAGCAGCCGCAGCCAGGCGTCGCCGTACGGCACGTTCTCGTACCGCTGCCGCCGCTCGTTCTTGACCACGTCACGCTGGTTGTCCAGCGTCTCCTGGGTCAGCGCCGGGACCAGGCCGCCCATCCGGTCGGCCTCCAGCCAGAGCGCCAGTTCCAGGTGCTCCGCCGGGACCGTCTCGAAGTAGTTGGTCCGGTCCGGGTTGGTGGTGGCGTTGAGCGAGCCGCCGGAGCCCTGGATCAGCTTCATGTGCTCGGTCTTCGCGACGTTCAGCGAACCCTCGAACATGAGGTGCTCGAAGAGGTGGGCGAAGCCGGTCTGCCCCTCCGGCTCGTGCCGGGAACCGACGTCGTACCAGAGATTGACCGCGACCGCCGGCGCGGTGCGGTCCTCGCTCACCACCACGCGCAGGCCGTTGTCCAGTCGGGTCGTCTCGATGGGCCAGGGGTAACCGCTGTCGGGCATGAGCACGACGCTATCCGATCGCGCGGGCGGAAAGGTGACGTGCGACCGCCGGGCGAGCCGGAGCGGGCGCTCACGGCGGAGGCCGGCGGCGGCCACGGGCCAGGCCGGAGCCCGGATCCCACGGGGGCCCGCCGCCGGGCGGCCGGGTCGACGCATCGACCGCGCCGGCCGGGGTACGGAGGGGCATGCCCGCGCCCAGCGCCCGCCCGTCCGCGTCCGCCGCGCGAGCGGGCCGCGCCGTCCGTCGCTCCGCCGCCGCCCTGACCCGCCTGCGCGGGGCGCGGCTGCTCCATCCGGCCGGCCGCTCGTTCGCCGGCGAGGTGACGGTCTGGGGAACGCCCGGCCCACCGACCGGCGTCGCGCTCATCGACGAGCCGGGCCGGTACCCGGCGACGGTCCGGCTCTCGAAGGGGATTCCCACGCCGGGCAGCTGGCCGGACGTGCTGGGCCTGGCGATGCGGGTGCACGTGGACGACGAGCGGCCCTTCGACCTGCTGGTCAGCTCCAGCGGCGCGGCGCCGGTGCTCCGCGCCCTGCCGCTACCCCGGCGGCACTTCGCCGGGACGTACAGCACGATCATGCCGTTGCGCATCCGCCGCCGGCGGGTCTGGCTGGCCGCGCTGGCCGACCCGGACTCGGCCGACCTCGGCCGCAGCCTGGCGGAGGTGGCCGCCGCGACCCGGGCGGACGAGCCGAGGCTGGTGCTCGCGGTCGCCTCCGGCGTGGGGCCGTGGCGGCCGTTCGGGCAGGTCAGCATCGGCACCCAGCTCAGCGCCCGGCAGGACGCCACGCTGGCCTTCGATCCGATCGGCAACCTGCCGGCCGGTCTGTCCGCCGCGGGGCCGATGACGTGGCTGCGGGCCCAGGCCTACCGGGGATCCCGCGAGGCGCGTGGTGCCCGGGTTCAGTCCGGCGGCTCGCTCGGGGTCACCGTCTGATCCGAGGTCCGATGCTCCAGCACGGTGTCCGGCGCCACGTTCCGGTCCTCCCGGAGGTCGGACTCGGTGAGGATCGCCTCCGCCTGCGCCTCCGGGTCGTCGCTGCCCACCACCTCCTCCTCCGGCAGCAGGTGGGCACGGGACTCGACGCGGTCCAGGTCGCTCTGCTCGTCGCTCATGGCACCCCTCATACCCGGGCCCCGCCGCCGGCACGCCCGCGCTACGCCGGACGTGGGTCGCCGACGTCCGGGTGAACCGCGGCCGCGCCGTCGGGTACGCTGGTCCCGTGACGCGGTCGTATCGATGGTTTAGGCAGCCGGCTGGAGGAGCCGGTGACTTCACCATGATCTGACGTCACTCCTCTTCGAGCCGGCTGGGCAGGGCCTTGGGTCCCTGCCCTTTTGCGTACGAGCAGCCGGCTCGACCCGGGCACCGGCCCCGGGCGCGGTCGGCGAAAGGATGCCCACCGTGACGACCCCGGAGACCGATCGGGTCAGCGACCAGCGGATCGACCGCGTCGTGCCGCTGACCACCCCGGCCCTGCTGCACCACCAACTGCCCCTGGACGACGCGCTCGCCTCGGCCGTGCTGACCGGCCGCCGCGCGGTCGGCCGGGTGCTGGACCGCGCTGACGACCGCCTGCTGGTGGTGGTCGGCCCGTGCTCGGTGCACGACCCGGCCGCCGCCCTGGACTACGCCCGCAGGCTGCGCGAGGCGGCCGACCGGGTCGCCGACGACCTGCTCGTCGTCATGCGGGTCTACTTCGAGAAGCCCCGCTCCACGGTCGGCTGGAAGGGCCTGATCAACGATCCGGGGCTGGACGGCTCGGGCGACGTCAACACCGGCCTGCGGCTGGCCCGTACGCTGCTGCTCGACGTGCTGCGCCTCGGCCTGCCGGTGGGCTGCGAGTTCCTCGACCCGATCACCCCCCAGTACATCGCGGACACCGTCGCCTGGGGCGCGATCGGCGCGCGGACGGTCGAGAGCCAGGTGCACCGGCAGCTCGCCTCGGGCCTGTCCATGCCGATCGGCATGAAGAACCGCCCGGACGGGAGCATCAGCACGGCCGTGGACGCGATCCGGGCGGCCGGCGTACCCCATGTGTTCCCCGGCATCGACGTCTCCGGCACCCCGGCGATCATGCACACCCGGGGCAACGCCGACGGGCACCTGGTGCTGCGCGGTGGCGGCGGCCGGCCCAACTACGACGCGGAGTCGGTGGCCGGCGCGCTCGACCTGCTGCGGGCCGCCGGCCTGCCGGAGCGGGTGGTGGTCGACGCCAGCCACGCCAACAGCGGCAAGGACCACCGCAACCAGCCGCTGGTGGCCGCCGACGTGGCCGCCCAGCTCGCCGCCGGGCAGCGCGGCATCGTCGGCATCATGCTCGAGAGCTTCCTCCGGCCCGGCCGCCAGGACCTCGACCCCACGCGGGAGCTGGAGTACGGCAAGTCGGTGACCGACGCCTGCATGGGCTGGGACACCACAGACGAGGTGCTCGACCGGCTCGCCGCCGCCGTCCGGGCCCGCCGCGCCACCCTCCCCACCCCCGCCTGACCCCACCCCCACCCCCGCCCCCGGCCCCTCGCCCCGGTGATCACGAGGTTCGCGTCGGGATTCGCGCCGAACCTGACGCAAACCTCTTGATCAACCGCGACACACGGCCGGACGTGGGCGGCGTGGGAGCGGTGGGTGTGGCGCGGGGTCGGTGTGGTGCGGGGCACAGTGGTTGGCGGAAGACCCGGCGGGTGCGCATGGTTGTGTGCAGTGTCGGTGTGTCCAGTGTCCCCGGGCCTCACCCAACTGCCTTCGCGGAATACCGTTCGGCTGGAGCCGCGTCGAGCCACTCGCCGAGAGGCGACCTGCACACCGACACCAGCGGCGCCCCCGGCCATCCGGCCGGGGGCGCCGCTGTGCTCAGGCGTGTCGATCATGCAGTTGTGGTGCCTGGAACGCCCCGGATCGCACGTTGTGCGAGGCACCACAACTGCATGATCGGCCGGCGCGGCGGTCGAGCGGCGCGGGCGGGTGACGTTTGACCGATTCCGGCACGGGTAGCTGACCGCCGTGACCGACGACGCACCCGTGACCGACAAGCCGGACACCCGGCGCCTCGACGACCTGCTCGAGGACCTGTACCACGGCCAGGAGCGGATCAGTCAGGCGGACATCTACCGCCGGGCGATCGCCGCGGAGCTCCCCGCGGAGTGGCTCACCCGGATCGCCGCACTGCCCGAGGGCGAGTACGCGGTCGACGAGGCGGCGGACCTGCTCGGCGGGTCGGTCACCTGAGAACCGCGCCCCCCGGCGAGAGGAGAACGCGATGTCCCAACACGAGAAGAACCCCGCACTCGGCCAACCGCCGGACGGGCTGGACACCCTGCCCGAGCCGGACTTCGCCGACGAGCACGACCGCACCGCGGTCGACCGGGACGTGATCACCGGCGCGGACAAGGGCGAGCGGGAGCCGGAGGCCTCCCGGGGCTGGGCCGGCGAGGACCACGGCACGACACCGACCTGAGCGGGACGGCGGCACGCGGAAGGGGCCGAGCGGATCCGCGTCGGCCCCTTCGTCGCGGCCCGCTCAGTCGTCGTCGTGCCCGCCACCCTCGGCGGCCTGCTGCGCCACCGCGTACCCCATCTGGAGGAAGTCGGACGCGGCGACCGCGGTCAACGCCGTGGCCACCAGGCGGGTCAGCCGGGGGGCGAGCACCAGCCCGCCGGTCAACCCGGTGGCGACCCAGACCGCGAGGCAGAACGGGCAGCTCAGCAGCTCCCCGATCGCGTGCCGGGTGGAGCTGCCGGAGTCGCGGACCTGCTCCATCACCTCGCCGCTGCCGATCGGCCGGTCGTAGCGGGTGAACGGGGCGCGCAGCGGGCTGGTCACCGTGTCCTTGGACAGCAGCCGGCTGAGCTTGTGCGTGGCGATCGACAGGAGCACCACGTCTGCCGGCGAGGGCCGCTCGGGCACCTGCCGGCCCGTCACCCGGGCCAGACCGGCGAGCGCTCCGGCCACCCCCGCGTACGTGCCCATCGCGGCCAGGTAGCCGCCCAGCGGGCGGTGTTCGTGCGGCGCGTACGCCTGGCGCAGCCGCGCCACCCTCTGCCTGATGCGGCTGTCGGTCACCCGGTCTCCTCGTCTCGCGTGCCTGCTGGTCGGGGCCGGTGCGGCTCAGCCGGCCTGGAGGTTGTCGGCCACCTCGCGGGCCAGGTTGTCGAGCGCCTCGGCGGCCAACCGGTCGGCGTTCGCCGCGGTGTCGCCCAGGAGGTCGAACCGGATCACGGCGCCGCCGGCGTCCTCCGGGTCCACCAGGATCTCGGCGGAGAGCCGCGCCGGCGCCGGCGCGCTCCACCGGGCGCGCAGCTCGTCGCCTGCGATCTCCGGCGTGGGGGCGCCGTCCGTGCGCAACGCTTCGGGCAGCCAGGCGGAGGCCCGGTCCGGGTCGGTCGCGGTGTTGAAGACGACCTCCGGCGGCGCGGACATCCCCCGTTCGGCGTGTGCCGCCATCACTCGTCCCGCAGCCGGCTCGGGTCGACCTCCCGACCCGGGTGCCGGGCCAGGTACTCGGTCTCCAGCTCCGCGGTGCGGCGCAGGTGGTTGGCGAGCGCGGAGTCGGCGGCGTGCCGCAACGTGTCCAGCCGGGTGCGGTGCAGGCTGTGCATCTCGCGGATCAGGTCCTCGTCGCTCAGCTCGGCCGGGTCCACCCCGAGTTCGCCGTCCACGTCCGGACCCGCGGTGGCCGGGTCGGCCAGGTGGTCACCGCTCCACTCGGGCACCCGCTGCTCCGGGCTGGCTTCCGCGCTGCCGCTCGACGGGTACCCGTCCTGTCGTACTGATCCGGTCATCGTCGGCCCCCTGGTGTCGTTTGGGCTGGCATCTAGACGGATGCCCACACGTGGTGTCAGCAAACCCTCCCGACGCCCCGACAACTACGACACCGCGTCGGAGAGCACCGCGCCTCCCGGTACCCTCGATGCCATGAAGCGGCTCTGGACCCCGGCGTGGATCGCGCGCCACGTGGCCACGGTCGTGCTGGTCGGCGCGTTCCTCGCGCTGGGCTGGTGGCAGATCAGCCGGGCCGCCGGCGGCAACACCCTCAGCTGGGCGTACGCCTTCGAGTGGCCGATCTTCGCGGGGTTCGTGGTCTTCGTCTGGTGGCGTGAGCTGCGGCACACCCTCCGCGGCGACGGGGATCCGGCCGACGCGGAATCCGCCGACACGGAATCCGCGGACGCGGAGCCGACCGCGCCCACCGCCGCGAACGGCGCGGTCGCGGCGTCCGGATCCCGGCCGGCGGTGCGCCGCCCGGTCCGGGTGAACCGGGTGCCGGTGGCGCCCGACGGGGTGGAGGACGCCGACCTGGCCGCCTACAACCGCTACCTGCAATGGTTGAACGCCAATCCGGGCGCCCGGCCCGGTGACTACCCCGGCTGAGCCGGGCTCGGGAAGGACGGACAGAGGTGGGCGGAGCCCTTACCCGGTACCGCGCGATCGCCTGGATCGTGGGCGTGGTGCTGATCCTGCTGGTCGTGGTCGGCATGCCGCTGAAGTACGCGTTCGACAACCCCGTCGTGGTGGAGACCATCGGCCCGGCGCACGGCTTCCTCTACATGATCTATCTGGTGGCCGCCTTCGACCTGTCCCGCCGCGCGGACTGGCCGCTGAAGCGGATGCTCGCCGTGATGCTGGCCGGCACCGTGCCGTTCGTCTCCTTCTACGCCGAGCGCCGGGCGACCAGCTGGCTCAACCGCCCCGCCGAGCCGGCCCCGGAGCCGGCCCTCCGCGGCTGACCTTCCGGCCGCGTCGGCACCGGCGACCGGTCGGCGCCGGCCGGGGTCGGCCTGACCGGCGCCGACCGGTCAGCGGCTCGGTCGCCAGGGGTCGACCGAGGCGAGCGGTTCGTTCCAGCCGCCGTACCGGTTCATCTCCCGGGCCCGCACCAGGGCCCGGGTCACCTGCCCGAACTGCCGTTCCTCGTCGGCGCTGAACAGCAGCACCTCGTCACCCCGGTACAGCCCCCACAACTCGTACGCCGGCGGCCGCCAGCGGTCGCCGGCCACGGCGATCAGCGCGGGCACCAGCAGCACCGCCCCGAGGATCAGGTACGCGCCGGCGGTGAGCCGTTGCAGGCCGCCGGTGAAGCCGAGCAGCACTCCGACGCCGCCGATCGCCACCCCGCTGGTGGCGACGGCGCGGACGGCTATCCGGTCGTGCGGACCCCGGGTGCTGCGCAGGTGGGTCAGCTCGGCGACCCGGAAGGTGTTGCGGCCGACGGTGAACCGGTCGACCGTCACGATGATGCCGGGACGGGCGTAGAGCAGTGTGGTCTTCGCCTCGGTCACCCTGGGTGATCGCGGCGCTCGCGTGGTCGCACGTTCAGGACTCACGGATCCCTCCCACGGCGGTCCGCCGGGTCGGCTCCCGTCGAGGTGGAGGCATCAATGCCGGTCGACGGGAATCCCGGCTCCGCGCTTCATTGTGTTGGGCCCCCGCCAGCGCGAACTGCCATTTGCCGGACTCTCCCGCCCTGGTGGCGACGGGACATTGCCGGGAAAGGGAATCCATTTCGGTCTTTGTCGGTTATGGAGCGCTGCAATCCGGCGGCATGTGTCCAGAACGACGAATGCCATTGTCTGTGCAAATGGTGCAACCCCGGCGCGTCCTCCGGCCACGCGCCTCGTTGGTGATCACGATGGGTCACCCGTCGCAGCCGCACTTTCCACCACTTTGCCAACATTCGCCCCGACTTCCACTGCGGACGACTCCCGTCCCGGGTTAGGTTGGGCGAGCCGGTCCGGCCCAGCGCCCACCATCCGGAGGGCCCCGGTCCGGTGCCGCCGAGGGCGTCAGCAGCCGCCGGCGGGCGTGGGAGAGGAGCCCTCCGCTCTTGTCATCCCTGAACCGACTGCTGCGCACACTGGCGGTCACCGGTCTGTCGGCCGCACTGGTCGCCCCCGCGACTGCGGCCCGCGCCGAACCGTCCCCCGCCGACCTCACCCAGCGGATCGAGCGGTCCTCCGCCCAGTTGGAGCGGGTCGTCGAGGCGTACAACAAGCTCTCCGAGGAGATCAAGTCCAACAAGGCCGCCGCGGACCGATTACAGGCCCGCATCGGCCCGCTGGAACGGCAGGCCGAGCAGAGCCGCGCCGACGTGGCCGAACTCGCCACCACCGCGTACAAGACGGGTGGCCTGCGGACCGCCGACGCGCTGCTGCGCCCCGGCGGATCGGCCGCGGTGCTCGACCGGCTCGGCACGATCGACCAGCTGACCCGGCAGCGGCAGGAGCAGATCGAGGGGTTCACCGCCAGCCAGCGGCAGTTGCTCGACGAGAAGACCCGGCTGAACACGGTGCTCGCTCGGCAGGCCGCCCAGGCCCGCGAGCTGGCCGCCGCGAAGCAACGCATCGAGCGGGACCTGGCCCGCCTCTACGAGCTGCGCCGCCAGGCGTACGGGCGGGCCACCGAGGCGCCGCTCGCCCGACCGGACGCGGACGTCGCCAGGGCGGCACCCGCCATCTCCGGCCAGGCCGGCGTCGCCGTCCGGTACGCCTACGGGGCGATCGGCAAACCGTACGTCTGGGCCGGCGAGGGCCCGCACGGCTACGACTGCTCGGGGCTGACCCTCGCGGCGTGGCGGGCGGCCGGCAGATCGCTGCCGCACAACGCCCGGATGCAGTGGGGCGCGGTGGCGCACATCGGCCGCGGCGACCTTCGGCCGGGTGACCTGATCTTCTACCGCGGGCTCGGGCACGTCGCCCTGTACATCGGCGACGGCCAGGTGATCGACGCGCCCAGCGCCGGGCGCAACGTGCTCAGGCGCGGGATGAACATGATGCCCATCCACGGCTACGGCCGGGTGCGCTGAGACACCGCAACGTCCGGCCGCCGGAGCGTCGGGGGACCCGAAGCCCCGGCTGCCGGAGCCTGAGGCACACCCGGAGCGCTGTGGCACCGCACACAGGTCAGACGGCGAATGGCCGGCGTCCCCCTATCGGACGCCGGCCACTCGCCGTCGTTACTACCCAGCTCAGGCTGCCTGCAGCCCCTCCGCCCGAGCCAGCTCGCGGAGCCGGCCGAGGGCCTGGATCTCCAGCTGGCGGATCCGCTCCCGAGAGAGCGAGAACCGCGAGGCGACCTCGGTGAGCGAGTGCTCACGGCCGTCCTCCAGCCCGTAACGGGCACGCATGATGCCGGCCGAACGGTCGTCCAGGTGGTTCAGCAGGCCCTCGATGCGCTGCCGCTCCAGCCCGGTCAGGACGATCTCCTCCGGCGACGGGGCGTCGCTGTCGGCGACCAGGTCGCCGAGGTTGGTGTCGCCGTCGTCACCGACCGGCGTGTCCAGCGACACGGTGTCCTGCGACCAGCGGACCAGCTCGTTGACCCGCTCGACGGTCACGCCGAGGGCCTTGGCGATCTGCTCCGGCTCCGGGTCGCTGCCCAGCTCGCGGGTGAGCTGCCGGGCCACGTTGCGCATCCGGTTGACGTCCTCCACCAGGTGCACCGGCAGTCGGACGGTGCGCTCCTGCTGGGCGATCGCCCGGCTGATCGCCTGGCGGATCCACCAGGTGGCGTAGGTGGAGAACTTGTAGCCGCGCTCGTAGTCGAACTTCTCGACCGCCCGGACGAGGCCGGTGTTGCCCTCCTGGATCAGGTCCAGCATGGGCATGCCCGAGCGCACGTAACGGCGGGCGATCGACACGACCAGTCGCAGGTTGGCGCGGATGAAGAGGTCCTTCGCGCGCTCCCCCTCGACGACCAGCCGCTCCAGGTCCTCCCGGTCGACGCCGGCGGGGACGCTGTCCTCGTCGAGCAGGTGCTCGGCGTAGAGCCCGGCCTCGATCGCCTTGGAGAGGTCGACCTCCTTGGCGGCGTCCAGCAGTGGCGTCCGGGAGATCTCGTGCAGGTAGACGCCGACCAGGTCGCGCTCCTCGGCAACCTCGTCGGTTCGCATGCCGATGTTCTTGTCCACGTTGCCCACGGTCCCCTCGCTCGCGCCGGTTGCCCGGTTCCTCGCCATCCCCACGTCCATCAGCTCCCCGTAACTTCCGCTGTGCCCCCGGTGCTGACACCTACACAACAGTTGAGACGTGTCGGGGATTCCATGTCGTGAGTCGAAAGTGTCACGAATGCCTGAGTAGTAGCTGAGAGCCCGGTCCATGTTTGCTGTCAGCACCCCGCCGGGTGGCTCGCCGATGGGCACCACGAACGGGTCGGGGAACCGGATCGTCGTCCGCCCCTCGATATGGCAACATCGCGACGTCGTGGGGCACAGCGACCCGGGTCACCAGTCCGGTGCGATCCTGGTCACTGCCAGATACGCGCCGATGGACGGGTCGGTTCATCCACGGAGTTGGTATTACCCCGCGCCTGGATGAACAATCCGGGGCCGGGTTCTATGCCCGCCGATCCCGACGGGCGCCGGACGCGCTCCGGAGGCGGGCCGGGCCGGGTCAGGGGGCGAGCAGGGCGAGCGCGCCGCGGACCTGGTCGGCCGAGCGGGCGAGCGCGGCCCGGGCGGCGGGGACGCCGGCACCGGAGACCAGCGAGACCAGGGCGGTCTTCAGGTCGCCGTCCGCCTCGGTGAGGGCCCGCCGGGAGACCTCCTCCGAGCAGCCGGTCGCCTCCACCAGGATCGAGATCATCCGCCCCCGCAGCTTGGCGTTGGTGGCGACCATATCGATCATGAGATTCGAGTAGACCCGGCCCAGTCGGACCATCACGGCGGTGGAGAACGCGTTCAGCACCAGCTTCTGTGCGGTGCCCGCCTTCATGCGGGTCGACCCGGTGACGACCTCCGGTCCGGTATCCACCCCGATGAAGACATCGACCGACCGGGCGGCCTCCGCCTCCGGATTGGCGCAGAGCAGCACCGTCGAGGCCCCCTTGGCGCGCGACGCGGCGAGCGCACCCAGGACGTACGGGGTGCGTCCGCTGGCCGCCAGACCGACCACCAGGTCACCGGCGCGCACACAGTCGGCCGCATCGGCCGCGCCGCCCCGATCGTCGTCCTCGGCGTCCTCGACGGCCCGCAACATCGCGTCCGGGCCGCCGGCGAGGTGGGCGCAGAACCAGTCACGGGGCGAGTTGAAGGTGGGGGCGAGTTCGGCGGCGTCGAGCACGCCGAGCCGGCCCGAGGTGCCCGCCCCGAAGTAGTGCACCCGGTGCCCGCCGCGCAGCGCCGCCACGGCCAGGTCGACCGTGGCGGCGATCTCGTCGAGCACCGCGGCGACGGCGGCGGGCACCCGCCGGTCCGCATCGTTGATCAGCCGGAGCACGTCGCGGGTCGACAGCAGGTCGAGGTCGAGGCTCAGCGGGTTGCGGCGCTCGGTGGGAGCACCCACGCGGACGGCCGGGCGGCCGTCCGGGACGGGTGACGACACCTCATCCGGCTCCACGGCGCCGGCGGTCATGCCCGCCTCCGTCCGCCGCCCACCCGATGCGTCTGGACGGCCTCGGCGGTCACCTCGAGGGCTTTCTTCGCCCGGGCGCGGTTGCGCGCCGCCACCCCGACGAAGAGGCAGTCGACCACGGTGAGCTGCGCGAGCCGGCTGGCCATCGCGCCGGAGCGGTAGGTGGTCTCCCGGGCCGCCGTCGTGAGCACGAAGTCGGCCACCTCGGTGATGGGCGAGCGCGGGAAGTTGGTCAGCGCCACGGTGGCGGCACCCCGGGCGCGGGCCTGCTCCAGCACCTCGATCACGTCGGAGGTGGTGCCGGTGTGCGAGATGCCGACGGCCACGTCGCCACGGCCGAGCAGCGCGGCCGAGGTCAGCGCCGTGTGCACGTCGGGGAAGTAGAACGCGGTGCGGCCGATGCGGTGCAGCTTCTGCTGGAAGTCGGAGGCCACGAAGCCGCTCGCGCCAGCGCCGTAGACGTCGATCCGACCGGCGCCGGCGATGGCGTCGACCACCTGCTCGCAGACGGCCGGGTCGAGCTGCTCGGCGGTCTCCTCGACGGCGCGGGCGTCGTTGAAGGCGATGGTGGCGATGATCTGGGCGAGGTCGGCGCCGGGCGGGATGTCACCGCCGACCACCCGGGCGTCCGGCGGCTCGATCCGGCGGGCCGCCTCGGCGGCGAGCCGGATGCGCAGCTGGGGGTAACCGTCCATCCCGACCGAGCGGCAGAACCGGATGACGGTCGCCTCGGATGTCTCGGCGGCGGTGGCGAGATCCGTGATCGTCCGGCGGGCGGCGTCGGCCGGGTCGGCGACGACCAGTCGGGCGACCCGCTGTTCGGCCGGCGACAGCGACGGGAGCAAGCCACTGATGTGGACGATCAGCCCACCGGGCTCGTGACTCGCAGAAATCTTCGGACTCTTCGCCACGGATGAAACTTACTTTCATGAGGCGTGAGCGTCAACCATGACTGCGCGTGTTGAGGAAAGTACCGCTGACCGGGTCCACCGACCGGGACAGCGTGTCATCCCCGCGGCGCCACCGCGTCATCCGCCGGGCCGGGTCGCCGTGCCGGACTTGCGGCCGCCGAACGCGGGACCGCAGCCCCGCCCAACCGTACGGCCTCGCCCGGCGGCCCGTCCGGCAGACCCGGATCGGACGACCCGGCGTGGACGAACCGGGCACCCGACTCAGGGCGGGCGGTCGCCGGCGTTAGCGTGTGCCCCATGGCGCGACGCAGTGTGCTGGTGACTGGCGGGACGGGCGGTCTGGGCGGGGCGGTCACGGCCGCGTTCCGGGAGGCGGGCTGGCGGGTGGTCGTACCGGTGCGGGACAGCCCGACCGGGGCGGGGCCGGCGGCCGGGGACCCGGTCCGCGTGATCGCGGACCTCACCGATCCGGCCGGCGCGGCCCGGGCGGTCGAGGCCGCCGCGAGCGACCCGGCGGCATCGCTGCGTGCGGTGGTCAACCTGGTCGGCGGGTTCGCCAGTGGCGGGCTGGTGCACGAGACGCCGATCGACGAGTTCGAGCGGATGTTCACCGCCAACCTGCGCCCCACCCACCTGGTCACCCGGGCAGCCCTGCCGCACCTGGTGTCGGCCGGCGGCGGCGCGGTGGTCTGCGTTTCCGCCCGGGCCGCGCTCACCCCGTTTCCCGGCGCGGCGGGCTACGCCACCGCCAAGGCCGCCGTGCTCGCCTTCGCCAACGCGGTGGCCGTCGAGTACCGGCGCTCGGGTGTGCGGTGCAACACGGTGCTGCCCAGCGTGATCGACACCCCGACGAACCGGGCCGCACAGCCGGACGCGGACCACTCGCGGTGGGTGGCCCCGGCCGAGATCGCCGCGGTGATCCGCTTCCTGGCGTCCGACGAGTCGGCGCCGACCAGCGGGGCGGCCGTGCCGGTCTACGGGCAGGCCTGAGCGGGCCCGGCCGCGGCTATGGGCGGGCCTGGGCGGCGAGCGGCATGACCGCCCCGGGCGCGGGGCCGAGGTTCGGCACCGCGGGCCGGGGTGGCGCGGCGTCCGCGCCGGCGGCCGTGTCCGCGGCGGCCCGGTCGGCCACTCCGGCCGGCTCCTCGGCATCGTCCGAGGGCAGCCACCCTGCGAGATGCCGCTGGATCTGCTGCGACACCTCCTCCGCCGGCCGGCCGGCGTCGACGAGCACGAAGGTGGGGTACTCGGGCAGCGCCCGGTACGCGGTGTCGGCCGCGGTGAGCCACCCCATCGTCTCGTGGTCGGTGCCGCGCCGCTCGATCCGTCGGTACGCCTCGGCCGGGTCGACGGCGAGCAGGAAGGTCACCTGCGGGCGCGGGAAGACCCGGTAGCCGGCCCGGGCCAGCCGCTCCCAGCGGTGCCCGCCGTGGGCGCGGATGCTGGCGTACTGGCAGGCGGCGTAGCGGTCCATCACCGCGGTCCGGCCGGTGAGCAGGCAACTGAGCAGCGCGGCGGCGATCGCGAGCCATCGCAGCACGGACTCGACCGCGAGCAGCCCGTCCCGACCGACCAGCCGCTGGGCGTCCGGCCGGCCGAGCTGCTGCGCGAGCCGGCCGAGCCAGCGCCGGCCGCCGGCGTTGCGGTGGTAGGTGGCCGGGCGGCCGGCCGCGCTGAGCGCGTCGGCGAGCCGGTGGGCCTGGGTGGTCTTGCCCGAGCCGTCGATGCCGATCAGGGCGACGGTGCGCAACCGGCTCCGGCGGCGTCGCCCTCGCAGTGATCTGACCACCTTGCACAGGCTATCCGATCGGCGCTCTCGGGCATTGTGTTATGTACCGGTCGATCCCGGTTCGCACCCACCCGCGACCGACCCAGGTGTGGGTGACCGGAGTGCCGGGTACGGGAGTTCGAATCCAACCGCCTGTTTCACGACCGACGGGAGAACCAGATGGCCGAGCGCGGGGACGAGACCCTGGTGCACACCCTCAAGAAGGTCGCCGCCGTGCTCAAGCAGTCCGAGATCCCGTACGCGCTCGGCGGGAGCTTCGCCGTGTACGCCCACGGCGGCCACTCCAGCGAACACGACGTCGACTTCCTGATCCGGGAGCAGGACGTCGAGCGGGCGCTGGAGGCGCTGGTGGAGGCCGGATTCACCGCCGAGCGCCCGCCGGAGGACTGGCTGGTGAAGGTCTACGACGACGGGCGGATGGTGGACCTGATCCACCGGCCGATCGAGACGCCGGTGACGGAGGAGACGTTCACCGACACCGTGGTACGACCGGTCGACGCGATCCACATGCCGGTGCTCTCCGCGACCCAACTGATGGTGCACAAGCTGCTCAGCTTCTCGCAGCACTACTGCGACTTCGCCCGCGGGCTGCCGTTGGCCCGCTCCCTGCGGGAGCAGATCGACTGGGAACGGGTACGGAAGGAGACGCAGCACTCGCCGTACGCCGAGGCGTTCCTGGTGCTGCTGGACCGGCTGGAGGTGGTGCCGTACTCCGGCACCTCGGCAGAGAAGGGGACATCGTGACCCAGCATCGCGACACCGGCGTCGGCCCACCCGACGAGTACATCGAGGCGGAGGTCCACCGGCTGCTGGCGGAGGATCCGTCCGTCGCCGAGCAGGGCATCACCGTGGTCCGCCGGGAGACCGGCCTCGTCCTCTACGGCGAGGTGGAGAGCCAGCACCGGCGCGAGGAGATCCTCCGCCGGGTCTCCGAGCGCTTCCCGGACGTGCCGATCACCAGTGACATCGGGGTGATCCGCGCCCAGGCGCCGACGCAGATCGAGCAACTGCCCTGAGGGAGGTTCATGGTGATCCGGATCGCTGCCGTCGGCGATGTGCATCTGGACAAGGACGTGGTCGGCCGGTTCCGGCCGGCCCTGGAGGAACTGCCCGAGTGCGCCGACGTGCTGCTGCTCGCCGGTGACCTGACCCGGCACGGCACCGAGTCCGAGGCGCGCTGCGTCGCCCAGGAGTTCGGCGGGCTGGGCGTGCCGGTGATCACGGTGCTCGGCAACCACGACCACCAGTGCGACCAGGTGCCGCAGGTGGTCAAGGTGCTGGAGGACGCCGGGATCACCGTGTTGGAGGGCACCGGCGTCGTGCTGGAGTGCGCCGGCGGTCGGCTCGGCGTCGCGGGGGTCAAGGGCTTCGGCGGCGGCTTCGCCGGGCGGTGCGCCAGCGATTTCGGCGAGCCGGAGATGAAGGCGTTCGTCCGGACCACCACCGACAGCGCCGACCGGTTGGCCGAGGCGCTGGACAGCCTGGACTGCGACCTGCTGGTGGCCCTGACCCACTACTCGCCGGTGCCGGACACGCTCGCCGGCGAGCCGCTGGAGATCTACCCGTTCCTCGGTTCGTACCAGCTCGGCCAGGCGATCGACTCGGCCCCGACCGCGCTGGCCCTGCACGGGCACGCGCACGCCGGCACGGAGCGCGGCACGACGCCGGGCGGGGTCCGCGTTCGCAACGTCGCGCACCCGGTGATCAAGCAGGCGTACAGCGTCTTCCACGTGGGCGACCAGCTCGATCAGAGCGAGGTTTCCCGCGTCAGCGCGTCGGGTACTTGATCGTCATGGAGCTGATTCTCTGGATTATCGCAGTCGTACTGGTGGTCGCCGGCATCCTGGCGCTGTTCCGCCGGCAGATCCTCTGGGGCGCCGTCCTCATCATCGTCGGGCTGCTCGTCGGCCCTGGTGGTGTCAGCATCTTCAATTGACGCGGCACCAGCTGACCCCTCGACCCGCCGGGGTCGTCGTGGCCGGTCTCCGTCCTCCCGACAGGAGTACCGGGCGCGACGACCCCGGCGCCGTGTCCGGAGACGTTTGAGCCGGCGCCGGCGGGAGATATCTCGACCATGGAGATATCGCGGACGGCGCGCCGCACCGGCGCCGGGACCTGGTGGGCGCTGCTCGGCTTCGGCGTGGCGGTGGCGGTGGCAGCCGGAATCGGCGCGCTCGGCGTCGGGGGGACCTCGGCCGAGTACGCCGGGCTGACCCGGCCGGCGTGGGCCCCGCCGGGGTGGCTGTTCGGCCCGGTCTGGACGGTGCTCTACGCGCTGATCGCGGTGGCCGGCTGGCTGGTCTGGCGGCGGACGGGGCTCGGCCGGGCGATCTGGGCCTGGATCGGCCAACTGGCGCTCAACGCCGCCTGGACGCCGCTCTTCTTCGGCGCCGGCCGGTACGGGCTGGCGTTCGCCGAGATCGTGCTGCTGTGGCTGGCGATCGGGGTGACCGTGGCCCTCTTCGCCCGGGTCTCCCGCGCCGCCACCCTGCTGATGCTGCCCTACTGGGCCTGGGTCACCTTCGCGGCCGCCCTCAATTTCGCCATCTGGAGGATGAACGCCTGACCCAGGTCCGGCCCGGGGGGATGCCGGTCGGCATCGGCTCGACCGCCGCGCGCCGGCCAACGTGGGCCCGACCGGTTTCCGGCCGGGCCCAGCGGGGCGGCTCAGCAGCGTGGCACGCCCGGGATGTAGCCGTCGTGCCCGGTGTAGACGTACGCGTCGGAGATGAAGCGGCCGGACCCGATCCGGTCCCAGATCGTGCTGGTGCCGTACGTGCCGGTGACGCTGGTGCCGCTGGTCTGGCACTGGATGGTCACCTGGGCGCCGTCGGCGACCGTCCCGACCGCGCTGTAGCCGGTGCCCGGGCCGGAGCGGACGGTCAGCGGGGTGCCGCTGGTGTTGACCGTGCCCGTGGCGCTGCCGGAGGAGCAGCCGTTGTCGCTGGTGTACGACTTCGTGCCCCAGTAGAGCGCGAGGGCGCCGTTGAACCGGACCTGGATGTCGCTGCCGTTCAGGCGCTGCTCGTAGTGCAGGTGCGGGCCGGTCGAGCCGCCGGTGCTGCCCACCCAGCCGATCACCTTGCCGTAGCCCACGCTCTGGCCGACCGAGACGTTGAAGCCGTTCAGGTGGGCGTAGTAGGTGTGGTACCCACCGGCGTGGCTGATCCGGACGTACTTTCCGTAGCTGGTGCCACCGAGATCGGTGACCCGGTCGACGGTGCCCGGCGCGCTGGCCACCACCGGGTCGCCCAGGTCGTCCGTCCGGTTGAAGTCGACGGCGTACGCCGGGCTGTGGTCAGACCGGGTCTGGCCGGACCAGGACTGGCCGCAGGGGAACGGCACCTTGAACGTCGGGGCGGCCATCGCCGGGGCCGCGGGTAGCAGGGTGGCGCCGACCAGCAGGCCGGCCGCCATCAGGCTGAACCATCGCTTACGCATCCAGGTCCTCCTATGTTGAAAACCTTCGATGTGGCTCGTACAGCCTGACAGATATCGCCAACCTTCGAAAGAGTCGTGGGAGCGTGACCATCGCAGCCCGCCAGGTTTCCGGATTGTTACTAGTCCGTGTCTGACAGGGGGTGGACCGCGCCGGATGCAAGCGCTTACATGTGGGGACGCCCATCGGACCGGCGCCGGGTCAGACCACGACGCGCCGGCAAGAAAGGAGGACGGCATGGCGGTCTTCACCAGACCACGCCAGGCCTTCGTGATCGCCGGCGTACTGGGGCTGGCTATCAGCGCCACGGCCTGCGGCACCGGCAACGACAAGGGAAGCAGCAACGCGGACTCGGCCGAGTGCGCCGCATATGACAAGTACGAGGGCCACGACGGCAAGAAGGTCTCGATCTACGCGTCGATCCGGGACGCGGAGGCCGACCTGCTGGAGCGCTCGTGGGAGCAGTTCACCGAGTGCACCGGCATCGAGATCGACTACGAGGGCAACGCCGAGTTCGAGGCTCAGCTGCCGGTCCGCGTCGACGGTGGCAACGCGCCCGACCTGGCGTTCGTGCCCCAGCCGGGTCTGGTCAAGCGGTTCGCCGACGCCGGCAAGCTGAAGTCCCTCGGGCCCGACACCAAGGCCATGGCCGAGCAGAACCTGCCGGCCGACTGGCTGAAGTACGGCACGGTCAACGGCACCCTCTACGGCGTGCCGCTCGGCGCCAACGTGAAGTCCTTCGTCTGGTACTCGCCGAAGCTCTTCAAGGAGAAGGGCTGGACGGTCCCGACCAGCTGGGACGACATGATCAAGCTCAGCGACACGATCGCGGCCAGCGGCATCAAGCCGTGGTGCGCCGGCATCGAGTCCGGTGACGCCACCGGCTGGCCGGCCACCGACTGGATCGAGGACGTGCTGCTGCGGACGCAGGGCCCCGAGGTCTACGACCAGTGGACCACGCATGCCATCCCGTTCAACGACCCGCGGATCGTCGACGCGGTCGACCGGGCCGGCACCATCCTCAAGAGCGAGAAGTACATGAACGGCGGCTTCGGCGGCGTGAAGAGCATCGGCACCACCGCCTTCGGTGAGGCCGGCCTGCCGATCACCACCGGCAAGTGCGCCATGCACCGGCAGGCGTCGTTCTACGCCAACCAGTTCCCCGACGGCACCAAGGTGGCCGAGGACGGCGACGCGTTCGCGTTCTACTTCCCGGCCATCGACCAGGCCAAGGGCAAGCCGGTCCTGGGTGCCGGCGAGTTCGTCGTCGCCTACGCCGACCGGCCCGAGGTCCAGGCCGTGCAGACCTACCTGGCCTCGGCCGAGTACGTCAACAGCCGGGCGAAGCTCGGCAACTGGGTCACGGCGAACAACAAGCTGGACATCGCCAACGTCGCCAGCCCGATCGACAAGCTCTCCGTCCAGATCCTGCAGGACAAGAGCGGCGTCTTCCGCTTCGACGGTTCGGACCTGATGCCGGCCGCGGTCGGCGCGGGCACGTTCTGGAAGGGCATGGTCGAGTGGATCAACGGCAAGGACACCGCCTCGGTGCTCCAGGGCATCGAGAGCAGCTGGAAGTGATCTGAGCGGTGGGCCGGTCCGCGTGCGCGGACCGGCCCACCCGCGGATCCGGACCTGGGAGGGTCGATGGAGTTCGACTTCGCGGAGGAACAGCCGAAGTTCCTCATGCTGATGTACGGGCTGATCGCTTTCGTCGCGGTGGTGGGCGGCCTGCTCCTGCTCCTCGACGTGGTGCCGGCCTGGTTCGCCCGCCGTCGGGAGGCGCAGCTCGTCGCCGCGTCCACCAGCGGCACCCCGCTCCCCCGGCGTCCGAAGCAACGGGAGGGGGCCTTCGCGCTCTTCTTCCTGCTGCCGACGATGCTGCTGCTCACCATCGGGCTGGTGGTCCCGGCCATCCGCACCACGCTGCTCTCCTTCATGGACGCGGGCAGCAACAACTGGGTGGGGCTGCGCAACTACAGCTGGATGTTCTCCGACGACTCGATCGTCCGGGTGCTGATCAACACCCTCGTCTGGGTGCTCCTGGTCCCGCTCGTGGCGACCTCGTTCGGCCTGATCTACGCGGTGCTGGTGGACAAGGCCCGGTTCGAGGCGGTCGCCAAGTCCCTCATCTTCCTGCCGATGGCGATCTCGTTCGTCGGCGCCAGCATCATCTGGAAGTTCGTCTACGCCTACCGGGGCGAGGGCGACCAGATCGGCCTGCTCAACCAGATCGTGGTCAGCCTCGGCGGCGAGCCCAAGCAGTGGCTGCTGGAATCACCGCTGAACACGCTGCTGCTGATCGTCATCATGGTCTGGATCCAGGCCGGTTTCGCCATGGTGGTGCTCTCCGCCGCCATCAAGGCGATCCCCGCGGACATCGTGGAGGCCGCCCGACTCGACGGGGTGACGGCGTGGCAGATGTTCCGGCAGATCACCCTGCCGAGCATCCGACCGGCGCTGATCGTGGTGGTGGTGACGCTCTCGATCGCCACGCTCAAGGTCTTCGACATCGTCCGGACCGCGACCAACGGCAACTACGACACCAGCGTGATCGCCAACGAGATGTACAACCAGGCGTTCCGGTACGGCCAGAACGGGCAGGGCTCCGCGCTCGCGGTCTTCCTCTTCATCCTGGTCATCCCGGTCGTGATCTACCAGATCCGCAACCTCCGTCAGCAGCGGGAGGGCTGAGATGACCACCGCCACGCCCACGATTGCCGCCGGCACCCAGCAGACCGACGAACCGAAGACCACCGCCGGGCGGGTCCGCAGGCGGCTGAACAGCCGCACCGCGACCCTCGTCTCGATCGTCATCGCGGTGGTCTGGACCATCCCGACCTTCGGTCTCTTCATCTCCTCGCTCCGGCCGGAGGACGAGATCAAGACCACCGGCTGGTGGACCGCCTTCACCAACCCGCAGTTCACCCTGGAGAACTACCAGGAGGTCCTGTTCGGGCGGTCGGCGTCGTCCGGGCAGCTCGCCAGCTACTTCATCAACTCGCTGGCGATCACCATCCCGTCGGTGCTCTTCCCGCTCGCCTTCGCGGCCCTGGCCGCGTACGCGCTGGCGTGGATCAACTTCCGGGGTCGGGACTGGGTCTACATCGCGATCTTCGCGCTGCAGATCGTGCCCCTCCAGATGGCCCTGGTGCCGCTGCTGAAGTTCTTCTCCACCGGCGTCACCGTCGCCGGCGTCACCCTGATGCCGGCCTGGGACCTGGTCGACGAACAGAAGTTCGCCCAGGTGTGGTTCGCGCACACCTGCTTCGCGCTTCCGTTCGCCGTCTTCCTGCTGCACAACTTCATCTCGCAACTGCCCGGAGACCTGATGGAGGCGGCCCGGGTCGACGGGGCGAGCCACCCGAAGATCTTCCGCACCATCGTGCTGCCGCTGATCACCCCGGCGCTGGCCGCGTTCGGCATCTTCCAGTTCCTCTGGGTCTGGAACGACCTGCTGGTCGCGCTGATCTTCGCCGGAGGCGGCAACGAGACCGCCCCGCTCACTGTCCGGCTGGCCGAGATGGCCGGCACCCGGGGCAACGAGTGGCAGCGACTCACCGCCGGCGCGTTCGTGTCGATCGTCGTACCGCTGATCGTGTTCCTGTCCCTCCAGCGCTACTTCGTGCGAGGCCTGCTCGCCGGCAGCGTCAAGGGCTGACCGCGCCTTCGCCGCCGCCCGGCTCCGGGCGGCGGCGGGCGCGGACCCGGAGCGGGGGAAACCGTGACGAGGATTGATGATGTCGCCCGGCTGGCCGGGGTCTCCACCGCCACCGTCTCCCGGGCACTGCGCGGGCTTCCGACGGTCTCGCCCGCGACCCGGCACCGGGTGCTGGCCGCCGCCCAGCAACTGGAGTACGCCGTCTCGCCCAGTGCGTCGCGGCTGGCCGGCGGCCGCACCGGCACCGTCGCCGTGGTGGTCCCACGGATCACCCGGTGGTTCTTCAGCACGGTCGTCGAGGCGGTCGAGGACTTCCTCCACCAGTCCGGCTACGACCTGCTGCTGCACAACCTCGGCGGGCGGGAGCAGATCCGGCAGCGGGTGCTGCGGACCGCGAACCTGCACAAGCGGGTGGACGCCATCATCCTGGTGGCCACCCCGCTGCGCGCCGCCGACCTGACCGCCCTCGCCGCGCTGGACCTCCCCGGCGTGACGATCAGCTCGGGCACCGGCGTGCCGGGCTGGCCCTGCGTCCGGATCGACGACGTGGCCGCCGCACGGACCGCCACCCGGCACCTGCTCGACCTCGGTCACCGGCGGATCGCGCACATCTCCGGCGACCCCGACGACGAGCTGGCCTACACCACCCACCTGGACCGGCGGCGCGGCTACCAGGCGGAGCTGCGGGCGGCCGGGATCCGGCCGGACCCGAGCCTGGACGTGGAGTCGCAGTTCACCATCGACGGCGGCAACCGGGCCACCACGGAGCTGCTGGCCCGGGGCGAGCCGCCGACGGCGATCGTCGCGGCCTGCGACGAGATGGCGATGGGCGCGATCACCGCGCTGCGCGACGCCGGGCTGCGCGTACCGCAGGACGTCAGCGTGATCGGCATCGACGACCACGACCTCGCCGGCGTGCTCGGCCTGAGCACGATCGCCCAACCGGCGGCGGAGCAGGGTCGACTGGCCGCCCGGATCCTGCTCGACCCGCTCGGCGGCCGGGCGCTCGATCCCGTCGCCGGCCGGCCTCTCGAGCCGGCCGCCGGCCCGGACACGTCGAGTCCGCCGGTGATCCTGCCCACTCGGCTGGTCGTCCGCGAGTCGACCGCACCACCCCGGGCACACTGAACACCGACCGCCCGCCAGCGCCGCCGGGACGCCACCGAGCCACCGCACGACACACAGGAGAAGGCCCTGAACACCAACCAGACGCAGCAGAGTCCGTCCGGCGACCCGATCACCGGCTGGTGGACCGAGGCGGTCATCTACCAGATCTACCCGCGGTCGTTCGCCGACTCCGACGGGGACGGGATCGGCGACCTGCCGGGCATCACCGCCCGCCTCGACCACCTCGTCGAGCTGGGCGTGGACGCGGTCTGGCTCTCGCCGTTCTACCCGTCACCGCAGGCCGACGCGGGCTACGACGTGGCCGACTACCGGGACGTTGACCCGCTCTTCGGTCGTCTGCCGGACGCGGACAAGCTGATCAACGAGGCCCGCGCGCGCGGCCTGCGGGTGATCGTCGACCTGGTGCCCAACCACACCTCGTCGGCCCACCGGTGGTTCAGCGAGGCGCTGGCGGCCGCCCCCGGCAGCCCCGAGCGGTCCCGGTACGTCTTCCGGGACGGCCGCGGACCGGACGGCGAGCAGCCGCCGAACGACTGGCAGAGTGTGTTCGGCGGTCCGGCGTGGACCCGCGTCGTCGACCCGGACGGGCGGCCGGGCCAGTGGTACCTGCACCTGTTCGACACCGGCCAGCCCGACCTGAACTGGGACAACCCCGAGATCCGCACGGAGTTCCTGGACATCCTGCGGTTCTGGCTGGACCGCGGGGTGGACGGCTTCCGGGTCGACGTGGCGCACGGCCTGATCAAGCAGGCCGACCTGGCCGACTGGCAGGAGCCGCAGGAGATCCTCTCCGGCAACGAGGTCGAGAAGCCGCGGCCCCCGATGTGGGACCAGGACGGCGTGCACGAGGTCTACCGCGACTGGCGCCGGGTGCTCGACAGCTACCCCGACGAGCGGGTCCTGGTCGCCGAGGCGTGGGTGGAGCCGGCCGAGCGGCTGGCCCGCTACGTACGGCCCGACGAGATGCATCAGGCGTTCAACTTCGAGTACCTGCTCGCCTCGTGGACCGCGCCCGCCCAGTACGCCGTGATCACCCGCTCCCTGGAGGCGACCGACGCGGTCGGCGCTCCCACCACCTGGGTGCTGTCCAACCACGACGTGGTCCGGCACGCCTCCCGGCTCGGCCTGCCGGTCGGCACGCCCCGCCCGAACGGCATCGGCATCGGCGACCCGCAGCCGGACGCCGCGCTCGGCCTGCGCCGGGCCCGGGCGGCCACCCTGCTGATGCTCGCGCTGCCCGGCTCGGCCTACCTCTACCAGGGTGAGGAGCTGGGCCTGCCGGAGCACACCACGATGCCCGACGAGGCCCGTCAGGACCCGACCTGGAAGCGCAGCGGGCACACCCAGCGCGGCCGGGACGGGTGCCGGGTGCCGATCCCGTGGGAGGCCGATGCCCCGTCGTACGGCTTCGGGCCGACCGACGCGAGCTGGCTGCCGCAGCCGGCGCTCTGGGCCGAGTACGCCCTGGACCGGCAGCGGGACGTGCCCGGGTCGACCTACGAGATGTACCGGACCGCGCTGCGGCTGCGCCGCGAGCACGGGCTGGGCCGGGGCACGCTGCGCT
This sequence comes from Micromonospora sp. WMMD812, assembly GCF_027497215.1. Taxonomy (NCBI): domain Bacteria; kingdom Bacillati; phylum Actinomycetota; class Actinomycetes; order Micromonosporales; family Micromonosporaceae; genus Micromonospora; species Micromonospora sp. WMMD812. Next base: position 5,866,174 of record NZ_CP114904.1, on the reverse strand, counting down.
GGCGCGAGTCCGGCGACACGGTGCTCACCTTCGACAACGGCGGGCTGACCGTGCTGACCAACTTCGGCGACGAGCCCGTGGCGCTGCCGCCCGGCGCCGAGCCGCTGCACGCCAGCGGCCCGCTGACCGAGGACGGCGCGGTTCCCACCGACGTCACCGTCTGGTTCCGCGGCTGAGCCGGCCGGCGACGAACCGCGGATGCGGGAGGGGCCCCGGCCGCCGGGGCTCCTCCCTCGTCACTCCGCCAGGCGCCCGGCGCGGGCGTGCAGGAGGTCGCGCACGTCGTCGATGTCCTTCGGCGAGGTGCGCGAGGCGAGCCAGTACATGACGCCGGTGGGCACGAAGAAGAGCTGGAACGCGGCCAACCCCACGGCGAAGTTCAGCGGCGGCGGGAAGGCCGTGCGCAGGCCCTGGAAGGCCGCGCCGACCAGATAGTTGCCGGCCGCGCGGCCCACCCCGTTGACCAGGTTGCCCAGGCTGTACACGGTCCCCCGGTGCTCGGGCGGGTTGACGTCGGCGATCAGCGCGAACCAGTTCGGCGAGTTCGCCGAGGTGAGGGCCAGCGCGAGCAGCGCGGTGAGCAGGCTGAGCCCGACCGACGGCTCGGTGACCACGCTGGCCAGGACGGCCCCCACCACCGCGCCTGTGCCGGCGCCGTCCGGCACGTCGATCCGGATCGGCACGAAGAAGAGCACCAGGTAGAACGGCAGCGCGGCGAGGATGCCGACCGACGCGACGAGGGCGCGCCCTCGCGGCGTACGCCGCTGCACCGCGTCACCGACCAGCCCGCCGACGATGGAGAACACCCCTCCGAGCTGGAACAGGGTGGCGAAGACCGCGCCCACCGCCACCGCAGTCGGCTCCGAGTAGCCCTGGGCCTCGGCCCGCTCCTGGAAGAGCACCGGCAGCCAGACCAGCGACCCGAAGGCGGCCTGCGCGGTCAGCCCCTGGAGGACGAGCCACCGGTTGGTCCGCCGGCCCAGGATCCGCGGCAGGTCGGCCCGGCTGATCCGGTAATCGTAGTCGGCGCCGGCGGCGAGCGCGCCGGCCAGCTCCGGCTCGCTCTGCCCCCGCCGGATGTCGTACGTGAACAGGTACGCCGCCGTGGCGGCCAGGCCGGCGACGGTCAGCACCAGGAACGGCCGACGCCAGTCGGTGCTGCCGAGCAGGCCGCCGACCAGCGTGCCGGCCAGCGTGCCCACCCCCTGGGAGAGCCCCCAGAAGCTCATCACCAAGCCGCGGCGGCGGGGCGAGATCAGGTCGGTGACCACGGAGAAGCCGACCGAGCCGACCGCGCCCAGGCCGACCGCCGCGACCAGTTGCGCCACCAGGAAGGTCGCGTAGTTGCCGGCGATCGCGCTGCCGCCGGTGCCGGCCGCCCAGATCAGCGTGCCGACCATGAGCAGCGGCTTGCGGTGGGTCCGGTCGCCGACGTACGCCCAGCCGACCGCGGCCACCGCGCTGACCAGGAAGCTCACCGCGGTGACCAGCCCGAGCAGCCGCTGCGACACGTCGAACGCGTCGGCGATCGAGCCGTACAGCGGCGGCACCAGACCGATGGTCACGTTGTCCAGCGAGGCGAGCAGCACGAACACCACCACGCTGTAGCCGCGGTGCCACGCCGTCCCGCCCCAGGCCCGCGCCATCCCGCCCCGGGTCAAGGTCATGCGTGGCAGCCAAGCAGTCCAAGGTCACGAGCGGGTGACGGCGCGCCGTCGGGGCGGCCGGCTCAGAGGTAACCGCCGATGGTCGCCGAGGAGTCCGTCACGACGGGCGCGCCGGCACGACGCGCGTACAGCTCGGCGAGGGTGGCGCCGCCGGCCGGCACGCCGCCCGCGCCGCCGAGCCAGGTCGTCGCCTCGGCGTACGACAGCGGCCCGACCGGGATCCGGGCCAGGCACCGGCCGGGCCTGACCACAGCGGGGTGGAGCCGCGACAGATCCTCGTTGGTGGTGATCGCGACCAGCACGTTGCGTCCCTGGCCGAGCAGCCCGTCGGTGAGGTTGAGCAGTCGGGACAACGCCTGCCCGGCCGTCTGCCGGGCCTCGGCCCGGATCAACTCGTCGCAGTCCTCCAGGATCAGCAGCCGCCACCGCCGCTCCGGGCCGTCGTCCTCGTCCTCCGATTCACCGACCGCGACCTCGGACAGGTACGCCGGGTCCGCGAACATCTCCTCGGGATCGAGGACGCAGTCGACCTGGCACCACGCCCGCCACTCCTGGGCCAGCGCCCGCAACGCGGTGGTCTTGCCGGTGCCGGGCGGTCCGTGCAGGAGCAGCAACCGGCCCGACACGCCGTCGGGCGACAGCCGCATCAGGTCGGTCAGCGCCGCTGCGGCGTCGGCCGGATAGTTGGGGCGGATGGCCGCCCAGGCCGGCGCCTCTATCCGGCGGCTGTCGCGCTGGGCGCCGCGACGCGGGTGGTGATGCCAAAAGCCGATCGGGACGGCTCCGGCCCCCACCGGCTCGGCGCCGCTCTTGACGATCTCGTCCAGCACGCCCGCCCCGGTCTCGGCGTCGACCGCGGTGACGGTCACCTCCGCGCCCCGCCCTCGCCAGCTCACCACCCGCACGGTCCAGCCGTCGCCAGCGGCGAGCCGCGCGACCTTGTTGCGCTCGATGGCGGTGCGGATGAGTCGGGCCCGTTGCGGCAGCAACTCCGTCCCGGACCGGAGCTTGGCCAGCCGTACGGTCCGGGCCCAGGGATGCCGGCCGCTCACGAACTCGTCGAGCAGGAGGGCGTCGACCACGTCACAGGGGCTGTCGACGTCGTCGTACTGCATGACCGGCAGCGGGGTGACGCCAGCCGGAGCGGCCGGCGGACGGGGAGAGGAAGGCACGCGGAGATCATCGCCAATGGGCACGATCCGCGTACAGCCCATTACCGTCGCCGGCCGGCCGGGGTCCCAGCGTGGGCCGGGCCCGGCTCGCCTCGGCACGGGCGCGGCCCCGCGCGGGACAGACGTGCCGCCTGCCGCAGGACGGACGTGTTGCCCGCCCCGCGGCGCGGTCAGCGCTCGATGATGTGGTCCCGGGCGGCGGCGTACCGCTCCCGGACCGCGGGGACGGGCTCGGCGGCGTACTCCTCGGTGCCGTCGAGACGCCACGCGGGCGGCGCGTCGCCGCCCAGGGCGACCCAGGCGGCCTGGCGGGCCGCGCCGTCGGCGACGTACTCGCCGGGCGGGGGCACCACCACGGGGCAGCCGAAGACCTGCGGCGCGATGCGGCGCACCGCGGCCGACCGGGCGCCGCCGCCCACCAGGATCACCCGGCGCGGGGTCACGCCCTGCGCCACGATGGCGTCCAGGCCGTCGGCGAGGGCGCAGAGCATGCCCTCGACGGCCGCGCGGGCGAGGTGCGCCGACGTGGCGGTGCGCAGGGTCAGCCCGTGCACGGCACCGGTGGCCGTCGGCCGGTTCGGGGTCCGCTCCCCCTCCAGGTAGGGGACCATCACCAGCCCGTCCGCGCCGGCCGGCGCGGAGAGGGCCAGGTCGGCCAACTCGTCCAGGCCGACCCGGAGCATCGACGCGGCGGCGTCGAGCACCCGCGCCGCGTTGAGCGTGCAGACCAGGGGCAGGAACCGGCCGGTGGCGTCGGCGAAGCCGGCCACGATCCCGGTGGCGTCGGCGGACGGGGCCTCGGCGACGCTGAACACCGTGCCGGAGGTGCCGATCGAGATCACCACGTCCCCCGGGCCGGCGCCCACCCCGAGCGCCGCCGCGGCGTTGTCGCCGGTGCCCGGGCCGAGCAGCGCGCCGCCGCCGGGGGATCCGCCCGGCACCCCGTCGGCGCCCAGGGCGCCCGGGTGCAACTCACCCGCCGGGTCGGCCGGGCCGAGCGCGATCGGCACCGCGGGGCGCCGGCCGAAGGCCCGCTCCAGCAGGTCGGGCCGGTACTCCCCGGTGGCCGGGGACCAGTAGCCGGTGCCGCTGGCGTCACCGCGGTCGGTGCGCAACGCGGCCAGGTCGCTCGCGCCGGTCAACCGCCAGGTGAGCCAGTCGTGCGGCAGGCAGACCGCGGCCACCCGGGCGGCGTGCTCCGGCTCGTGCTGGGCCAGCCAGCGCAGCTTGGTGATCGTGAAGCTGGCCACCGGAACGCTGCCGACGGCGTCGGCCCAGAACCGCCGCCCGCCCTCCCCGCCGCCGGCCTCGGCGATCAGGTCGGCGGCGGCGTCGGCCGAGCGGGTGTCGTTCCACAGCAGGGCGGGCCGGACCACCCGGCCGGTCTCGTCCAGCGCGACCATGCCGTGCTGCTGGCCACCGATCGAGACCGCCGCCACGTCGGACAGGCCCCCGGCGGCGTCGACCGCCGCCCGCAGCGCCGTCCACCAGGCGGCCGGGTCGACCTCGGTGCCGTCCGGGTGCGGCGCCCGGCCCTGTCGGACCAGGGCGCCGGTCTCCGCGTCCCGGATCACCACCTTGCTGGACTGGGTGGACGAGTCCACCCCCGCGACGAGCGGCATGACGACCGCCTCAGCGCGCGCCGAGCAGGTGCTCGACGGCGAGCTGGTTGAGCCGGACGAAGCCGAAGCCGCGCGCGGCGGCCGCGTCCACGTCGAACTCCTCGAAGGCGGACCGGTCGCTCAGCAGGTCGGCGTAGCCCTCCCCGTCGCACAGCGTCGGCGTGGCCAGCTCGGCCACCTTGCTGGCGGCCAGCGCCTCGGCCACCTCGGGGTCGGCCCGGAACGCCGCGGCACGCTCCTTGAGCAGCAGGTAGGTGGCCATGTTCGCCTCGGCCGACGCCCACACCCCGGCGATGTCCTCGGTGCGGGACGGCTTGTAGTCGAAGTGCCGGGGGCCGTCGTACGCGGGCCCGCCCCCGGGACCGCCGTTCTCCAGCAGGTCGACCAGCGCGAACGCGTTCATCAGGTCGCCGTGGCCGAAGACCAGGTCCTGGTCGTACTTGATGCCGCGCTGCCCGTTGAGGTCGAGGTGGAACAGCTTGCCCTGCCAGAGCGCCTGGGCGATGCCGTGGGCGTAGTTCAGACCGGCCATCTGCTCGTGCCCGACCTCCGGGTTGAGGCCGACCAGCTCGGGGTGCGCCAGGGTCGAGATGAAGGCCAGCGCGTGCCCGACGGTGGGCAGCAGGATGTCGCCGCGCGGCTCGTTCGGCTTGGGCTCCAGGGCGAAGCGCAGGTCGTAGCCGCGGTCGATGACGTACTGGGTGAGCAGGTCGACGGCCTCGCGGTAACGCTCCAGCGCGGCACCGACGTCCTTGGCAACGTCGTACTCGGAGCCTTCCCGGCCGCCCCACATCACGAAGGTCTTGGCGCCCAGCTCGGCGGCCAGGTCGACGTTGCGCAGCACCTTGCGCAGGGCGTAGCGCCGGACCTCGCGGTCGTTGCTGGTGAAGCCGCCGTCCTTGAAGACCGGGTGGGTGAAGAGGTTGGTGGTGACCATCGGCACGACCAGGCCGGTCTCGTCGAGGGCCTTGCGGAAGCGGGCGATGTGCTGGTCGCGGGTGGCGGCGTCGACGCCGAACGGGATCAGGTCGTCGTCGTGGAAGGTGATGCCGTACGCGCCGAGCTCGGCGAGCCGGTGCACCGCCTCGACCGGGTCCAGCTCGGGGCGGGTGGCGTCGCCGAACGGGTCGCGCGCCTGCCAGCCCACGGTCCAGAGCCCGAAGGAGAACTTGTCGGCAGGGGTGGGACGGGGTGCCATGGCAGCCTCCGGGGTGCGGTCCACTATTTGTTCAGCGATTGAATTATTTGCGTGACCTGTGGCACTGTCAAGGGGTGAGCCCTACCGCCGCCAGCCCTGCCTCCGCCGCAGCCGGCGCCGTCCGCCAGGGCAGCCTGCGCGAGCTGAACCTCGCCGTGGTGCTCGGCCGGATCGCCGTCGCCGACCGTCCACCGTCGCGGGCCGACCTGGCCGCCGAGACCGGCCTCACCCGGGCCACCGTCTCCGCGGTCGTCGAGGACCTGATCACCGGTCGGCTGGTCACCGAGGCCGAGCCGGCACCGCGCGCCGGAGCCGGCCGGCCGGCCCGGGGCCTGGTGCTGGCCGGCGACGGCCCGGCCGGGCTCGGCCTGGAGGTCAACGTCGACTATCTCGCCGCGTGCGTGGTGGACCTCGCCGGCCGGGTCCGGCACCACACCGTGCACCGTGCCGACCTGCGGCCGGTCGCCCCCGCCGACACGCTTGCCCGGCTGGTCGAGCTGGCCGGGCGGGCCCGGGCCGACGCCGCGGCGCGCGGTCTCACCCTGGCCGGTGCGGCGCTCGCCGTGCCCGGCCTGGTCGACGACGCGGGCCTGGTACGACTGGCGCCGAACCTCGGTTGGCGGGACGTGCCCGTGCGGGCGCTGCTCGCCGGGCACCCACCGCTCACCGAGCGGGTCGACGGCGTGCCGCCGCTGGTGGTCGACAACGAGGCCAACCTCGCCGCGCTCGGTGAGCTGCACGCCGGTCCCACCGGCCCGGCCAGCTTCCTGCACATCTCCGGCGAGGTCGGCATCGGCGCGGGGATCGTTCTGGACGGCTCGCTGTTCCGTGGCGCACGGGGCTGGAGCGGCGAGATCGGGCACATCCCGGTCTCTCCCGAGGGGCGTCCCTGCCGGTGCGGTGGCCGGGGCTGCCTGGAGCAGTACGCCGGCCAGGAGGCGATCCTCGCCGCCGCCGGCCTGGCCGGGGCCGACCTGCCGGCCGACACCGCCGCGGCCCGGCTGGCCGAGCTGGCCGAGGCCGGCACGGCGGACGCGCTCCGCGCGCTGCACGACGCGGGCACCGCGCTCGGCGTGGCGGTCGCGGGCGTGGTGAACCTTCTCGACCTGGACACCGTCGTGCTCGGCGGCGGCTACGCCCCGCTCACCCCGTGGCTGCGGCCGCCGGTGCTCGCCGAGATCGGCCGCCGGGTGCTGACCGCGGCCTGGTCGCCGGTCACCGTGCGGCCGGCGGTGCTCGGCGCGGACGCCGCCGCGGTGGGCGCCGCCGGTTCGGTGGTCCGCCGGATCATCGCGCGGCCCGCCGGCTGGCTCGCCCGCGCCGCCTGACTCGCCCGCGCCGCACCACCCGCTCCGCCTGCACCGCCCTCGGTACCCTGGCCGGCAGGCAACGATTCTCAGCGAGGGGTGCGGGACCAGCATGCGGACAGGTCGAGAGACCGGGGCGCCCGGCGACCGGCGGTGAGCGTGACCCGTCGCGACGGCACGGCCGACCCGGTCGGCGGCACCGGTAGGCCGCGCCCGCCGGTCCGGCGGCCCGCCGGCGCCTCCCGCTCCGCCCTGCCGGCCGACCCGGGCCTCGCCCGCGAGCTGCTCGACGGGCTGGCCGAGGCCGTCGTCATCACCGACGCCGCCGGCTTGGTCGCGCTGGTCAACGCGGCGGCGACAGAGCTGCTACCGGACGTCACGCCCGGCGACGCGTTGGCAGGCTGCCCGGTGCCCGCGCTGGCCCGAGCGGTCCGCGACGGCGCGGACGGCTTCGAGAGCGAGCATCGCGGCCGGTGGCTGCGCGGAGCCCGCCGCGCGCTGGCGGGCGGCCGGCACGCCTGGTACGTCCGGGACGTCACCGAGGAGCACGCCCGCGACGACGCCCTGCTGACCGAGCGTTCCCGCACCGCCTTCCTCGCCCATTCCGGCAGTCGACTCGGGTTGTCACTGCACCGCGAGCAGGCGCTCCTGGCCACCGTCACCCTGGCCGTGCCCTACCTCGCCGACGCCGCCGTCGTGCTGCACCACCCGGCGCCACCGGCCGATCCGAGCCCACACTGGCACCGGCACACCGACGTCGAACCGGCCCCGGTCAGCGGGGTGGCCCCGGCCGAGCTGACCACCACGCTTCCCAGGCTCGCCGAGGCGCTGGCCGGTGAACGGCCGGTCGGACCCGACCGGTGGTCGGGCGCCGACCTCGCCCGGCTGGCCCCGCTGCTGCCGCCCGGGTTCGGCGCACCCGGCACGGTGCTGGTCAACCCGATGCCCGCGGCCGCGGGCACGGCCGGCGCCCTGCTCCTGGTCCGCCGGACCGACCGGGCGGGCTTCGACGGGCGCGACGCCGAGCTGGCTCGCGAGTTCGCCGCGCGGGCCGGTGCCGCGCTGGCCACCGCCGAGCTCTACGGCGCGCAGGCGCACCTCGCCCGGGTCCTCGAGAGCAGCCTGCTCCCGCCGGACCTGCCGAACGTCCCGCGGCTCGCCGTCGCGGGCGGGTACCGCGCCGCCGGTGACCGCCTGCGCATCGGTGGCGACTTCTACGACCTCTTCCCGACCGCGCGGGGCGCGCTGTTCGCCATCGGTGACGTCAGCGGCCGGGGCGTCGGGGCCGCCGTGCTCACCGGCCGGGTACGCCAGTCGCTGCAGACCCTGCGCCTGGTCGAGCAGCGCCCGCTGGCGTTGCTGGGGCTGCTCAACCGGGCGCTGCTCGACGCGCCTGACGCCGCCCGGCGCAGTCAGTTCACCAGTCTGCTGCTCGGCACCGGGGAGCCGCTCGCCGACGGTGGCCTGCACATCCGGATCGCCGGTGGCGGGCACCCGGCACCGCTGGTGCTGCGGGCCGACGGGACCGTCACGCCGGTCCGGGTCGGCGGGATGCCGGTCGGCGCGCTGAGCGCCGCCCGATTCGTCGAGGCGGAGGTCCGGCTCGACCCGGGTGAGCTACTGCTGACCTACACCGACGGGGTGACCGGCGGGGGCGACGGCACCGGTCCCGGCGAGCCGAGCGGCGAGGCTCGCCTGCGCGCCGCGCTGGCCGCGTCGGCCGGTCTGCCCGCGGCCGCGCTCGTCGACCGCCTGCTCCGCGTCGTGGACGAGTGGCCCGCCGGGCGGGGCCACGACGACCTGGCCATGCTCGCCGTGAGCCCGGGCGAGCCCGCCTGATCAGGCGGTACGGGCCACCGGCGGCTCGCCCGCCGGCCAGTCCCGGGGGGCCGGGAGCGGGTGGCTCTCGCCGTCGAGGCCGTCCGGCCGGACCGGCACCGGTTCCACCGGGGCGGCGACGGCCTCCTGCCGGCGGGCCGTCTCGTCGAACTCGCGCATTCCGCTGAGCAGTGCCTCCCGGCCCTGCGACGTCATGCCGCCGAGGATCCGGGCGAGCTGCTCGCGCCGGTCGTCCCGCAGCTCGACGAGGAGCCGGCGCGCCTCCGGGGTGAGGTGCAGCGAGATCTCGCGGCGGTCGAGCCGGCCCGGCTCGCGTTCCAGCATGCCCGCGGCCACCAGCCGGTCGCAGAGCCGGCTCGCCGAGCTGAGCAACATGTCGAGGCGGCTGGCCAGCCGGCGGAGGTTGATGCCGTCGTGCTGCTCGACGACCATGACGGCGCGCAGCTGGGCGCCGGAGACCCGGCTGGTCGTCCGCTCCCGCGCCGCCTCCCACACGGTCAGCAGGGCACCCGCCGCCGCATCCAGTGCGGCGGCCATACTCGTCTCGGGGTCCGAGGGACCGTGCAGTTCGGCCATGGTGGCCCGAGAGTACTCCGAAGACGGTGTGGTTGAGCTGGCGATCAAGGAGCGGGCCATGAGCGAACCGGTCAACCGGGCACGACGCAGCCTGAACGGGGCACCCGCCGATCTGCTGGTCGAGCGGATCGCCGACGTCCTCGCCCGGTCGTACGGGATCACCGACACCGAGCTGCTCCAGGTCGACTACCGGCTCGCCGTGCTGCTGCCGCTGCAGGAGGGTGAGGGGATCACCGGCCCGGGCCACCCGGCCTGGCGCTGCTTCGACCACCAGGAGCCGGTGTCCAGCGCCGGGACCGCGTACCTTCCGGTGACCATGCGCGGCGAGCGGCGCGGCGTGCTGCGGGTGGCCCCGGCGCCGGACGACCAGGGCGTGCTCGGCGAGCTGGCGGAGATCGCCACCGCCCTCGCCCACGAGCTCTCCGCGGTCTCCGCCGGGACCGACGTCTACCGCTCCGCGCGGCGCAGCCAGCGGCTGACCCTCGCCGCCGAGATGCAGTGGGAGCTGCTGCCGGGCCGGAGCCGCACCCGGCCCGCGTTCCGCCTGGCCGGGCAGTTGGAGCCGGCGTACGCGGTGCGCGGCGACAGCTTCGACTGGTCCGACGACGGGCAGCGGCTCTGGTTGTCGACCGTCAACGGGATGGGCGAGGGCGTCGCCGCGTCGATGCTCACCGCGCTGGCCACCAGCGCCCTGCGCAACGCCCGCCGGGCCGGGCTCTCCCTGGCCGACCAGGCCGCGCTCGCCGACCAGGCGATCTACGACGTGCACCGGGGCAGCCAGCACCTCTCCAGCCTGCTGATGGAGCTCGACCTGGCGAGCGGGGTGATGACCGTGGTGGACGCCGGCTCGCCCCGGCTGATCCGGCTGCGCGACGGAGAGGTGACCGATCAGGCACTGGAGGCCCAGTTCCCGCTCGGCATGTTCGAGGCGACCGACTACCACGAGCAGCGGTTCCAGCTGCAGCGCGGCGACCGGCTCTTCGTGGTCAGCGACGGGGTCGTCGACGCGACCGCGCACGACGTCCCGTACGGCGGGACGGCACTGGACCGGTTCCTGCGCCGGACCGGGTCGATGGACGCCCTGGACGCCGTCCGGTCGCTCCTCGGCGACCTGCGCGCGTTCGTGGCCGGTGACCTGGTGGACGACGCCGTGGTGGTCTGCCTGGACTGGACCGGCCCACAGGAGTGACCCGACCCCGCCCGGCAGCCGGGCTCAGTAGGCGCCGCGGCTGTTGACCACCGCGCCGAAGGTCTTCCACAGGATGGTGAGGTCGGCCGCGAGCGACCAGTTCTCGACGTAGTAGAGGTCGAGCCGGATGCCGTCCTCCCAGCTGAGGTCGGACCGGCCGCTGACCTGCCAGAGCCCGGTCATGCCGGGCTTGACCAGCAGCCGCCGGGCCACGTCCCCGTCGTAGCGGGCCACCTCGGACGGGAGCGGCGGGCGGGGACCGACCAGGCTCATCTGCCCGAGCAGGACGTTGGCCAGCTGCGGCAGCTCGTCCAGCGACCACTTGCGCAGCAGCCGCCCGACCCGGGTGACCCGCGGGTCGTCGCGCATCTTGAACATCAGGCCGTCGGTCTCGTTCCGGGCGACCAACTCGGCGAGGAGCTCGTCCGCGTTGACCACCATCGTGCGGAACTTCCAGACGCCGAACTCGCTGCCGCCCTGGCCGACCCGAGTCTGCCGGAAGAAGACCGGCCCCCGGCTGTCCAGCCGGATGGCCACCGCGATGATCGCCAGCAGCGGCAGCAGCACGGTCAGCGCGATCGTGGCGGTGGCCCGGTCGACGAGGCCCTTGACCAGCTTGCGGGCGCCCCGGAACTCGGGCGCCTCCACGTGGATCAACGGTAGGCCGGCGACCGGTCGGGTGTGGATCCGCGGACCGGCGACGTCGGTCAGCGCCGGCGCGACCACGAGGTCGATCCCGGTCCCCTCCAGCTGCCAGCCGAGCCGGCGCAGCCGGGTGGCCGTCAGCTCCCCGGAGGCAGTGACGGCGATGGTGTCCGCCCCGATCGCGGCGGCCGCCTCCGGGATGCCCCGCAGCGACCCGACCACCGGCACGTCCCCCAACCGCTGCGCGACGGGTGCCAGCAACGCGTCCGGGATGCACGCCCCGACCACGTGGTAGCCGGCGTACGGCTCCCGGCGCAGGGTGAGCACCAGTTCCAGCACGTGCGCGGTGTCGCCGACCACCAGCACCCTGCGGGACCAGCCGTCGCCGTTCGACCGGGCCCGGTGCAGCCGCTTGCGGGCGGCGAACCGCGCCGCCTCGAGGCCGACGAGGCCCACGGCGAAGGAGATGGCCAGGAAGCCCCGGGAGACGTTCAGGTCGGCGACGTAGCCGAGGATGGCGACCCCACCGGCCAACCGCAGGCTCGCCGTGCCGACCCGGCGGTACTCGTCCGCGCCGTAGCCGATCACCCGGTCGTCGTAGCAGCCGAGCGCCTTGAGCGAGACCAGCCAGGCGAGCATCAGCGCGGGGGCCACCAGCACGTACGAGATCTGCCAGCTGCTCGGTTCCCCGTCGCCGAAGCGGGCCAGGTAACCCACCAGCAGCGCGACGGTCAGGACGGCGGTGTCCAGCACCACCAGGACCCGGATGTAGGCCCGCTCGTCGGCCCGGTCGAGGGCGCCGGACGCGTCGGCGTCCGTGCCCGACGCCGTCCTGGCAGGGGTCAACAGCGTCGCTGAGGTCACCGGCACCTCCCACTTCGCGCGGCACGACCATGGTCGACGATCGGCCGGGGTGCGGACCGACGACGCCGGAACACGTCGACATCCTGCCCCGACAACTATCGCTGCCGATTGCTTCCGACGTATTGCCGTCACTTTTACCGGTCGCCAACACCACGAAAAAGGGCCCGCCGTACGGCTTCAGCCGCACGACGGGCCCTTGTCGACTGTCCGGGCAGTCAGCGCGGTGCTGGCGGCCGCAGCGCGATGGCCTTGAGGAAGATCGCGCCGATCTCCGTCGGGTTCTTGGTGACGAAGCTGCCGCCGCCGGTCTCCTTGACGATCGAGTCCAGCTCGGCCTTGCTGACGCCGTCACCGATACCGATGATGATGACCTGCACCGGGCGCTCCGGGTCGGCGAGGCGCTTCAGCTCGGAGAGCAGCTTCGCCTGGGTGATGCCGTTGTCGTCCTCGTTCTTGCCGTCGGTGAAGAGCACGATCGAGTTCACCCGGCCCGGCTGCCAGTCCGCCTGCACCGTCTTGTAGGCGGCGAGCATGGTGTCGTAGAGGCCGGTGTTGCCGCTCGACGGCTTCACGGTGCTCAACGCGCCCTCGAGCCTGCCGCGCTGACTGGAGAGCGGGCCGATCGGCACGAGTTCCTTGTAGTCCCGGCTGCCGACCAGGTTGGTGGAGAAGGTCCAGAGGCCGATCTGCCACGAGTCGTCGAAGAGGCTGAGACCGCGCATGGCGGCCTCGACCGTGACCTCCTCGCGGGTGCGGTTGTTGGCGGTCGGCACCTCGTCCTTCATCGAGCCGGACACGTCGATGACGGCGAGCATGCGGCCCGTCTGGGTGGCGATGGACCAACTGGAGACGACGCGGTCGATCGCGACCGGGTCCAGCCCGCCGGCCGCCGTGCCGCCGTTGGCCGGCGCGGTCGACGGCCCGCCCGCCGGGCTCGGTGCGCCCTGCGGCGCCTTGAAGCCGTCGCCCCAGTTGCCGTCCGGCGCGCGCAGCGACACGCCTGCGAGCCGGTTGCGGAAGGTCGCGGTGGTGAGCACCTCGTACAGCACCCGCGCCGCGGAGGCCTTGGCCGGCTCGATGCCAGGCAGCACCGCGTATGGGTAGTCCAGCGGCGCCGGCGCCGGCTCCAGGTAGAGCGCGGCCAGCGGAACCGGCGGCTTCTTGCTGTTGTACGCGATGACGTCCTCTTCGGAGAGCGCCGCGGCCCCGAGACCGCTCGCGATCGCCGTCGGGTCGTCGGAGGTCGGGAACCGGGCCAGCAGGTCGTTGCGCAGCGCCGAACGGCCGGTCGCCAGCGCGCGCAGCGCGCCCACCGTGTTCCGCTGGGCGTCGCCACCCGCCCCGTTGGCCGCCGTGGTCAGCGACATCAGACCGGAGAGACCGGCCGCGTCCCGGGTGGGCTCGACGATGCCGGTGCGCAACGGCTTGCTGCCGTTCACCTGCTTCAGCAGGTCGGTCCAGGTCAGCTTCGCGTCCGGCCAGCCGATCCGCGTCGCGATCGGCTCCGGCATCGCGACGACCACCGGGCTGCGCGCGATCGAGGCGCCGTTCGTCGGGGCGAACGCCGTCGCGTCCTTCTTCAGCCGCAGCAGCCAGGTGGAGGAGTCCGGGATCCACACGTCCGGGGTGACCGCGGTGCCGCTGGCCTGGCCGACGCCGGCGAGGATCGCGCCGTGCTTGGCGGCGACCACCGAGGCGACCTCCATCGGGTCGGACGCGGAGACATTGACCGCGATGCAGGTGCCGCCCACGGCGGCACCGTCGTCGACCCACTGCGCGGCGGCGGCGTCCACCGCGGGCGCGAGCTCGGAGGCGACCGCCACGGAGAGTTCGATCTTCCCGGAGCAGGAGGGTTTTATCAACTCCCGGTAACCGAACCAGGTGCCCGCCGCAACGACGACGAGCGCCGTCGCCGAGGCGGCGGCGGCGACTCCACGGAGTTTTGAATGCATGCGATGGCGGCCCGCTGACACGGAGACCATCTTGCGTATCCGAATGGCGTCTTGCCACAACCGAACGGACGAAAGTTACGGAGGAGATACAGTTGATCGCCAATTGTCGACGGAGAGTGGCGGCCTGGCCTCGCCGAGTGGTGACATGGGTCGATGATCCGAGCCGACCGGCGGGCCGTGGCGCGGCCCCGGTGGCCCATGGCCCAGGGTGGCCGGTCCCCGTGCCGCCGTCGCCGGGGGCGCGCGGGCTCGCGGCGCGGTGCAGTCAGGCCAGGACGCAGGTCGGGCTCGGCACCGGGACAGGTTCACCGACCGCGACGGGCGCCGCGGTCGCGGGGTCGACCCGGAAGACACGGACCATGTCGGCCCGCTCGTCGGCGACGTAGAGGTGCTCGCCGATCAACGCGAAGTGCCGTGGCCACTCCCCGCCGGTGTCCACTTCGGAGACCAGCTCCGGCTGCTCCCCTCGCAGGTCGAAGACGGCAATCGTGCCGACTCCCCGGTTCGCCACGTAGAGGAACAGCCCGTCCGGCCGCACCGCGATCTCCGACGGCTGGACGTGGCCGGGGCGCCCGCTCGCGTCCACCCGGCTGCGCTGGTGCAGTGACCCGTCGGCCGTCAGCTCGTAGCCGGTCACCGTCGCGTCCAGCTCGCCGACCAGGTAGCACCGCCGCCCGTCCGGATGGCGGGCCAGGTGCCGGGGCCCCGCGCCGGCCGGCGTACGCACCCGCGGCGCCCGGGGCACCAGCCGACCGGAGGCCGCGTCGAGGTCGTACCGGTAGACCGAGTCGGTGCCCAGGTCGACGGCGAACAACGGGCCGCGGCCCGGGTCCGGCGAGACCATGTGCGCGTGCGCCTGGCCCTGGCGCTCCGGGTCTGCCCCGTGGCCCTCGTGCACGACGAGGTCGCTGCGCTCGCCCGGCACGCCCCGCGGGTCGAGCGGGAAGACGGTCACGCTGCCCCCGCCGTAGTTGGCCGCCACGAGGTGACCGCCGTCCGGGAGAACGGCCAGGTGACACGGCTCGGCGCCGCCGGTGGGGCGGCTGCCCAGCGGCGTCAGGTCGCCGTCGACGCCCACCCGCCACGCGCCGACCGCACCGGCGGGCAACTCGTTGACCGCGTACAGCACGGGCAGGGTGGGGTGCCGGGCGAGGAAGGACGGTGCGGCGGTCTCCGCGACCGTGCCCAGCAGGGTCAGCCCGCCGGAGGCCGGGTCACGCCGGGCGGCCACGATGCCCGTCCCGCGCCCGCCGCTGTCCGCCGTGTAGCACCCGATGTGGACGACCTCGCCCCGACCGTTCACCGATCCCGCCCTCCGCCGCTCCTCCGTCAGATCCAACCAGAGGCTTCCCGGGATCCCGCCCGGTTAGCCCTCCCGGTGCGGCCGAATTCCGCGCCTCTCAGGCCGCCGGCACCGGTTCGCCCCGCTGACGGGCCACATGCTCGACCAGCGAGATCAGCACGAGCTTGCCGGACTGCCGGTCCCGCGCGTCGCAGAGCACCAGCGGAACCTCGGGGTCGAGGTCGAGGGCCTGGCGCACGGTGTCCAGGTCGAACCGGCGGGAGTTCTCGAAGCAGTTCACCCCCACCACGAACGGGATCCCGCGCTGCTCGAAGTAGTCGATCGAGGGGAAGCAGTCGGCCAGCCGCCGGGTGTCGGCGAGCACCACCGCTCCGAGCGCGCCGAAGGCCAGCTCGTCCCAGAGGAACCAGAAGCGGTCCTGCCCCGGCGTGCCGAAGAGGTAGAGCTGGAGGTCGTCGTTGATGGTGATCCGGCCGAAGTCCATCGCGACCGTCGTGGTCGACTTGGCCTCCACCCCGGAGAGGTCGTCCGTGCCGACGCCGGCGCCGGACAGGATCTCCTCGGTCTGCAACGGCCGGACCTCGCTCAACGCGCTCACCAGCGTCGTCTTGCCGGCCCCGAACCCGCCGGCGACGAGGATCTTCAGGGCCAGCGGGATCCGGGTGCCGTTGCCCCCGGCCCGGGCCCCGGCCCGGGCCCCGGTCCCGGCCCCGGCCCCGGCCCCGGCTCGGTCATAGCGCACGGAGTCCACTGACCACCGCCTTGAGGATCTCGTCGTGGGGTAGGTGGGCCGCGGCGGGCGGCTCGTGCACCGCGACCAGACCGCGGTCGAGCAGGTCCCCGAGCAGAACCCGGACCACGCCGACGGCGAGGTCCAGCTCGACGGCCAACTCCGCCACGGGGACCGGCTGGTGGGCCAGCTCCACCAGGCGCCGGTGCTCCGGCGGCAGCTGCGGGTCGGCGGCGTCGGGCCCGGCCAGGACGTACGCGACCAGGTCGAAGCCGTCGACCGCGGAGCGCACCCGACCGCCGGTCAGGGTGTAGGGGCGGACGACCGGGCCGGCCTCGCCGTCCAGCCACTCGTGCTGCGGCCCCGGCGGCTCAGTCCGCATCGCCGGCCCCCGCTGTCGGACGGGCGGGGGCGCTCAGATTCTCACCCACCCGGATGACCAGCATCGCCATCTCGTACGCGACCAGACCGATGTCCGCGTCCGCGTCGCTCACGACGGCGAGGCAGGCGCCCTGACCGGCGGTCGTGACGAAGAGGTACGCGGACTCCATCTCCACCACGGTCTGCCGGACCGGCCCGCCGTCGACGTGTCGGCTGGCCCCCCTGGCGAGGCTGGCGAAGCCGGCGGCCAGGGCGCAGAGGTGCTCGGCGTCGGCCCGGTCGAGGTCGGCGGAGGCGCCGATCAGCAGGCCGTCCGCCGACAGCACCACGGCCTCACGGGCGGCCGGTACGCGTTGCACCAACTCGTCGAGCAGCCAGTCGAGATCGGCGCTCTGCTTCGTCGATTGCCGCACTAGGCGTCCCTCTCAGTCTCGGTCGGGGGTTCCGCGGCCGCCGGGGCGTCGGGCGTCCGGGGCGGTTCGTCGGGGGACGGCGCCGGGCGGGCCACCCCGGCGGCCTGGCGCCCCCGGGTGGTGCCGGCCTGCAGCGCCGACATCACCCGGCGCACCTCCTCCGGCGCGCGCGGGGTGGGCTGGTCGGTGACCGCCGGCCGGGGGCGGGCGCTCGGAGCGCGCCGTCGGACCCGGCGGGGCAGGCCGTCGATCTCGCCGACGATGTCCGAGCCGGCCGGGGGCTCCTCGTCCGCTGCCGGCGTGGGCCGAGGCCCGGCGCCGTTGCCCCCCGGCTCGCCGGACACCGGCGCGCCGGCCGACCGGCCGGGGCCCGCCGGGTCGGTAGCCGCACGGCGGTTCGCCGCGGCGCGTGGCCGGGGGACCGTGCTCCGCCGCGCCCCGCGCGCCAGCCGCCGGTCCGGCCGCGCCGCGGCACGGCCGGCCGGGTCCAGACCGGCCGGCGGCGGTTCGTCGGTGACCAGATCGCTGGGCACGAGCACCACCGCGATCACCCCGCCCGGCTCGGACCGGCGCAGACTCACCCGTACGGCGTGCCGGGCCGCCAGTCGGGCCACCACGAACAGGCCGAGCCGGGCGCTCTCGGCCGGGTCGAACTCGGGCGACCGGGACAGCCGACGGTTGGCGTCCTCGAACGCGGCGTCCGACATGCCCAGACCCTGGTCGGTGATCTCCAGCGCGTAGCCGTTGGCGACCCGCTGGCCGGCGACGGTGACCCGGGTGGCCGGCGGGGAGAACGCGGTCGCGTTCTCGATCAGCTCGGCGAGCAGGTGGATCACGTCGCCGACCGCCCGCCCGAGCAGGCCCGCCGGCTGCACGGCGGTGATGTCCACCCGGTCGTACGCCTCGACCTCGGAGATCGCGCCGCGGACAAGGTCGACCATGGCGACCGGGTTGCGCCATCCTCGGCCGGGCGCCGCGCCGGCCAGGATGACCAGGTCCTCGGCGTGCCGGCGGAGTCGGGTGGCGAGGTGGTCCACCTGGAACAGCTCGGCCAGCTCGTCCGGGTCCTCGGCGCCCCGCTCCATCCGGTCGAGCAGTGCCAGCTGCCGGTGCACCAGGCCCTGACTGCGCCGGGCGATGTTGAGGAACACCTCGTTGAGACCCCGGCGCAGGGTGACCTCGTCGACCGCCGACTGGACCGCCGTCCGCTGCACCTCGGTGAACGCGCGCGCCACCTGACCGATCTCGTCGTCGCCGGACTCCAGCGGGGGCGCCTCGCGGGCGACGTCGACGTGCTCGCCCCGGCGCAACCGGGCCACCACGTCCGGGAGCCGGTTCTCGGCCAGCTCCAGGGCGGCGCTCCGTACGCCGCTGAGCCGCCGGGCGAGCGAACGGCCGACCCGCACCGCCACCAGCACCGACACCACGACGGCGACCAACCCGAGCACGCCGGCGGCGGCGAGCCGGACCAGGACGCGCACCGCCGTCGGCACCGAACGGTCCGCCAGACCGTCGGCCGCCGCCAGCTCGAACTCGCGCAGCTCCTGCTGGACGGCGTCGTAGCTGGTCTGCCACGCGGCCGGGTCGACCGAGGGTGTCGACCGGTCGGCGACGACCAGGCTGTCCTGCATGGTCCGCAGCCGGGCGAACGCCTCCCCCTCGGTCAGCCGCTGGTAGGTCGTCCGGTCCGCGGCGGGCAGGTCGGCCACCGCGTTCTCGGCGAGGAACCGCTGGTTGCCGATGATCTGCACGAGCTGGAGGTGCTCCCCCTCGGCGAACCGGCCGGCGGTCAGCGCACCGGCGAGCAGGGCGTCGGCCTGCCCGAGCAGCTCCCGGGACCGCCCGAGGTCGGTCAGTGCGCGGGCCTGCCGGTTGAGGTCCACTTCGGGTAGCGCGGCCATCCCGGAGAACGCCTGGAAGGCCGAGGAGATCACGCCGGTGTAGAGGCCCAGGGCGCCGGCGCGGTCCAGCTTCCGCTGGTCGATGAAGTCCCGCCCGGCCGGCAGCGCGTCCAAGCCGGTGACCAGCCGGTCGACGCTGGCCTCCAGCGCCTCGCCGGCGGCGTCCCGCAGCTCCTCGCCGGCCACCCGCCGGCGCAGCTCGTCGATCGCCCGGTCGGTCCGCTGCCGCTGTTCGGCCAGTGCGGGCAGCGGCTCGGTGCCGGCGAGCTGCACCACCGTGAGCCGACGTTCCCGTTGGAGCTCGGCGACGACCGCCTCGCCGGGGCGGCCGAGGTCGTAGAGGAAGGTCCGCGCGGCGAGCAGGTCGAGCGCGGGGCCGAAGGTGAGCGTGGTGGCGAAGATCCAGAGCGCGAGCAGGGCCGTCACCGGCACGACGAC
This sequence comes from Micromonospora sp. WMMD812, assembly GCF_027497215.1. Classification (NCBI taxonomy): domain Bacteria; kingdom Bacillati; phylum Actinomycetota; class Actinomycetes; order Micromonosporales; family Micromonosporaceae; genus Micromonospora; species Micromonospora sp. WMMD812. The sequence goes on along the minus strand of NZ_CP114904.1, from coordinate 5,846,977 downwards.
CAGCGCCGTCAGCTTCGAGCGGATCGGCCAGTCGCGCGTTTTCATCAGACCTCGCCCGGACGTGTGGCAGGAGGGGCGCCGGCGACGGCCGGGCAGCGCTCCCACCGGGCAAGGCTCCCGGCACCCGGCGCCGGGCACCGGCACGGGCGCCTTGGGCAGGATACGTAATCCCGGGCGGATGCACTACCGCCCGTTGCGACTACCACGACGCTCCGGTGTGGAGCCCACCACACGCCGTGCGCCCCGCCGGCGCTGACCGACGGGGCGCACGGAACGGGTCGATCAGGCGTTGACGGCGATGCCGAGCCCCTCGGCGACCCGCCGGCCGTACTGCTCGTCGCACTGGCTGAAGTGCCAGACCATCTTCTCCTGGATGTGCTTGTCACACTGGCCGAGCAGGTTGATCATGTTCGTCACCAGGTCGTCACGCTCCCACTCGGGCATGGTGCGGAACCGCTCGCCGGCCTGGGCGTAGTTGTTCTGCCGCTCGAACGGCGCGCGCATGATCCGGCCCGAGACGAACGGGCGGTACTCCCGGTAGGACTCGTCGGCCTCCCGGAGGCCGGCCACCGAGGACGGCTCGAAGTTGATGTGCGGATTGCCACCCCGGTCGTCCACCTGGTACGACATCTGGCCGCCGTCCTGGTTCGTGCTGACCCGGACGTCCTCGCGCGGCGCGTTGATCGGCAGCTGGAGGTAGTTCGGGCCGACCCGGTAGCGCTGCGTGTCCGAGTAGGAGAAGGTGCGGCCGACCAGCATCTTGTCGTCGGAGAAGTCCAGGCCGTCGACCAGCACGCCGGTGCCGAACGCGATCTGCTCGTTCTCGTTGTGGAAGTTGGTGACGTTGCGGTTGAGCGTCATCATGCCGACCGGGCGGAGCGGGAAGACGTCCTCCGGCCAGGTCTTGGTGTCGTCCAGCGGGTCGAAGTCCAGCTCGGGGTGCTCGTCGTCGCTCATGATCTGGACGTTGAGCTCCCACCGCGGGTACTCGCCGCGCTCGATCGCCTCGTAGAGGTCCTTGGAGGCATGGCCCAGCTCGGTGGCCTGGATCGCGGCGGCCTGCTCCTCGGTCAGCGACTCGATGCCCTGCTGCGACTTCCAGTGGTACTTGACCAGCACGCCCTCACCGGCCACGTTCACCATCCGGTAGGTGTTCACCCCGAAGCCGTCCTGGGTGCGGTAGTTCGCCGGGATGCCGCGCGGGCTGAACAGCCAGGTCAGCATGTGCATCGACTCCGGCGTGTTCGACATGAAGTCGAAGATCCGGTTCGGCTCCTGGCGGAAGGTCACCGGGTCCGGCTTCAGCGCGTGGATCACGTCCGGGAACTTGATCGCGTCCCGGATGAAGAAGACCGGCAGGTTGTTGCCGACCAGGTCCCAGTTGCCGTCCTCGGTGCGGAACTTGACCGCGAAGCCGCGCGGGTCGCGGGTCGCCTCGGAGGAGTCCCGGCCGCCGATGACGGTGGAGAAGCGGACGCTCACCGGCGTCTTCCGGCCCTTGGCCTGGAAGAGCCGCGCCCGGGTGTAGGTGGACGCCGGCTCGGCGCCGATCGTCCCGTACGCCTCGAACTCGCCGTGCGCGACGAAGCCGCGGGCGTGCACCACCCGCTCCGGGATCCGCTCCCGGTCGAAATGGCTGATCTTCTCCAGGAAGTGGTAGTTCTCCAGCGTCGCCGGACCGCGCGAGCCGACCGTCCGCTGCTGCTGGTTGTTGTGCACGGGATGGCCCTGACGAGTCGTCAGGACCGGCTTGCTGGCCTGGGGGTCGCTCATCGCTCTCCTCCTGAACGCGTCGCTCGTGGCAGTCGGGCGCCCACCCGCCGAACACCACGCGGGCCGTCCGGCGGCGGTCGGACCCGACCGGCATCACCTCACCCACCCAAGCGCGTTCTCTGGAATGAGTCAAATTTTGGCGGGACTGGCCCCGTACTCCCGACACTCACCTCGACCGCCCCGCGTGGATCGCGCAGGAAAGTGCCCCGGATCGGGATTGGCGATCAGCGACCCGAGGGAATACCGGTGGCGAAGGAGGAGCCATGTCGCCCACGCAGATAGTCGTCATCGTTCTCGTCGTACTGGTGGTCGCGGCGCTGGCCGTCGCCGGGTGGACGCTGGCCCGCCGCCGGTCGCTGCGCAGCCGGTTCGGGCCGGAGTACGACCGGACGGTCGCCGAGCGGGACAGCCGCGCGGCCGCCGAGCGGGAGCTGCGCGACCGGGAACGCCGGCACGCCGAACTCACACTCACCCCCCTCGACCCGGAGTCCCGGGCCCGCTACGCCGCCGCCTGGGAGGAGCTTCAGGTCCGCTTCGTCGACTCCCCCGCGGAGACCGTGGGCGACGCCGACGAACTGGTCACCCGCCTCGTCGCCGAACGGGGCTACCCCACCGGGGACTTCTCGGACCAGATCGCCCATCTCTCCGTCGAGCACGCCCGCACGTTGACCCACTACCGGGACGCCCACGAGATCCACCTGCGCAACAGCCGGGGCGAGGCCGACACCGAGGAGCTGCGCCAGGCCGTCGTGCACTACCGGGCGCTCTTCGCCGACCTGCTCGGCGAGGACCCGGTCGGGCACCGGCCGCCGGAGCAGCGCCAAGCGGACCCGAGCGAGGAGCCGGCCCACCCGGACACGTCCCACGACCAGGACCGCGCCCCGGCCTCGGCCGAGCACGCCCACCCGGACGCGGCCGACGGGCAGGCCCGACCGGACGCACCCCGGGAGCAGCGCCACCCGGACACGCCCCACGACGTCACGAGCCGCTGAGGAGGCCATCGCCATGCGCCAGGAAGAGCAGCAGGTGAGCAAGGACCACCCCGAGGCCGTCGGGTCGGCGCCGGTACCGGTGCCGCCCGCCGGCGACCGGGGCGCCCGGTCGGACGTACCGGAGGACGCGCTGGACGACCGGGGCACCTTCGACGATCCCGAGGTCGCCGGGGAGCCCACCGACGCCGGCCGGACCGACGCGGACCGGGACGACGACGGGCGGGTCGTCCGGACCGCGTCGCGGGACGCCGACGAGGGCGGCTTCCACGACCCCGGGCCGACGCCGACCGCCCTGGGCGCTCCCACCGTCGGCGGGGCGGTCGCCGCGTCCGCCCTGGCCAGCCCCCGTCCCGAGGACGAGCCGGACCCCCGGGAGGAATGGACCGCCCGCCCGGGCGACGGCGCCGAAGAGGGCGAGCGGGAAGGACTGCGGGCCGACCCGACCGCCGAGCTGGGCTGGGGCGAGGACAACCGGGCCGGGTCGGGGCCGGCCGGCCGTACCGTCGTGCCGCCCGGCGCCACCGAGGGCGACCCGGAACGCCGCGGTGACCTGACCGGACCGGGTGGCGATCGCGACGCGGGCGTCGGAAGCCCGGCCGCCTACGGCAGCCCCGCGCCCCGGATGGTCGACCCGGACGCGGTGTCGCCGGACGCCGACCCCGCGATCGCCGGGGCGACCGGTGCGGCCACCACGGGCGCGGCCGGCGACCTGGCGGCGGCGGGGACCTCTCGACCGGCCGGTTCGACCGTGGCGGCCGAGCCGGTGTTCCTCTTCGACGCCGACACCGCGCAGGGCTTCCGGGACCGCTGGCGGGACGTCCAGCTCCGCTTCGTGGACGACCCGCGAGCCGCGGCCGGCGACGCCCAGGCGCTGGTCGAGGAGGCCATGGAGGCGCTCTCCGCCGCGCTGGCGGCGCAACGGACCGCGCTCGGCGGCTGGCAGGGGGCGGGCTCGGCCGACACCGAGGAGCTGCGGATGGCGGTCCGCCGGTACCGGGACTTCCTGGACCGGGTGCTCGGCCGCTGAACTGGTCCCGTGGGCGCCCCGGCCGGTCGGCGGGGGCGCCCACCCATGTCCGCCCCCGGCCGGGGACAGGCGTGGAATTTCGCGTTCGGGGTAATAGGGCGCGCGCACCAACGGACACGGGACGGCGGGACGAAAGGTGACGGGATGGACGGCGGCGGACTTCGGCTGGACATGAACGCCCTGGACTACGTCCTCCTGGCGCTCTACTTCGTCACCGTCCTCGGCGTCGGCTTCGCCGCCCGGCGCGCGATCCGCACCAGCGTCGACTTCTTCCTCTCCGGTCGTTCGCTGCCGGCGTGGGTGACCGGCCTGGCCTTCGTGTCGGCGAACCTCGGCGCGCTGGAGATCATCGGCATGGCCGCGAACGGCGCCCAGTACGGCATCATGACGGTCCACTACTACTGGATCGGCGCCGTGCCGGCGATGGTCTTCCTCGGCATCGTGATGATGCCCTTCTACTACGGCTCGAAGGTCCGCAGCGTCCCCGAGTACCTGCGGCTGCGGTTCAACCGACCGACCCACCTGCTGAACGCGATCAGCTTCGCGATCGCCCAGGTGCTCATCGCCGGCGTCAACCTGTACGCGCTGGCCCTGGTGATGCAGGCGCTGCTCGGCTGGCCGCTCTGGGTGGCGATCGTGGTCGGCGCGGCGATCGTGCTGGCCTACATCACCATCGGCGGTCTCTCCGGCGCGATCTACAACGAGGTGCTCCAGTTCTTCGTGATCCTGGCCGGCCTGATCCCGGTCACCGTGATCGGCCTGGTGAAGGTCGGCGGCGTCTCCGGGTTGATGGACGCGGTGCGCGAGTCGAAGCTCGGCGAGGCGGGGCTGCACGCGTGGCAGGACACGACCACCACCGCCAACCCGCTCGGCGCGCACTGGATCGGCATCGTCTTCGGCCTGGGCTTCGTGCTGTCGTTCGGCTACTGGACGACCAACTTCGCGGAGGTGCAGCGGGCGCTGTCGGCGAAGAACATGAGCGCCGCCCGGCGTACGCCGATCATCGCCGCATACCCGAAGCTGCTGATCCCCGCGGTCACCGTGATCCCGGGCCTGGTGGCGCTGGTGACCGTGCAGGGGCTCGGCGCGCCGAGCGGCGACCTGCAGTACAACAACGCCATTCCGCTGCTGATGCGGGACCTGCTCCCCAACGGCGTGCTCGGGGTCGCGGTGACCGGTCTGCTCGCCTCGTTCATGGCCGGCATGGCGGCGAACGTGAGCGGCTTCAACACCGTGTTCACGTACGACATCTGGCAGGCGTACGTCCGCCGGGACCGGCCGGACGACTACTACATCCGGATCGGCCGCTACGCCACCATCGCCGCCGTGGTGATCGGCATCGGCACGGCCTTCATCGCGGCCGGCTTCAGCAACATCATGAACTACATCCAGGCACTGTTCTCGCTGTTCAACGCGCCGCTGTTCGCCACGTTCATCATCGGCATGTTCTGGAAGCGGATGAGTGCCCTGGCCGGGTTCTGGTCCCTGCTGCTCGGCACCCTGGCCGCCCTCGCCACCTACCTGCTCTACAAGGGCGGGGTGATCCACTTCAACTCCGACCTGGAGGAGAGCTTCTGGGGCGCCGGCATCGCGTTCGTCACGGTGGCCGTGGTCGCCGCGATCCTCACCCCGCTGACCGCGCCCAAGCGCGACGAGGATCTCCGCGGGCTGGTCTACGGCACCGGCGGCATAGACCTGAAGGCCGACGTTCTCGCCGGTGACCGGGCCTGGTACCGCTCCCCCGTCCTGCTCGGCGTGATCGCCGTGGCGCTCGCCATCCTCTTCTACATCCCGGTCTTCTAGGAAAGGTGTTCGCGAGATGGACAACCGCAGCGAGCCGGCCCGCGACCCGCTGATCACCGGGGCCGAGTCGGAGCAGCGTCGCTCCGCCGCCGCACGCCTGTTCGACATCCGCCGGGTGATCGGTGGGCTCTTCGCGGTGTACGGGATCATCGTCACGCTGATCGGGGTGTTCGACAGCCAGGCCGAGATCGACAAGGCGGAGGGCGTCCGGATCAACCTCTGGGCCGGCCTGGCGATGCTCGGCTTCGGCCTGCTGATGCTGCTCTGGCAGTGGCTGCGCCCGGCCGAGCCACCGGCCAGCCCCGAGGAGCGGGGCGTGATCGGTCCGCCGGGCTCCGGCAGCGCGACCGACCGCTGACGCGGGCATGAGGGCCGCCGCACGGGGTACGCGGGAAGGGGTCAGGTAACGCGCCTGGGGACAGGAGGGCAGCAGCATGACCGATCGCGACCGCCAACCACCGCTGGAGGAGAGCCCGGAGATGGCCGCGGCGGTGGACGACGACAGCACCGTCCCGCAGCTGATGACCGGGGGCGGCGCCGACCGGGACAACCCGGCCTTCGCCGAACCGGGTGATCGCGCCGACCGGGGCGCGCCGACCGACGATCTGCTCGGCGACCCGTACGCAGCCGGGACCGGCGCCACCGGGACCGGGACCGGCGCGGGCGGGGACAACATCCGCACCGGTGCCGAGCAGCCCTGGGACCCGGAGGACCTGGTGATGGCGCGCGGTCAGGACCTCACGCCGGAGAACATCGAGCGAGCCCGCCGGGACCTGGCCGAGCTGGGCCAGGCAGCGGTGGAGCGAACCGTGCCGTGACCCGTACTCGCGAGGGGGTCCCTGACCCGACCGGGGAGCGGTCGGGTCAGGGACCCGGGACACCCGCCGCCGGAGTGCCTCACCTGCCGCCGGCGGCCGGCAGGCGGCACCCGTACAGCGGCGGGTAGGCGTTCCATCCGGTCGAAGCCCTCGCCCTCGTCGTTCTCGATGAGGCGGCTCGAGCCGTCTGACTCGCCCGGGGCCTTCACCCGGACGTACGCGTCGATGCCCGACTCCGGGGCGGCCTTGAGTCGCTCACCCGGTCCCGCGCCAGACTGGTCGCACCTGTTGCCGGCGTGGATCGGCGGTCGACGCGTCCCCCGTTGACGTAGGTGTCCACGCTGGTCGTCGCGCCCGGGCCGGGGTTGGGCCGGGCGGTGCCGCCCCAGCCCGGCGGACCCGCGTTCGCCACGGTGACCTGGATGGTCACCAGCCCTGTCGGCTATCGCGTGGGAGCGCTTCCGTGGCATCCCTCGGCGCCTCCCCCGTGCGAGAACGGGGCCGGCGGCGCGGACGGGCCCCGGACCCGGCCACCGGGCGGAAACACCACCATCCAGCCCTGAACACGGCATACCACCCTTATCGGGCTTAACTCCGACAGACGTATAAACACGAATGTTTCCCTTCATAGCTCGTGAAACGGTCTAACGTCGGCGTTAGCTCGGGTGTCGCCGAGTTCAAGACAACAGGGATGGAGTGACGCAGGTCATGGCTAAGAAGATGCTCGGGAAGGTCGTCGCGGGCGCCGCCCTCGGGGGCGCGTCCCTCCTGGTGTTCGCGCCGGGGATCGCGTTCGCGGACGGACACCACGACGGCAAGGACAAGGACGGCAAGGTCCTGGCCAAGCCCCACGTCGTGAAGGCCGGCGAGGAGGTCAAGCTTCTCGAGATCTGCTCCGAGAAGCAGGAGCACGCCTTCGTCTGGTCGAAGGTCACCGGCAAGGTCGAGCTCAAGCCGGTGAAGGACGACCACGGCGACAAGCGGGACGACTGGCGCGGCGGGGAGGAGGACTCCTACGGCCGGGACGGCAAGGACGAGCACGGCAAGGACGACAACGGCAAGGACCACAACGGCAAGGACGAGAACGGCAAGGACCACAACGGCAAGGACGAGAACGGCAAGGACCACAACGGCAAGGACGAGAACGGCAAGGACGAGAACGGCAAGGACGAGAACGGCAAGGACCACGAGAACGGCAACGACGAGGCCAACGGCGGCTACGGTGCCGGCGCCGCCGCGGCCGACGGCAAGGACGAGGACCGCAAGGACTGGAACGGCTACGAGCACGGCCAGGATCGCGGCGACGACAAGGGCGACAAGAAGGACGACGGCAAGAAGGACGAAGACAAGTCCGACCACGAGGAGAACGGCTCGTGGGACTCGAAGGACCGCGAGAACGGCCGGGAGGACGACAAGTCCGACCACGGCAAGGACGAGGACCGGTGGGAGCACAAGCGTGACTTCCTCTACTACGGCGAGGCCAAGGTCGACAAGCACGCCAAGCCGGGCAAGTACGAGCTCAAGGGCTCGTGCGGCGAGGGCACCCTGGTCGTGGTGCCGCGGGGCGGGGTCGACGGTGGTGACGGTGGCGCCACCGGCACCGACCGCGGCCTGGCCGCCGGTGGGGCGAGCCTGCTGGGCGCCGCCGCGCTGGGCGGGATCGTGCTGATGCGTCGCCGGCGGACCGATGAGTCCCTCGTCTGACCGGACGACGACACGGGCCGGCGGCCGTCACGGGAAACCGTGGCGCGCCGCCGGCGCCGCCGTCGTCCTCCTCCTGGTCGCGATGACCGGCGCCGCGATGATCGGTGCCGGCATGAAGCCCCGGCCCGCACCCCGCCCGCCGCAGCCGCTGGCCCAGACCGCTCCCGAGCGCACCGGGCCGGACGAGGCGGACCAGCCGGGCGAGGGCGCGTCCGCCCCCACCGAACCTCCCCGGAGCGCGCTTCCCCGCTCCGCGCCCACCACCATCACGATCCCCCGGATCGGGGTCGATGCGAAGATCATGCCGCTCGGCACCAACCCCGACGGCACCATCCAGGTGCCCCCGCTCGACCAGGCCCAGCTCGCCGGCTGGTACGAGCCGGGACCGAGCCCGGGCGAGGTCGGCAACGCGGTCGTCGTCGGGCACGTGGACTCCGCCAAGCTCGGGCCCGCGGTCTTCTTCGACCTCGGCGCCGTGCAGCCCGGGGACACCGTGACGGTGAACCGGGCGGACGGCAGGCCGGTCACCTTCCGGGTCGACTCGGTCAGGTCCTACCCGAAGACGTCGTTCCCCACCGAGCTGGTGTACGGGCCGAGCGATCGGCCCGGCCTTCGGGTGGTCACCTGCGGCGGTCAGTTCGACCAGAACGCGCGCAGCTACCTGAACAACATCATCGTCTTCGCCAGCCTGGTCGACTGAGCAGGCCCGATCGACTGAAATGAAGCGGAACGGTCCGGCCGGTCGGGGTCACCGACCGGCCGGACCGCGTCCGGCTTCCTGGTCAGGCCGCGGCGGAGGTCCGCACCAGCGTGCGGATCTGGCGCAGCAGCACCGACAGCGCGGCGAGGTCCGCGCGGGACTCGTCGAACTCGCCCATCGCCCGCTGCGCGCGGTGGATGGAGGTGGCGTTCGACTGCTCCCACTGGTGTACCCGCTCCTGCGGCGGCTGGCTGTCCGGCGTGGAGCCGAGCACCTCCGCGGTGAGCGCCGCCAGCGCGGCGTAGAGGTCGTAGCGGAGCGCCATCCGCGCCAGCGTCTGCCACCGGTCCTCCCGCGGCAGCAGGGAGATCTTCGACAGCAGCGCGTCGACCCGGAACAGGTCGGAGAGGACGAAGTAGACCGACGCCACCTCGCCGACGTCCCGGCCGCTGCTGGCCGCGGTCTCCACGACGTCGAGCAGGCCGAAGCTGTACATCAACCGGGTCGCCTGCTCCGCCAGCTCACGCGGCAGCCCCCGCTCGACCATCGAGTCGATGTGCGCCGTGATGGCCTCGCGCTCGCTGCCGAAGAAGAGGTTCTCCAGCCCCGGCAGCAGCCGGGCCACCCCGTTCCGCAGCCGGTTGATCTCCGCCGGCACGTCGATCGGCGAGCGGCGGTTGGTCACCAGCCACCGCACCGCCCGGTCCAGCAGCCGTCGGGTGTCCAGGTAGACGCTGGTCTGCAGCTCGGGCGAGACCTTGTTGTCCAGCGCCTCCACCGCGTCCCACAGCTCGCGCAGCCCGAACACCTCGCGGACCACCACGTACGCCCGGAGCACGTCCGCCGCGGAGGCGGCCGTCTCCTCCGTCACCCGGAACACGAACGAGATGCCACCCCGGTTGATCGCCTCGTTCACGAGGACCGTGGTGACGATGTCCCGGCGCAGCCGGTGCCGCGACATCCGATCGGCGAAGCGCTCGCGCATCGGGGTCGGGAAGTAGTTGACCAGAACGTCGGTCGTCCACTCCTCGTCGGCCAGCCCCTCGGCCAGGATGTCCCGCTCCAGCACGATCTTGACGTACGCGAGCAGCACCGCGAACTCCGGCGCGGTCAGTCCGGACTCGATCCGTACGGCCAGCTCCTCGTCCGGCGGCAGTGCCTCCAGCGAGCGGTCCAGCGCGCCAGAGCGCTCCAGCTCGTTGATCATCCGCCGGTGCACCGGGAGCAGCGAGGCGGCCTGGGCCTGGGCGTTGTTGATCGCCCGGGCCTGGTCGTAGTTGTCCCGCAGCACCAGCTCGGCGACCTCTTCGGTCATATCGGCCAGCAGCTCGTCCCGGTCCGCCGTGGTCAGCTCGCCGTCGCCGACCGCGGTGTTCAGCAGGATCTTGATGTTCACCTCGTGGTCCGAGGTGTCCACCCCGGCCGCGTTGTCGATGAAGTCGGTGTAGATCCGACCACCGGTCAACGCGTACTCGATCCGGCCGAGCTGGGTGAAGCCCAGGTTGCCGCCCTCGCCGACGACCCGGCAGCGCAGGCTCTTGCCGTCCACCCGGATCGCGTCGTTGGACTTGTCGCCCACCTCGGCGTTGGTCTGGCTGGACGCCTTGACGTACGTGCCGATGCCGCCGTTCCAGAACAGGTCCACCGGTGCGGTCAGGATCGCCCGCATCAGCTCCTGCGGGGAGAGCTGGGTGGCGTCGTCGTCCAGGCCGAGCGCCGCGCGGACCTGCGGCGTGATGGCGATGGACTTGGCGGTACGCGGGTAGACGCCGCCCCCGGCCGAGATCAGCTCCGGGTTGTAGTCCTCCCAGGACGACCGGGACATCTCGAACAGCCGCTTGCGCTCGGCGTACGAGGTGGCCGCGTCCGGGGCCGGGTCGAGGAAGATGTGCCGGTGGTCGAAGGCGGCCACCAGCCGGATGTGCTCGGAGAGCAGCATGCCGTTGCCGAAGACGTCGCCGGACATGTCCCCGACCCCGACCACGGTGAAGTCCTCGGTCTGGGTGTCGTGCCCCAGCTCCCGGAAGTGCCGCTTGACCGACTCCCAGGCGCCTCGGGCGGTGATGCCCATCTTCTTGTGGTCGTATCCGGCGGAGCCGCCGGACGCGAACGCGTCACCGAGCCAGAAGTTGTGCGCCGTGGAGATCTCGTTGGCGATGTCGGAGAACGTGGCCGTGCCCTTGTCCGCCGCGACCACCATGTACGGGTCGTCCGAGTCGTGCCGCACCACGTCGTCCGGCGGCACGATCTGCCCGCCGACGATGTTGTCCGTGACGTCGAGCAACGCCGAGACGAACTCCTTGTAGCAGACCACCGCCTCGTCCCGGTCCCCCGGCTTCTGCTTCAGCACGAAGCCACCCTTGGCGCCCACCGGCACGATGACGGTGTTCTTCACCATCTGCGCCTTGACCAGGCCGAGCACCTCGGTGCGGAAGTCCTCCCGCCGGTCGGACCAGCGCAGCCCGCCCCGGGCCACCGGCCCGAACCGCAGGTGCACGCCCTCGAACCGGGGCGAGTAGACGAAGATCTCGAACTTCGGACGCGGCGCCGGCAGGTCGGGGATGGCCTGCGGGTCGAGCTTGAACGCCACGTACGACTTGGGTCGCCCGTCGGAACGCCGCTGGTAGAAGCTGGTCCGCAGGGTGGCCTGGATCAGCGTCAGGTACGAGCGCAGGATCCGGTCCTGGTCGAGGCTGGCCACGTCGTCCAGCTCCGTACGGATGGTCTCCACCAGCTCCGCGCTGCGCCGCTGCCGCTGGGCGGTGTCGGCCTCGCCGGGTGCGAACCGCGTCTCGAAGAGCTGGACCAGCAGCTCGGCGATGCGCGGGTAGGCGATGAAGGTCTGCTCCATGTAGTCCTGGGAGAAGACCGTGCCCGCCTGCCGCAGGTACTTCGCGTAGGCCCGGATCACCACCACCTGGCGCCACGTCAAGCCGGCGCGCAGCACCAGCTCGTTGTAGCCGTCCACCTCGGCCTCGCCCCGCCACGCCGCCGCGAAGGCGTTCTCCACGTGCGGGCGCACCTCGGCCAGTTCCTGGTGCCCCTCCGGCAGGTGCAGGCCGAAGTCGTACAGCCAGATCCGGCCGTCGATCCGGTCCACCTCGTACGGGTGCTCGTCGACCACCCGTACGCCGAGCGAGTGCAGCACCGGCAGCACGGCGGAGAGCATCATCGGCTCGCCGTACCGGTAGACCTTGAAACGGACGTCCATCGTCTCGTCCAGGTCCGCGCCCGGCGCCCGGGCGCCCGGCCGGGGTGCGAGCTGCTTGCGGAACAGGTGCATCTCCAGCTGGCCCGGCTCCTCCAGCAGCTCCAGCTTGGCCAGGTCCTTCATCGCCTCGTACGGCGTGTGCCCGTCCTTGTAGCCCTCCGGGAACGCGTCGGCGTACCGGGAGAACAGGTGCTTGGCCTGCTCGTCACCGAGCTTGCGTTCCAACACCAGGCGGTAGTCGTCGTCCCACAGCCGGGTCGCGTCGGCCAGCTCCTCGGCGAGCAGGTCGGCGTCGATGTCGCCCGGCGGCTTGGTCGGGTCGGTGCGGACGATGAAGTGGACCCGGGCGAGCATCGACTCGGTGACGCGGGTGGTGTAGTCCACCCCGACCCCGTTCAGCTCGCGCAGCAGGATGTCCTGCATGCGCAGCCGGTTCTGCGTGGTGAACCGGTCCCGCGGCAGGTAGATCAGGCAGGAGATGAACCTCCCGTACGCGTCCCTGCGCAGGAAGACACGCAGCTGCCGCCGACCGGCCATGCGCAGCACGCCGATCACCGCGTGGTACAGGTCGTCGGTCTTGATCTGGAACAGCTCGTCGCGCGGATAGGTCTCCAGGATCTGGAGCAGATCCTTGCCGGAGTGGCTGCGCATGCTCAGGCCGGAGCGGTCCAGCACCTCGGCGACCTTGCGGCGGACCACCGGCAGCTCCCGCACGCTGGTGCGGTACGCGGCGGTGGAGAACAGACCCAGGAAGCGCCGCTCCCCGACCACCTCGCCGGCCTCGTTGAACACCTTGAAGCCGATGTAGTCCAGGTACGCCGAGCGGTGCACGGTGGCCCGCGAGTTGGCCTTGGTGATGATCAAGAGGCGCTTCTCCAGCACCTTCTCGTGCGCCTCGGGGGTCATCGACGACAGCGCCCGAGCCTCCGGCGAGTCCTGCCGGAGGATGCCCAGCCCGGTGCCGAGCACCGCCTCCAGCGCCGGGCCGCCCTCCGGGTTGTCGACCAGCCGGTACTCGCGGTAGCCGAGGAACGTGAAGTGGTCCTGGGCCAGCCAGCGGAGCAGCTCGACCGAGTCGGTGATGTCCTTCTCGGGCACCGGGGGGCGGTTGTCGCTCGTCCGCGCGGCGGCGAGCTCGTCGGCGAAGGCGAGGGCGCGCTGGCGCATCTTCGGCCAGTCCTCGACCGCCTCACGCACGTCGGTGAGGACGCGCTGGAGTTCGCGGCGGAGCCGGTCCCGTTCGGCGGCGTCGCGGACCGGATCGATCTCGATCCGCATCCAGCTCTCCACCAGGTCGCCGGCGATCGCGTCGTCCGGCTCGACGTCCGCCGCCACCTCGGTCAGCCGGCCGAGCGGCTCCCGGCGCACCACCAGCAGCGGGTGGACGAGCAGGTGCACGTCCAGGTGGTACGAGTTGAGCAGCGCGGTCACCGAGTCGACCAGGAACGGCATGTCGTCGGTGACGATCTCGATCACGCTGTGGTGCTGCTCCGCGTCCGGCTCGTGGATGCGCAGCTTCAGCTCGCCCGGCACCCGCTGCTGGGCGAGGTCCCGGTGGGCGCGGGCCGCGTCGAGCATCTCCTCGGCCGTGAAGCCGATCAGCTCCTCGTCCGGGGCGAACCGCCAGAAGCGGCCGACCAGGGTCGCCGCGTCGTGGTCGTCCCCGGCGAGCGCGACGGCCTGGGCCACCAGGCGCTCCGCGTTGGGTACCGGTTCGTCGAGTTCGGCGTCCTCCACGTCGTCGGCCAACGCCTCCGCGGGCAGGCCGAGATCGTAGATGGTGTCGATGCTCGAACCGGTCAACCCGGTCACCCCCGTGTCGAGCCGGCCGTAGCCGTCCCCGTCGGTCGCCGAATCGAAGCTGTCGTCGTCCCGGCCGGTGTCAACCTGCCGGAGGTCGGGTTCCGGTTTGATCGCCGGACGCCGGTCCATCGGTGCCACTCCCCTCGACCCACCGCGTTGTGGGTCACTCTCCCGCCCAGCCTAGGCCCTGCCGCCCTGCCCCTTCCTCGGCGGACCACCGGCCGGACGTCCGGATCGGGACTCTGTCCTTTCACCCGTTGCGGGTCCGAGGTTGGCCGCTTGGCGTGTACCCCGCAGCGCGATGTTCATCACACTGTCGCGGGTCCGTCTTTTCGCACGTCGCCCCCCATCAGGGGACGCCGGGGACAGCGTTCGCGTACTACCGTTCAGGGCAGCTTCAAGATCGGAGGGGACCCGCTTCATGCACCTGTCGTACCCACACCGCACCGGTCACTCCCACCTGCGCCGCGCGCTCGTCGCCCTCACCGCGACCGCGCTCGCCGCGGGCAGCCTCAGCGCGTGCTCGGACAGTGACGGCCCCGAGCGCAGCGTCGACGCGTTCCTGACCGGTTGGCAGAAGGGCGACCTCCAGGCGGTCGGCTTCGTCGACGCCACGGGTGCCAAGATCCCGGCGGCCGAGATCACCCAGCAGCTCAAGGATCTCTCCGGCGAGCTGGCGTCGACCCCGCCCAAGCTGACCCGGCAGGGCGATCCGAAGATCACCGCCGACACCGCCACCGCCGGCATCCGGGTGGAGTGGACCCTGCCGGGCGACACCCGCTGGACGTACGACCGGCAGGTGCGGATGACCCGGGGCGGCGACGACCAGTGGCAGGTGATCTGGGAACCGCAGGTCGTACAGGAGAAGCTCACCAAGGGTGATCGGCTGGGGCTGCGTCGGGACGCCGGTGCCCGGGCCGGGGTGCTGGACGGCGCGGGCCAGCCGATCGTGGCGCCGCGGCCGGTGGTGCGGGTGGGTATCCAGCCGAACCAGGTGCCCGACGTGAAGGACCTGGTCGGCAAGCTCGACGCCGCCTTCCGCGCGATCCGCCCGGCGCTGGTGCCCTCGGTCGACCTCTCCGACCTGCCCAAGCGGCTCGCCGAGGCCGACCCGGGCGCGTTCGTCGAGGTGGTGACGCTGCGCGAGGATGCGTATCGGCAGATCAAGCCGCGCATCTACGACCTGCCGGGCACCAAGTTCCAGTCCGAGAAGCTGGACCTGGCACCCACCCGGGAGTTCGCCCGGGCGCTGCTCGGCTCGGTCGACCCGGCCCAGGCCGACGACCTGACCGCCCACCCGGACAAGTACGTCGCCGGCGATCTGGTCGGCCACGGCGGTCTGCAGGGCCGCTACGACGACCGGCTGCGCGGCAAGCCCGGCCTCACCGTGATCATCGAACGCCCCGGCGAGGACGGCAAGCTGGTACCGACCGGCACCGAGGTGTTCCACCGCGACCCCGAGCCCGGGCAGGCGCTGAAGACCACCCTCGACGTCGCCACGCAGAACGCGGCTGACGCGGCGCTGCGCGCCGAGCGGCGGCGGGCCGCCGTGGTGGCGGTACGGATCAGCGACGGCGCGGTGCTCGCCGCGGCGAACGGGCCCGGACCAGCCGGCGAGAACCTGGCGTTCACCGCCCAGGTGCCGCCCGGCTCGACGTTCAAGATGGTGAGTGCGCTCGGCCTGCTCGACAAGGGCGCGGTGACGCCGGACGCGCCGGTCGACTGCCCGAAGACCTTCGAGGTGGAGGGCCGGTCGTTCAAGAACTCCGACAACTTCGCACTCGGCCGCGTACCGTTCCGCACCGACTTCGCCAAGTCCTGCAACACCGCCTTCGCCGCCCTGGCACCGAAGCTGGGCGGCGACGGGCTGGCCGTCGCCGGCCGCTCGCTGGGGTTGGAGGGGCAGTGGGACCTGGGCGTCGACGCCTTCAGCGGAAAGGTCTCGGTGAACGGGTCCGGGGCCGAGCAGGCCGCCGCGGCGTTCGGGCAGGGCACCACCGTGGTCAGCCCGCTGGCGATGGCCGGCGCCACCGCGGCCGTCGCCCGCGGGCGCTTCGAGCAGCCGAAGCTGCTGCTGGACCCGGCCCCGGCCAAGCCGGCGGCGGCCGGCCCCCAGCTCAGGCCGGAGTCGGTCGAGGCGGTCCGGGCCATGATGCGCGAGGTCGTCACCGCCGGCACCGGCGACGCGCTGAAGGACGTGCCGGGCCAGCCGGTGTACGGCAAGACCGGCACCGCCGAGTACGACAACAACCCCGCGCACACCCACGCCTGGTTCGTGGGCTGGCAGGGCGACGTCGCGTTCGCTGTCTTCGTCGAGCAGGGCGGCTCGAGCACCGCCTCCGCCGTCCCGATCGCCGAGCGCTTCCTCCGCGCCCTCCCCCGCTGACCCCCCTCCTCCCACACTCCCGCTCACCCACACCCCATCCCCCCGCCAGTCGGTCGGCGCCTCCCGGCGGCCGGCCGGCTCGGGTGATCAAGAGGTTTGCGTCACCGGGCACCCGGGTTCCGACCCAAACCTCTTGATCACCGCGCCGGAGTGCGGGCCGGGCCGGTCGGACCGGCTGGCTCAGGCGAAGCCGGCTGCGGAGCGGGGGGTGTCTTCGTCCGGCGGCGGGAGCGTCGTCTCCGGCTCGGCCGCCTCCGACGGGACCGACGACCGGCGAAGACGGCCCGGCTCGGCCTCCTCCGACGGGACCGCCGGGCGGCGAAGACGGCCCGGCTCGGCCTCCTCGGACGAAACCGGAGACCGGCGCAGACGGCCCGGACCGGCCGAGGCGGGCGGTCCGACCGGCTCCAGCCCGAGCGCCTCCACCGGAGCCGCCGGCCCGGGGACCGCTGCCGGACCCAACACACCCACCGCGCCGGTCGAACCCGCCGGGCCGAGCGGACCGGCCGCCGCGGGCGGGCCCGCGATGGTGGCCGGTTCGGCGATCGGGGGGACGGCCGGGCGGCCGTTGCCGCGACGCGGGGCGGGCGTGGGCGGCGGGGCGGACGGGCCGGGGAGCAGCCGGGGTGGTACGGCCTCCGGAGCGGTCACCGGCGCCAGGCCGGCCACCACGGTGTTGACGATCTCTGCCGCGTACGCGCCGTCGGGATCGTAGTCGGGGTCGAAGACGGTCAGCTCCACACCGAGGCAGTGCGGGGTGTCGACCAGCCCGGCGAGCAGGATCTCCAACTCGGCGAAGGCGATGCCCCCGGGGTCGGGGGCGTCCACCGCCGGCAGCACCGCCGGGTCGAGCACGTCCACGTCGATGTGCACCCAGTAGCCGGCGCAGTCGGCGAGCTGCTCGTGCGCCCACTGGGCGGTCCGGGCGGCGCCTTCGGCGCGCAGCGCCGGCACCGGCCGGGTGATGATCCCGGCCGCCTGGAGGTCGAGCCGGTATTCGTCCTGGGCCCGGATGCCGAGCACCACCACGTCGATGTCCCGGAAGTACGGCCGCCGCCCCTCGATCGCCGCGAGGTCGGCCTGCCCCCGGCCGGTGACCAGGGCGAGGTCCTCCCCGGCGGCGGCGCCGACGTAGGAGGCGTTGCCCGGGTGCCGGAAGTCGGAGTGACCGTCGACGAACACCAGCCCGATCCGGCCGCCGACCGCCTCGCCGAGGCGGTGCATGGCCAGTGCCGAGCCGAGCAGGACGGAGCAGTCGCCCCCGAGCACCAGCGGGAACTCACCCCGGTCGATGATCGAGCCGATCCGCTCGGCGAGCGCCACCGAGTAGTCGGCGATCTCCCGGGCGTGGCAGACCCCGTCGCCGGGCCGCCAGTCGCCCGGGTCGTAGCGGGGCGCGGTGAGGCAGCCGGCGTCCCGGGCCCGCAGCCGGGCCAGCAGGTCGTGGTCGCGCAGCGCGCCCGGCGCCTTGGCGCAGCCGGGGACCGAGCTGGGCGTGGGTGGGCGCAGGCCCAGGTTTGTCGGCGCGTCGAGGACGGCGATCCGGCGCATCATGGGCTCCCGTCCTCGGTGGTTGGGCGGGCCGGCCGGTACGCCGGCCCGCGCTGGCGTGTTACGTGTTCGAAGCCGTTCCGCTGCTCAGAACAGGGCGCTGGCCAGGGACCGGCGGGCCGCGGCAACCGCGGGATCCTCCGGGGCGGCCATGGTGAAGAGGCCCACCAGGTGCTGGCGTACCTTCTCCCGCTCGTCTCCGGCGGTGCGGCGGACCACGCCCACCAGACGCCGGTAGGCCTGATCGGCCAGCCCGCTGAGCACCTCGATGTCGGCGGCGAGCAGTTGGGCGTCGACGTCGTCGGGGTTGGCCTCCGCCGCGGCGAGCGCCGCCTGCGGGTCGGCTCCGGCGACCCGGCGGGCCAGGCCGACCTGGGCCAGACCGGCCTCCGCGGCGGCGTCGGCCGGCGAGTCCGCCAGGATCTTCCGGTACGCCCGCTCGGCGACGTCGAGGTCGCCGCTCATCAGGGCGTCGTCGGCCTCGTCGAGGCGCGGGTCGGTCGATTCGGCGACGGTCACGCCGCCGGCCTTGAGGACCGCCTGGATCCACTGCCGCAGCTGCGCCTCGGGCACCATACCCGAGAAGGCGTCGACCGGCTGACCACCGATCACCGCGTAGACCATCGGGATGCCCTGCACCCGGAACATCTGGGCGATCCGCGGGTTGGCGTCCACGTCGATCTTGGCGAGCACCCACGCGCCGCCCCCCTCGACGGCCAGCCGCTCCAGCACCGGCGAGAGCTGCTTGCACGGCTCGCACCACTCGGCCCAGAAGTCGATGACGACCGGGGTCGTCAGCGACCGTTCCAGCACCTCCGACTGGAAGGTCGCCTCGGTCACGTCGATGACGGTGACGGCACCGACGGCGCCGCCGGGGGCTCCGGCTGGCGGACCGGACTGGGCCGGTGTCGGGGTCGGGGCAGGGGTGCGCAGCGCGCTGAGGTCGACCGCGCCGCGGGTGAAGATCGACGAGGTGATCCGTGGGTCGCTCATGGTTACCTAGTCTCGCACGGACCCCGCCGAACTCAGATCAACGCGACGGCGACAGTTGCAGTTCTCACCCTGCTCACCACCCCCGCCGCCACCCCGCGAACGCCCCACCCGCCCGACCCCCGCGATCTTGCACTTTCGGCCCTCGACATGCGGCATCTGCGGCATATGCCGGGGCACCAAGTGCAAGATCGCGGGGGTTCGGGCGGGGCGGGCGGGGTTAGAAGCGGGCGGGTTCGCGGTAGGTGCCCCATTCGGCGCGGAGCGCGTCGCAGATCTCGCCGAGGCTGGCCTCGGCGCGGACGGCGTCGAGCATCGACGGGATCATGTTCTCGCCGGTCCGGCTGACCTCGACCATGCGGGTCACCGCCGCCTTGACGGCGGCGTCGTCCCGGCCGGACTTCCGCTCGGCCAGCACCCGGCGCTGCTCCAGCTCCACCTCGTGCGAGATGCGCAGGATCTCCAGGTCCTTGGCGACCGTGCCGGTGTGGCAGTTGACCCCGACAATCTTCTTGTCGCCCTTCTCCAGGGCCTGCTGGTAGACGAACGCCGACTCGGCGATGTGGCCGGTGAACCAGCCGTCCTCGATGCCGCGCAGGATCCCGGAGGTCATCGGGCCGATCTGGTGCGGGCCCTCGCCGCCGAGCTGGCGGATCCGGGCGAAGATCTCCTCCGCCTCGGCCTCGATCTTGTCGGTGAGCGCCTCGACGTACCAGGAGCCGCCGAGCGGGTCGGCCACGTTCACCACGCCGGTCTCCTCCATCAGCACCTGCTGGGTACGCAGGGCGATCTCGGCGGACTCGTCGGTGGGCAGCGCGAGAGTCTCGTCCAGCGCGTTCGTGTGCAGCGAGTTGGTTCCGCCGAGCACCGCGGCGAGCGCCTCGACGGCGGTGCGGACCACGTTGTTCACCGGCTGCTGGGCGGTCAGCGACACCCCGGCGGTCTGGGTGTGGAACCGCAGCCAGAGCGCCTTCTCGCTGGTGGCGCCGTAAACGTCGCGCAGCCACCGGGCCCAGATCCGGCGGGCGGCCCGGAACTTGGCGATCTCCTCGAAGAAGTCGACGTGCGAGTCGAAGAAGAAGCTCAGACCCGGCGCGAAGACGTTCACGTCCAGCCCGCGCGAGAGGCCCAGCTCCACGTACCCGAAGCCGTCCGCCAGGGTGTACGCCAGCTCCTGCGCGGCGGTCGAACCGGCCTCGCGGATGTGGTAGCCGGAGACGGACAGCGGCTTGTAGCGCGGGATCTCCCGGGCGCAGTACTCCATGAGGTCGCCGATCAGGCGCAGGTGCGGCTCCGGGTCGAAGAGCCACTCCTTCTGCGCGATGTACTCCTTGAAGATGTCCGTCTGGAGCGTCCCGTCGAGGGTGGACAGGTCGGCGCCCTGCCGCTCGGCGGCGACCAGGTACATGCAGAAGACCGGCACGGCCGGGCCGGAGATGGTCATGGAGGTGGTGACCCCCGCCAGGTCGATGCCGCCGAAGAGCACCTCCATGTCGGCGGCGGTGTCCACCGCGACGCCGCAGTGGCCCACCTCGCCGAGCGACTGCGGGTCGTCCGAGTCCCGCCCCATCAGGGTGGGCATGTCGAAGGCCACCGAGAGGCCGCCGCCGCCGGCGCCGAGGATCATCTTGTAGCGCTCGTTGGTCTGCCGAGCGTTGCCGAAGCCGGCGAACTGCCGGATGGTCCAGGTCCGCCCGCGGTAGCCGGTCGGGTACAGCCCCCGGGTGTACGGGTACTCACCCGGCCAGCCGATCCGCTCGAAGCCCGGGTACGCCACCCCCTCGGGCGGCCCGTAGACCGGGTCCACGGGCATCCCGGAGAGCGTGGTGAAGTCCGCGTCCCGCTTGCGCGCGGCGTCGTACCGGGCCTGCCAGCGGGCCCGTCCGGCGGCGATCTCGTCGGCGTTCATGGGCGGGGCTCCTCCTCGAGCTCGACTGCACGTCGAGTGTAGAGCCCCTGCCTGAACGATCGCTAAGGATGTTCGTACCCGCGGGTAACCAGGTCAGGCCGTGGGTGCGGTCGGCTCACCGAGCGCGACGTCGTCGACCCGGATGTTGACCTGGTCCACCCGCAGCCCATACGCCTCGACCGCCTCGGTCACCTTCACCCGGACCGCCTCGGTCACCTCCGGCACCGTGCGGCCGGCCTCGATCACGATGACCAGGTTGATCACCGCGCCGCCGTTCACCACCTTCGCCGAGGCGCCCCGCGTGGCGTCGCCGACCTTGTCGAGGCCAACCCGGTCGAGCACCGAGTTGAGCATCCGCGCCGCGTCCCCACCCAGGTCGGTCACGCCGGGCACCGACCGGGCGGCGGCCACCGCGATCTTCTCCAGCACGTCGTCGTCGACGGACGTCGTCCCGCCCGTCGCCGGACCCGGTGTCACCGACTGCTCCTGCGTCGCGTCCTCAGCCATGATCTCCCCATCCGTCGTACGCCCCACGGGGGTTCCCGGGGCGGTGCGAGCGTACTAAGACGGGTGGGTCCGCAGTGGACCGGTCAGCTCCCGAGCTGGTCGAGCAGCTGGTCGGCGGCCGCGTACGGGTCGATCGCCCCCTCGGCCACCTTCGCGGCGAGCGACGGCAGCTCCGTACCGTCGCGCAGCGAGCCCATCCGGTCGCGGAGCACGCCCAGCGCGATGGCCTCGACCTCGGCGGCGGCCCGCGCCTCCTGCCGGCGCCGCAGCTCGCCGTGCTCGACCAGCCAGCCACGGTGCTTGTCGATGGCGGCGGCGATGTCGTCGATCCCCTCGCCCCGGGCGGCGACCGCGCGCACCACCTGCGGTCGCCACTCCCCCGGGCCGCGCTCGCCCAGCGCGATCATGCCCTGGATGTCGCGGTGGGTGGCGTCGGCGCCGTCCCGGTCGGCCTTGTTGACCACGAACACGTCGGCGATCTCCAGGATGCCGGCCTTGACCGCCTGGATCGCGTCGCCCATCCCGGGAGCGAGCAGCACCAGCGTGGTGTCGGCCAGCGAGGCCACCTCGACCTCGGCCTGCCCGACGCCGACGGTCTCCACCAGCACCACGTCGCAGCCGGCGCCCTCCAGCACCCGGACCGCCTGCGGGGTGGCGGCGGCCAGCCCGCCGAGGTGACCGCGGCTGGACATCGAGCGGATGTAGACGCCCGGGTCGGTGGCGTGGTCCTGCATCCGAACCCGGTCGCCGAGGATCGCGCCGCCGGTGAACGGGCTGGACGGGTCGACCGCCAGCACGCCGACCCGGTGGCCCCGCGCCCGCAGCGCCCGGACGAGCTCGTTGGTGGTGGTCGACTTGCCCACCCCGGGCGAACCGGTCAGCCCGACCACCTGGGCCTGACCGGCGTACGGCGCGAGCGCCGCGGCGACCTCCCGCAGCGCCTCGTCGCCGTTCTCCACCAGGGTGATCAGGCGGGCCACCGCGCGGGGGTCCCCCGCGCGGGCCCGCTCGACCAGCATGGGTACGTCCCGGCTGCGGCGCACCGAGACGGCGCCGGCGGCCGGGACGCTCTCCATGGTTCCGCTCACTCGCCCGCTGCCGGGACGTGGATGATCAGCGCGTCGCCCTGCCCGCCGCCGCCGCACAGCGCCGCCGCGCCGGTGCCGCCGCCCCGGCGCTTGAGTTCCAGCGCGAGGGTGAGCACCAGCCGGGCGCCGGACATGCCGATCGGGTGGCCCAGCGCGATCGCGCCGCCGTTGACGTTCACCTTCGCCGGGCTGATCCCCAGGTCCCGGATGGACTGGATGCCGACCTGGGCGAACGCCTCGTTGATCTCGACGAGGTCGAGGTCGGCCACGCTCAGCCCGCCCTTGCGCAGGGCGTGCTGGATGGCGTTCGACGGCTGCGAGTGCAGCGAGTTGTCCGGCCCGGCGACGTTGCCGTGCGCACCGACCTCGGCCAGCCAGGTCAGCCCCAGCTCCTTGGCCTTGGCCTTGCTCATCACGACCACCGCGGCGGCGCCGTCGGAGATCGGCGAGGAGCTGCCGGCGGTGATGGTGCCGTCGGCGGTGAACGCCGGGCGCAGCTTGCCCAGCGACTCGGCGGTGGTGTCCGGCCGGATGCCCTCGTCCTCGTCGACGACGAGCGGGTCACCCTTGCGCTGCGGGATGACCACCGGGGTGATCTCGTCGGCGAAGTGGCCGTTCTTCTGCGCGGCGGCGGCCCGCTGGTGGCTCGCCGCGGCGAACGCATCCTGGTCCTCGCGGGTGATGCCGTGCTTCGCGCCGAGCCGCTCGGTGGACTCGCCCATGGAGCAGCAGTCCCAGGCGTCGGTGAGCCCGTCCAGCGCCATGTGGTCCTTGACCACCACGTCGCCGTACTTGTAGCCGCCGCGCTGGCCCGTCAGCAGGTGCGGGGCGTTGGTCATCGACTCCATGCCGCCGGCGACCACCACGTCGAACTCGCCGGCGCGGATCAGCTGGTCGGCCAGGGCGATCGCGTCCAGGCCGGAGAGGCAGACCTTGTTGACGGTCAGCGCCGGCACGGACATCGGGATGCCGGCCTCGACGGCGGCCTGGCGCGCCGGGATCTGGCCGGCGCCGGCCTGGAGAACCTGCCCCATGATCACGTACTGCACCTGTTCGGGGGCGACGCCGCCCCGCTCCAGCGCCGCCTTGATGGCGATGCCGCCGAGTTTCGTGGCCGGGAGGTCCTTGAGCTTGCCCAGCAGGCGCCCCATCGGGGTCCGCGCGCCGCTGATGATCACCGAAGCCATACCTGCCTCCGAGGGGGGTGCCGACCTGTACGCCTTAACGATTGTTCGGCCAGACTAGCGCCATGGCTGAGAACTCCCCCGTCGAGCCCGCTGCGGACTACGTCACAGGCATCGGGCTGCGCCGGATCGACCACGTCGGGATCGCCGTCGCCGACCTGGACGTCGCGATCGACTTCTACCAGCGGACGTTCGGCATGCGCTGCGTGCACATCGAGACCAACACCGAGCAGGGCGTACGCGAGGCGATGCTCGCCGTCGGCCCGACCACCGAGGGAGGCTGCGTGCAGCTGCTCGCGCCGCTCACCCCGGAGAGCACGATCGCGAAATTCCTCGAGCGCAACGGACCGGGCGTGCAGCAGGTGGCGTACACGGTCACGGACATCGACGCCGCCTGCGCGGCGCTGCGCGAGCGCGGGATGCGGCTGCTCTACGACACGCCGCGGCGCGGCACGGCGGACTCCCGGATCAACTTCGTGCACCCGAAGGACGCCGGCGGCGTCCTGGTCGAGCTGGTCGAACCGGCCGCCGACCACTGACCGCGACCGGCCCGGCGGTACGGCGCGCCCGCCGGGCCGGTGCGGCGTGCGGGCCGGCCCCGCACCCACGGCGTACCACCCCTCCGGAGCACGCCGGTGCGCGGTTCGCCACCCTCCCGGACACCTTCACGCATCGGCCGATGCGATTTTTCACAGAGGACTTCCCGCCCTAGCTACCGTTCAGTAACGTCCGCCTTCAACAGGAGCGCGACCCGGTGCCGGATGTGTCGGACGACGACATGGCGGTCGGTCGCACCGGCGCCGACGATGGCAGCACCCAGGCCCGTGCGCGCGGGTGCGGACGAACCGGAGGTCACCGTGCAGGACATCCTCGAAGCGATCATGGCGGCGGAGGGCTCGAACGACCCGGACCGCGAACTCGCCGGCCTCGCCGGACTGCCGGTGCCGGAGAGCTACCGGGGGGTGGTGGTCCGCGCCGAGGAGGCCCGGATGTTCGACGGGATGGCCACCCGCGACAAGGACCCGCGCAAGGCACTGCACGTCCAGGAGGTGCCGACGCCGGAGCTCGGGCCCGGCGAGGCCCTCGTCGCGGTGATGGCCAGCGCGATCAACTACAACACCGTCTGGACCAGCATCTTCGAGCCGCTGTCCACCTTCAAGTTCCTCCAGCGCTACGGCCGGCTCTCCGACCTGACCCGCCGGCACGACCTGCCGTACCACGTGGTCGGCTCGGACGCGGCCGGCGTCGTGCTGCGTACCGGACCGGGGGTGACCCGGTGGCTGCCCGGCGACGAGGTGGTCGCGCACTGCCTCTCGGTGGAGTTGGAGGACGCGGCCGGGCACGACGACACCATGCTCGACCCGCAGCAGCGGATCTGGGGCTTCGAGACCAACTTCGGCGGCCTCGCCGAGCTGGCCGTGGTCAAGGCCAACCAGCTGATGCCGAAGCCGCGGCACCTCAGTTGGGAGGAGGCGGCCAGCCCGGGACTGGTCAACTCCACCGCCTACCGGCAGTTGGTGTCGCACCACGGGGCCAACATGAAGCAGGGCGACGTGGTGCTGATCTGGGGCGCCTCGGGCGGCCTGGGCGGCTACGCGACCCAGATGGCCCTGAACGGCGGAGCGATCCCGGTCTGCGTGGTCTCCTCGCCGGAGAAGGCCGAGCTGTGCCGGAAGATGGGCGCCGAGCTGGTCATCGACCGGGCCGCGGAGGGCTTCCGGTTCTGGAAGGACGAGGAGACCCAGGACCAGGACGAGTGGCGGCGCTTCGGCGAGCGGATCCGCGAGCTGACCGGCGGCGAGGACCCGGACATCGTCTTCGAGCACCCCGGCCGGGAGACCTTCGGCGCCAGCGTCTACGTGGCCCGACGCGGCGGCACCATCGTCACCTGCGCGTCCACGAGCGGCTTCCAGCACCAGTACGACAACCGCTACCTCTGGATGCACCTGAAGCGGATCGTCGGCAGCCACTTCGCCAACTACCACGAGGCCTGGCAGGCCAACCGGCTGGTGGCCCTCGGCCGGGTGCACCCGACGGTGTCCCGGACGTACCCGCTGGAGCAGACCGGCCAGGCCGCGTACGAGGTGCACCGCAACGCTCACCAGGGCAAGGTCGGCGTCCGCTGTCTCGCGCCGCGGGACGGCCTGGGCGTCCGCGACCCGGAGTTGCGCGCCCGGCACGAGACCGCGATCAACCGGTTCCGGGGGCACTGACCGCCGCGGTCGGCGTGGGCGCCCCGGCCGACGGACGGCGGAGCCCCGGATGACCAATGCGGTGGACGCGATTGCCTTTCGCGCAGGTTGCCGGAGCCCATTCGAGTGATCCGGAGGGCGGCCGGACAAAGGGTCGCGGGGGACCACCCCCGCGACCCTTTTCCACGTTCCGCTCCGCGCCGTCCGACCCGCCCGGGACCTGCCAAGATCGGCGTTTGGTCCGGTGACCCGACCGGCCGGAGTTGACCATGTAAAGAGGACGCGAAAGGTTCGTACCGCTCTTGCGAACCACCCTGGGGCGTCTGCCAGTATGTCCCAATGCCCCAGCAGCAGTCCTCCCCTCTCGCGTTCTTCGATAACGCGAACTCGCAGCCAGATTTCACCGTTGGCCTGCGCGGATACAACACTCACCAGGTCGATGACTTCATCGGCCGGATGACCGCCGCGCTGACCCAGTCCGAGCAGGCCCGCGCCGAGGCCGAGCAGCGGATGAACGACGCCCAGCGTCGCCTCCGCCAGGCCGAGCAGCGCATGGGTGCGCTGGAGCAGAAGCTCACGGACACCAACAAGCAGCTCGAGGAGAACAGCCGGCCGACCCTCTCCGGCCTCGGCACCCGAGTCGAGCAGATCCTCCGGCTGGCCGAGGAGCAGGCCAACGACCACCGCAACGAGGCCAAGCGCGAGTCGGAGGGCATCCTCTCCGCCGCCCGCCTTGAGGCGCGTGAGATCACCGACAAGGCCCGTGCCGAGGCGGCCGCGATGAAGGCCACCGCCGAGCGCGAGGCGGGCAACCTCCGCACCGCCGCCGAGCGGGAGGCGGCCGAGGTCCGGGTCCAGGCCCGGCGGGAGGCCGACACGCTGCGCGCCGACGCCGAGCGCGAGACCAAGCAGCTGCGCACGGTGACCGCGCACGAGGTGGCGGAGCTGAAGTCCACCGTCGAGCGGGAGGTGGCCACCCTCCGCGCCACCGCCGAGCGCGAGATCACCCAGCAGCGGGCCAAGGCCGCCCGCGAGGCCGAGGAGAAGCGCGCCGAGGCGACCAAGCTGCTCACCGACGCCCGGGACAAGCGCGACAAGGACCTCCAGGCCCTCGAGCTGCAGCTCGCCGAGCGGCGTGAGAAGGCCGAGCGCGAGGAGTCCGAGCGGCACGCCGCCCAGGTCGCGCAGACCCAGAAGCTGGTCAGCGAGGCCGAGCAGCGGGCCCGGGCAGCCCAGGAGCGCGCCAAGGAGATCGAGCAGCGCGCCGAGGCGCGCCGGGTCGAGTCCGAGCGCACCGCGAACGAGACGATCGACAAGGCCAAGGCCCTCGCGGAGAAGACGCTCAACGAGGCGAAGGCCGAGTCGCAGCGCCAGCTCAACGAGGCGCGCACCGAGGCGGAGCTGACCACGCAGGCGGCCCGTCGCGAGGTCGAGGACCTCACCCGCCAGAAGGACGCGGTCACCTCGCAGCTCGGCCAGATGCTGTCCGGCCTCGCCGGAATCGTCCCGGGCGTGCCGGCGTCCGGCGCGGCCGCCAAGCCGGAGGCCGGGAAGGCCGACGGCGGCAAGGTCGCCGCGGAGACGGCCAGCTGACGCACCGCCAGGTCGGGGCATGATGCGGCGCGGGGCGGCACCGGGTGACCGGTGCCCGCCCCGCGCCGCATGCTTTTCCCATCCTTTGATATCAACCGGTACGACCCGAGTGAAGTAGGTCCCATCAGGGGCGTCCGTATCGCCCCAGCAGGACCCAATGCGTGTGAGGATGAGGGCATGTCGCACGGCGAGGAACTGTTCGCACTCGGCGGGGACGTGGCCACGGAGCCCAGCTTCGAGTCCGCTCTGCGGGGGTACGAGAAGAGGCAGGTCGACCGGTACGTCGCGCGTGCGGAGCACGAGATCGCGACTCTCGCGGCCGAGCGGGAGCAGGCCTACACACAGATCCACAAGCTCGCCGGCCAGGTCGAGGTGCTCCAGCGGGACCTGGCCCAGGTGCGCAAGCAGGTCGGTGTGGTCGACCGGGCGTCGTTCCGGCATCTCGGCCCCCGCGTCGAGCAGATCCTTAGCCTCGCCGAGGAGCAGGCCGACGACATCGTCACCGCCGCCAACGAGGAGATCGAGTCCCGCCGCGCCGCCGCCGAGCACATCATCGAGGACGCCCGCGAGCAGGCCGCGACGGCGCTGAAGGACTTCGAGATCGCCCTGGCCGCGCGGCGCGCCGAGGAGGAGCGGCAGGCCGCCGCCCGCAAGGCCGAGTCGGAGACCGCGCTGCGGACGGCCAAGGAGGAGGCCGCGAAGCTGCGCCGCAACGCGCAGGACGAGTTGGCCAAGGCGCAGCAGGAGGCGACCCAGCTGCGGGAGACCGCCAAGGAGATCCACACCCGGGCCCAGCAGGAGTCCACCAAGCTGCGGGAGGCGGCCCGGGAGGTGCTGGCCAAGGCGCAGCAGGAGGCGACCCAGCTGCGCGACGCCGCCAAGGAGGTCCACGCCAAGGCCCAGCAGGAGTCCAAGCGGCTCATCGATCAGGCCACCGAGGCGGGCCGGGCGACCCACGCCAAGGCGCAGCGGGAGGCCAAGCAGATCATCGACGACGCCTCGATGGCCGGTCGGGCCACCCGGGCCAAGGCCCAGCAGGAGGCGGAGCGGCTGACCACGCAGGCGGCCGAGTCGGCCAAACGCAGCCGCGCCGAGACCGAGGCGTACGTGCAGCGGATGCGTGGCGAGACCGAGGCGTACGTGCAGCAGGCGCGGGCGCAGACCCAGCAGGAGCTGGGTGCCTGGCGGGCCGGCGTCGAGAAGGAGGTCAACTCTCGCCGCGAGGCCGCCGACCGCGAGCTCGCCCAGCGCCGCGCCACCGCCGACCAGGAGTTCACCAAGCGTCGCGACGAGTTGGAGAAGCAGTACAAGTCCCGCCAGCAGGAGCTGGAGACCGGCTTCACCTCCCGCAAGCAGGAGCTGGAGACCGGGTTCAGCAGCCGCAAGCAGGAACTCGAGACCAGCTTCACGTCCCGGCGCGACCGGTTGGAGTCCGAGTACACGGCCCGCAAGAACGAGATCGAGCAGGGCGCCGACCGGGTCCGGCAGGCCGCCGAGCGGGCTGCCACCACGATGCGCCGGCAGGCCGAGGAGCAGGCCACGGAGCTGCTGCGCCAGGCCGAGACCGAGTCGGTCGAGAAGCGCCGCACGGCCGACGAGCACGTCGCGGCTTCCCGGCGACAGTTCGAGGAGTACGCCGCGACGACCCAGCAGGCCCTGGCCACCACCCAGCAGCACCTCGCCGCGACCCAGCAGGAGGTCGCGGCCGGCCGGCAGCAGCTCGCCCAGGTGATGCTGGAGATCGCCCAGGCGCAGCAGCAGCTCGCCGACCTGCGCCAGGAGACCTGGAAGTCCCGGCAGGAGTCGGACGAACTCCAGCGGCAGCTGGCCGAGCTTCGGGTGCAGGCCGTCACCGGGCCGGGCGGCACCGACGGCCCCACCTCCCCGCCACCGGCGGGGGCGGTCAGCCCCGCCTCGGCCGCCGGCCCGGCCGTGGCGGCCCGGCCGGTCGGGTCCGGTAAGGCCGCGGGCGCCGACCCGACGGCGAAGCCGGCCGCGACCTCCCGCCCGGGGGACCCGAAAGCCGAGCCGGGCGCGGGCGCGCCGGTTGGCGGCACGGCGAAGCCCGTCGGTGACACGCCGCAGCCGGTCGTCACGAAGGCGCCGGGCGCCGACGGCAGGCCCGAGCCCGTCGCCGCGAAGGCGCAGGCCGTCGGCGGCGGCGCGAAGCTGGTCGGCGCGCCGGCGCAACCCGACGGCACGGCGAAGCCGGCGGGGGCGAAGCCGGAGCCGGCAGCCGCCAAGCCGGAGCCGGCGACCGAGGGCGAGTCGGCGGCGGCCGATCAGTCGAAGGCCCGGCCGGTGGCCGAACCGGTCACCACCGTGGACGACGGGGCCGCCGGCGCGGCGGTGGACGGCGAGCCGACGGTGGCCGCGGTGCCCGGCGAGGGTGGCCGGGGCGCGACCCCCACGAAGATCACCAGCACCGGTGAGAACGGCAAGCGGCCCAGCAAGCCGACCACCGACGAGCGCGCCGCGAAGCCCAACACGGTCACCGTCGAGAAGGAGTGACCCCGGGGGCCCGATCCCCCGCCGGTCCGCGCGAGGTGCGGTGCACACCACGGTGCTGTGCGGAACCGCCGGCTCAGCGGCCGGGGACCGGTCGGGGAGCGGATGGCTCGCGGCACGGGTGACCAGTAGTCTCCGGGCAGGGCGGGCGCCGGGCGCGCCGGCTCGTGGACGGGGCGGCCGAGCCGCGGACCTGACCGGAGGATCTGGTGACGCAGGACGGGCCGAAGGCCGACGGACCGGGCCCCGAGCGAGCCGACGCGCCGCCTCCACGGCCCGAGCACGCCGGCCACGCCGGCGGGCCGCGTGCGAAGCCCGAGCACGCCGACGCGCCGCCGCCCGGCGCGGATCGGGCTCGGGGGCACCGGCACACCCCGGACCCGGAAGGCGAGCAGCCGCCGCACGCCCCGTCGACCGGTGACCCGTCGGCCGACGCGCTCGACCCGCCACCCGCCGCCGGTTCGGGGCGGTTCGGGCCGCCCGGGCGGCCGCTGCGGCGCAGCAGTTTCCTGGTCGGTTTCACCGGGGCGCTCGGCGTGCTGCTGGCGTACACCCTCTATCTCGGCGTGCGCAACGCCGCCGGCATCCTGGTCCTGGTCGTGATCGCGCTCTTCCTCGCGATCGGCCTCTATCCGGCCGTTGCCCGACTGCGGTCCTGGGGGCTGCCGCACGGGCTGGCCGTCACGCTGGTCACCACCGCCGTGGTGCTGCTGCTCTGCGGCGGCGTGGTGGCGCTGGTGCCGCCGATCGTCACCCAGTCCGGGCAGTTCGTGGAGCAACTGCCGAGCTACGTCGAGGAGCTGCGCCGCAACGAGACGGTCAACGACCTGGTCGAGCGGTACGACCTGGTGCAGCGGGTGCAGGAGGCGGTGAACGCGGACACCCTGAGCCGGGCCCTCGGCGGGGTGCTCGGCGGCGCGCAGCTGATCTTCGGGACCATCTTCCGGATCCTGACCGTGCTGGTGCTGACCATCTATTTCCTGGCCTACTTCAACCGGCTCCGGTCCCTCGGCTACGCCCTGGTGCCCGGGTCCCGGCGGGAGCGGGTACAGCTCATCGGCGACGAGATCCTCGCCAAGGTCGGCGCGTACATGGTCGGGGCGCTGTGCATCGCGGTCCTGGCCGGGATCAGCACCTTCATCTTCGCGCTGATCGTCGGGCTGGCCTACCCGATCGCGCTGGCCGTGGTGGTCGCGGTGACCGACCTGATCCCGCAGATCGGTGCGACCATCGGCGCGGTGATCGTGAGCCTGGTCGGCTTCGCCACCAACCTCTCCGCCGGCATCGCCTGCGTGGTCTTCTTCCTCATCTACCAGCAGGTGGAGAACTACCTCATCTACCCGAAGGTGATGCGCCGCTCGGTCGAGGTCAACGAGGTCGCCGCCCTGCTCGCGGCGCTGCTCGGGGTCGCGCTCGTCGGCGTGGTGGGCGCGCTCGTCGCCATCCCGACGGTGGCCGCCCTCCAGCTCATCCTGCGCGAGGTGGTGCTGCCCCGGCAGCAGCGGCGCTGACGCCGGTCAGCCGGCCTGCGCCTGCGGCGGGCCCGGCACCGGGCGGTCGGCGAACGAGGCGACCGTCCGGTCGGCGTACGCGCTGACGTCGCCGGTCTCCATCGGGCCGTCCCAGGTCGTGGGCAGCGGCAGCGGCACGGCCGGGTTGACCCGACGGACCACCTCGTCGAGCACCCGCTCGGCGTCGCCGACCCAGAGGTGCTTCGCCCCCGGCACCCCGACCACCTCGGTCTGCGGCACCGCCGCGAACCGCTCCCGGGCCTCGGCCGGCCGGAGGTAGTCGTCGAACTCGGGCACAAGCGCGACCAGCGGCCGACCGGACCGCGCCCAGAGCGCCAGGTCCTCCGGGTTCGAGTAGCGCAGCGGCGGGGAGAGCAGGATCGCGCCGGCGATCGCCGGGTCGCAGCCGTGCTTCAGGATCAGGTCGGTGCCGAACGACCAGCCGAGCAGCCAGATGTTCGGCAGCTCGTGGAACTCGGCGTACTCGATCGCGGCGGCCACGTCGTAGCGCTCGCCGACGGCGTTGTCGAAGGCCCCCTCGCTGGTGCCGCGCACGCTGCTGGTGCCCCGGGTGTTGAAGCGGAGCACGGCGAGGTCGGCCAGGGCGGGCAGCCGCCAGGCCGCCTTGCGGAACACGTGGCTGTCCATCATCCCGCCGTGGGTGGGCAGCGGGTGCAGGCAGACCAGGGTGCCCACCGGCTCGCGGTCCACCGGGCGGGCCAGCTCGCCGACCAGCCGCAGCCCGTCGGCGGTGTGCAGCTCGATGTCCTCCCGACGGCCGGGGAGGATGGACGACGCGCGGATCGCTGTGCTCACCGCCCAAGTCTGGCGCGAACTCGCCGCCGCCGCCCATCCGGCCGCGAACGAGGTGATCCAGATCGCTCAGCCGTAGCGCGGGGCGCTGCGCCCGCGCTGCACCACCGGGCCGCGCCGGTCCCGCGCCCGCCAGCAGCCGCTGTGCCAGTGCCGGCGGTCGGTCAGGTCGCCCCGACCGTCCGCCGGCCAGGCCACCAGGTGCGCCACCCCGGGGCGGATCTCCTGGTCGCAACCCGGGCAGCGGTACGTCTTGACCGAGGCGCCGCCGCTGATGCCGCGTACCTGCCACTCGCCGTCGCGCCACTGCTGCACCGACTCGACGCCCTGCCGGGCCCGGTCCGCGTCCAGGTGGGCGTTCTCGTCCCGGCGGGGACGGTTGCGACGAGGGCTCACGTAGCCAAGGTTACGGTCACTCCCAGGTCGTCGGCTCGCCAAGGTCGTCGGCGCCCGGTGTTGACCCGGATCAGCGGTGGGTGTGGTCGCGGAAGCCCCGGCCGGTCTTGCGGCCCAGGTAGCCGGCGGTGACCAGGTGCTCCAGCAGCGGCGCGGGGGCGAAGCCGGGCTCGCGCAGCTCCAGGTACAGCTCCCGCTGGATGGCCAGCGAGACGTCCAGACCGACCACGTCGAGCAGTTCGAACGGGCCCATCGGGTAGCCGCAGCCGAGCTTCATGGCGTGGTCGATGTCGTCCGCGGTCGAGTAGCTCGCCTCCAGCATCTTCACCGCGTCGTTCAGGTACGGGAAGAGCAGCGCGTTGACGATGAAGCCGGAGCGGTCCCCGCACACGACCGCGGTTTTGCCGAGCGCGGCGCACACCGCGCGGGCGGTGGCGGTGGTCTCCGGCGAGGTCCGGATGGTCCGCACCACCTCGACCAGCGGCATGATCGGGGCGGGGTTGAAGAAGTGCAGCCCGACCACGTCGGCCGGCCGCTGGGTGGCCATCGCGACGTCGATCACCGGCAGCGACGAGGTGGTGGTGGCGAGCACGACGCCCGGCTTGCAGATCTCGTCCAGGCTGGCGAAGAGCGCCTTCTTCACGCTCAACTCCTCGACCACCGCCTCGACCACCAGGTCGACGTCGGCGAGGTGGTCGAGAGTGGCCGACCAGGTGATCCGGCCGAGCGCGGCATCCCGGTCGTCCTCGCTGAGCTTGCCGCGCACGACGCCCTTGGTGAGCGAGGTCTTCACGGCGTCGCAGACCGTCGCGGACTTCTCCGCGCCCCGGGTCACCGACACCACCTCGTAGCCGGCCTTCGCGAAGACCTCGATGATCCCGGTGGCCATCGTCCCGGAGCCGACGACGCCGACCTTGGTGATGGCGCGGGCGCCGTCGGCGAGCGCGGCCTCCGTGGCCACCGGCGTCGCCTCGTCCGGTACGACCACCGGCGAGCCCGGCCGCTCGTAGGTGTAGAAGCCCCGGCCGGACTTGCGGCCGAGCAGACCCGCGGTGACCATCTGCTTGATCAGCGGCACCGGGGCGTGCCGGCGGTCCCGTCCACCGCGCCGGTACATCGTGTCCAGGATTTCGTACGCGGTGTCCAGGCCGATCAGATCCATCAGCGCGAGCGGGCCCATGGGCAGGCCGCAGCCGAGCTTCATGGCGGCGTCGATGTCCTCGCGGCTGGCGTAGTGCGACTCGAACATGCCGACCGCGTGGTTGAGGTAGCCGAAGAGCAGCGCGTTGGCGATGAAGCCGGCGCGGTCGTTGATGGTGACGTCGACCTTGCCGAGCCTGGTGCAGAGCGTCTCCACGTCGGCGACCACGTCGGCCGAGGTGACCACGGTGCGGACGACCTCGACCAGCTTCATCACCGGCGCCGGGTTGAAGAAGTGGATGCCGATGACCTGGTTGGGCCGGGTGGTGGCGACCGAGATCTCGGTGACGCTCAGCGACGAGGTGTTGGTGGCCAGGATGGCCTCGGGCTTGCAGACCCGGTCCAGCTCCGCGAAGATCCGCTGCTTCAGGTCGAGGTGCTCGGGCACCGCCTCGATCACGAGGTCGACCGAGTGCAGGGCGTCGAGCCCGACGGCGAAGGTCACCCGGCTGAGCAGCGCGTCGCGGTCGGCCGGGTCGAGCTTGCCCTTGGCGACCGCCCGGTCCGTGGAGCCGGTGAGGGTGGTCCGGCCGCGCTCGAGCGCGCCCTCGGAGATCTCCACCGCGACGACCTGGATGCCGTTCCGCGCGAAGACCTCGACGATGCCGGCACCCATGGTGCCCAGCCCCACAACGCCCACGCTGGTGAACTCGCGCGCCACGACCGGCCTCCCCAAACGCTCCGACGGCCGCTTGAACGGCCGCTAAGGTTATGCGCGCGAGTCTGCCACGTGACGCTCGGTTGTCGAGAAGCCGTGGCCTATTTCACCCAGCACGCCCGCTTCCGATCGACGGGCGGAAATGCGAGCGGCCCGGGTCGGGCCGCCCGGCTTCGGGTGGCTCGGGCGGCCCGGGTTCGGGGCCGGTCAGGCGGTCGGGACGGCGGTCAGCGCCAGCAGTTCGGCCACGAACTCGGCCGGCCGCTCCAGGTGCGGGCTGTGCCCGCAGCCCGGGAGCACGATCTCCAGGTATGCGCCGCCGGCCGCGGCGTAGCGGTCCAGGACCGCCCGCGTCTGACCGATCATCGGCTGCGGCGGGCAGTCCGCCTCGCCCGGCCAGCCGGGCACCACGCCCAGGGAGCCGAGGTACGCCAGGTCGAACAGCGAGGTGTCCGACACGATCACGTCGGCGTCGCCGCGTACCCAGGTGATCGGTGGCTTCGGCGCGACCGCGACCAGCTCGTCGGCGATCCGGAAGTACGTCGGGGCGAGCGCGTTGAGCACGCCCCGGTCACCCGGCGCCATACCCGGCCAGTTCGCGGAGGTGACCGCGGTGCCGGGGTAGTTGTCGTCCCCGGTGGCGGTGGAGAGCAGGCTGTCCAGCAGCAGCTGCTCGTCCTCGCCGAGCGAGGCCGGGTCCGCCACGTACGCCGCCCGCAGCACGTTGCGCGGGCTGGTCTGGGCGTCCTCACCCCGGTCCTTGGCCGCCAGCCGGGCCACGAAGTCCGGGTTCGCGGTGCCCGCGCCGGTGCCGGCGAAGTCCGGCGTCGTGGGGGTGCCGGCCACGTCGCGGGTGCCGCCGAAGCCGTACGGCGACACCGGCGCCGAGAGCAGCAGACCGCCCACCCGCTGCGGGTGGTCGACCAGCAGTCGCATCGCCACTCCCCCGCCGAGCGAGTGCCCGACCACGACCGGACGGGCGGCCGCGGCGCCGAAGAGGGACGGCTCGTCCAGCAGGGCGGCCACGTCGTCGGCGAAGTCGCGCAGCCCCCGGGTGGCGTCCACCGGGGCGGTCGGGGTGTCGCCGTAGCCGCGCAGGTCGGGCGCGACGATCCGGAGCGTGTCCGGCAGCCGCCGGACCAGCGGCTCCCAGAAGGCGGCGGACGAGCAGTTGCCGTGCACGAGCAGCACCGGCACACCGCCGGGCGGCCCGGCCACCCGCACCGCCTGGGTGATGCCGTTCGCCGTGACGATCCGCTGCTCGGTCTCCATCCGCGGCATGCTGCCACCCCGCCCGGCCCCGGTCCATGTGGCCGGCCCCCACCCGGCGCCGCCGGACGGTGTGGTCGACGGCCGCTACGGGCTCAGCGCACCGCGGAGGGCGGCGTCTTCAGCGGCACCGGCAGTGGCAGCGTCGGCCGGTAGTCCTGCCGGGGCGGGCCGAAGCTGAGCCCGACCGGGTCGGTGCGCGCCACGCCCGGGTCGAAGAAGCGCAGCTCGGTGCGGCCGATCCGGATCACGTCGCCGTCGGCGAGCTGTTCCACCCCGGTGATCCGCCGGTCGTTGAGCCAGGTGCCGTTCGTCGAGCCGATGTCCCGCAGCGACGCTCCCTCGGGAGCCAGCCAGACCTCGGCGTGCCGCCGGCTCAGATGCGGGTCGTGGACGACCACGTCGACCGTCGGCGCCCTGCCGATGACCTGTGGCGACGCGCGAAGCCGGAAGCTTGCCCCACGCATCGGACCACCGGCGACCGACAACAACGGCAGCAGTTCGGGACGCTCCTCCATGGACCCCTCAGCCTCCACCCCAGACCGTTACCCCGCGCGTCAGCCTGCCATCAGACGGTAGTGGCTCTCCACCGCCACGCGGACACCTCGCATCCCCGGCCGGGCAGCGTCCGACCCCCGTTCGGGCGGCCCTCCTGGTCCGGTCCATCGTCCCGCCGACACCGCCCGGGGGACGCGGGGCGCGCCGCGCGGAAACGACATTCCGGCCGCTCACCGACCTACCAGCGAGTAATGTTCGGGTCTAGACTTCGGCCATGACGGCTGTGCATGTCCCGGGCGCCCCGATCGTCACCGACGGCGTGCTGGTCTCCACCAGCCCGGCCACCGGCGCCGAGGCCGGGCGGTTCCCGGTCGCCACCCCCGCCGAGGTCGCGTCGGCGGTCGAGCGCGCCCGCGCCGCCGGGGAGTGGTGGGCCGCGCTGGGCTTCGCCGGCCGTCGGGAACGCCTGCTGCGCTGGCGGGCCCTGCTCGCCCGACGCATCGAGCAGCTCGCCGAGCTGGTGCACCTCGAGGGCGGCAAGCCGGTCGGCGACGCCGTCGTCGAGATCGTCACCGCGGTCGAGCACATCGACTGGGCCGCCCGCAACGCGCGCCGGGTGCTCGGCCCCCGCCGGATGCGGTCCCGGCTGATCCTCGCGGAGTTCTCCGCCCACCTGGAATACCAGCCGTACGGCGTGGTCGGCGTCATCGGCCCGTGGAACTATCCCGTCTTCACCCCGATCGGCTCCACCGCGTACGCGCTGGCGGCCGGCAACGCGGTCGTCCTCAAGCCGAGCGAGTACACGCCGGCGGTCGGGCAATGGCTGGTGGACAGCTTCGCCGAGGTGGTGCCGGAGCACCCGGTCCTCACCGCGGTGCACGGGCTCGGCGACGTGGGCGCGGCGCTCTGCCGCTCCGGGGTGGGGAAGCTCGCCTTCACCGGTTCGACGGCGACGGCAAAGAAGGTGATGGCCGCCTGCGCCGAGTCGCTGACGCCGGTTCTCCTGGAGGCGGGTGGCAAGGACGCCATGATCGTCGACGCCGACGCCGACCTGGACGCCGCCGCCGAGGCGTGCGTCTGGGGCGCGCTCACCAACGCCGGGCAGACCTGCATCGGCATCGAGCGCGTCTACGCGGTCGAGCCGGTCTTCGACGCCTTCGTCGAGAAGGTGGTCGCCCGGGCCGGCCGGCTGACCGTCGGCCCGGAGGGCGCCGACATCGGCCCCATCACCATGCCGACCCAGGTCGACGTCATCCGCCGGCACATCGACGACGCGCTGGCCCGGGGCGGCCGGGCGGTGCTGGGCGGCGCCGACGCGGTGCAGCCGCCGTACGTGCGCCCGACGGTGCTGGTCGACGTCCCGGAGGACTCGGCCGCCGTCCGCGAGGAGACGTTCGGCCCGACCCTGACCATCAACCGGGTCCGCGACGCCGACGAGGCGGTCACCCGGGCCAACGCCCTCTCGTACGGCCTGGGAGGCGCGGTCTTCGGCCGGCGCCGAGCGGTGGCGATCGCCCGGCGACTGCGCTCCGGGATGGCCGCGGTCAACTCGACCCTGACCTTCGCCGGCATGTCCACCCTGCCGTTCGGCGGCGTGGGCGAATCCGGCTTCGGCCGGATCCACGGCGAGGACGGGCTGCGCGAGTTCGGCCGGGCCAAGGCGATCACCCGCCGGCGGGCCCGCTCGTTGCTGCCGTCGATGACCTTCGAACGCACGCCGGCCGACCTGGCCCGGCTCGTCAAGGCCATCAAGATGATGTACGGCAGGTGAGGCCCCGGCTCAGAACAGGGTCAGCTCGTCACGCTCGATGCCGCGCAGCTTGTCGTAATCGACGACCACGCAGCGGATCCCCCGGTCGGTGGCGAGCACCCGGGCCTGCGGCTTGATCTCCTGCGCGGCGAAGACCCCGGCGACCGGGGCGAGCAGCGGATCGCGGTTCATCAGTTCGAGGTAACGGGTGAGCTGCTCCACTCCGTCGATCTCGCCACGCCGCTTCACCTCCACGGCGACCGCGCGGGATTCGGCGTCCCGGCAGAGCAGGTCCACCGGGCCGATGGCGGTCATGTACTCGCGCCGGACCAGGGTGTAGCCCTCGCCGAGGGTCTCCGGGTTGGCGGCCAGCAACTCCTGGAGGTGCGCCTCCACCCCGTCCTTGCGCAGGCCCGGGTCGACACCCAGCTCGTACGACGTGTCCTGGAAGATCTCCTCCAGGGTGATCCGCAGCTCCTCGCCGGCCTTGTTGACCACCCGCCACACCCCGGGCGCCTCCTCCAGCCGGCAGGGCGGGCTCATCCAGTTCAGCGGCTTGTACGCCCGGTCGTCGGCATGGATGGAGACCGAGCCGTCCGCCTTGACCATGAGCAGCCGGGTGGCCGGCGGCAGGTGGGCCGAGAGCCGTCCGACGTAGTCCACCGAGCACTTCGCAATCACCAACCGCACCCGACGAGGGTAGCGGAGGAGCCGGCCGGCGCCACCGAGCGGCACTGGCGCGCCGGTGGGATGCTGAGATCGTGTTCGAAGTCCTCACCGGAACCGGTCTCGCCGCTTCGGCGGGTCTGAACGCCTACATCCCTCTGCTCACCATGGGTCTGCTCGCCCGCTACACCGACCTGATCGACCTGCCCAGCGGCTGGGCCTGGCTCGGCAACGGCTGGGTCATGATCATCCTGGCGGGGCTGCTCGCCGTCGAGGTGGTCGCCGACAAGGTGCCGGTGGTCGACCACGTGAACGACGTCGTGCAGACCGTGGTCCGCCCGACCGCTGGTGGCCTGGCCTTCGGCGCCGGGTCGTCCACGGAGACGGTGACGGTGAGTGACCCAGGCAGCTTCTTCTCGTCCCACCAGTGGGTGCCGGTGGCGACCGGCGTGCTCATCGCGTTCGGCGTGCACCTGCTGAAGTCCGCCGCCCGTCCGGTCATCAACGCGACCACCGCGGGCGTCGGCGCACCGGTGGCCAGCACGGCCGAGGACGCCACCAGTGTGGTGATGTCGGTGGTCGCGCTCCTGCTGCCGGTGCTGGTGCTGCTCTTCCTGGCCGGTCTGGTCGTCTTCCTCTTCTGGTTCCGGCGCCGCCGCGCCGACCGCCGCCGGGAGCGGCAGGCTGCCCGGGCGGCAGGCTTCCGGGTCTGATCCGCGAGACGCCGCTGGCCGGCA
Source organism: Micromonospora sp. WMMD812 (assembly GCF_027497215.1). Taxonomy (NCBI): domain Bacteria; kingdom Bacillati; phylum Actinomycetota; class Actinomycetes; order Micromonosporales; family Micromonosporaceae; genus Micromonospora; species Micromonospora sp. WMMD812. The sequence continues at coordinate 5,807,740 of NZ_CP114904.1, read as the reverse complement.
CCCGGGGTGGGGTGCCGGCCAGCGGTGTTGCTCGTGTTCGGTTGGGTCAGCTGTTCCAGTACTGGGCGACGAGGTCGGCGGCCTGCTGCTCCCACTGCGCGTACGCATCCGGGTACGCCGACACCTGCACCGTCTGCGCGGCGTCGGTCAGCGGCATGTCCTGCCACCCGTCGACCTGCTTCAGACCCTTCAGGAACGCCTGGGTCGAGTACTCCGGATCAGTGATCTGCTCCGGGCTACCCCAACCCGAGCTCGGGCGCTGCTGGAACAGGCCCAGCGAGTCATGGTCGTTCATGTCACCCAGGTGACCCAGGTTCTCCAGCTTCGACTCCTGCAGGCTGGTAGCGATCGAGATCACCGCCGCCCGCTCGTCCATACCGGACTTCTTCGTCGCCGCGATGATCGCCTTCACATTCGCGACCTGCTCGTCGTCCAGATCGATGCGCGACTGCGCACCCTGCACACCGTGCGGGATCAGCTTGCCGGCATCCACCTTGTCCGACTGCACCACGGCAACCGGCGACACATCCACCGACTGCGCGTTGTGCGCCGCGATCGGACCACCGATGACACCACCGGCGAAGGCCAGACCAGCAATACCCAGCACGCTCTTCCGCATGATCGTATTCATGACGAAGCTCCTTCGGGGGTGAGTCACGCCGATGGGGGCCGGCGCGGCACGCGGAACACCAACGGCGTCCGCACAAAGGGAGGAAAGTCTGTGTCCCGGGGTCACGAACTCGGGGGTGGTCCGCACCTCGGGGTCGGCCGGGAGCAACACGCTCACCGCGACCAGGGGCTCGGCGCTCGGTTCGGCGGGGGTGCCGCACCGCGCCGGGTCCATATCCAACGACCGGCGGCCCGCCATCATTCCGGGGCCGGCCACCGCGCCGGGTCCATGCACAACGACCGGCGGCCCACCATCATTCCGGGGCTCTCACCGATCCGCGCGGCCCGGCCGGACCAACCGGCTGCGGGGCTGGTACCCCGACCGTCGCCCATGTTCAACGACCCCCGACCACCCACCATTCCGGCCCGAGGATGCCCCCGGTCACACCCCAAACCACCCAGACACCCCGGCTCGGCGGAAACCCCAGCCCCCGCGAACCGGACATCAACCCCAGATCACTCAGCCGCGCTGCGTGATCCACTCGTTGGGCCGGGCGAGAGGTCCAGCGAAACGAGGTACGTCATCTCGCGGTGCGTCACGTCGCCACGCAGCGGGGCGCGGGGCACACGCGCGACCGCGTTCGCTGAGATCATCCCCCGGTGTCCGTGAAGAACCTCCGCGTTCCCGTCGCCGCGACGCTGGTCACCCTGGCCGGCGCGGCGGCCCTGCTCAGCGGCCCGCTCCCCCGCCACGAACCGGCGAGCGCCAGCCTGGCCCGGCTGCCCGGCACGAAGGGGGCCGCGACCGGAGTCGCCGCCACGACCGGCCCGACCGGCGCAATCGGCCCGTCCGGCCCGGCCGGCACAACCGGCACAACCGGCGCCGGCCGCCCCGGCGCACCGCCCGGGCCCGGCCCTGCTCCGGCATCGGTGCCGCCGGGCGGTGACACCGGGACATCGCTGCCCGGCGGGACCCGACCCGGCACACGACCACCGGTGGTGGACCACGGGCCGCGGACGGGCAACAAGGTCGCGCTCACCTTCGACGCGGACCTGACCGACGCCATGCGGCGCCAACTGCGCAGCGGCGCGGTGCGGTCGTACGCGAACCTGGCCATCATCGAGCTGCTGGAACGGCAGCGGGTGCCGGCGACCTTCTTCCTGACCGGCAAGTGGGTCGAGCAGTATCCGCAGGTGACCCGTCGGCTCGCCGGCAACCCGCGGTTCGAGTTGGCCAACCACACCTACGGGCACCTGGCCTTCACTTCGGACTGCTACCAGCTCCCCCGGATCCGGGAACAGGAGATGAACGCCGACGTGGCCCGGACGTTCGACGTGATCGCGCCGTACGGCGGTCGGCAGACCCGCTACTTCCGCTTCCCCGGGCTCTGCCACGACGAGACGGCGCTGACCGCGCTGGCCCCGCTCGGTGTCACGGTGGTGGACGGTGACGTGGTGAGTGGCGACCCGTTCGCGACGGCGTGGCGGCCGGTGGTCCGGGCGGTCCTGTCGCAGGTGCGTCCCGGCTCGGTGATCATCCTGCACGTCACCGAGGCGAACGCGCCGATGACCGACGAGGCGCTGCCGCACATCCTGGCCGGCCTGGCCGAACGGGGCCTGCAGCCGGCCCCGCTCTCCGAGGTGCTCGCGGACCCCGCGCGGGCCCGCTGACGGCGGGGCAAAGCCCCGGCCCCGCTGGGCTGACGCGGTGGCCGATCGGGACCACCGATCTCCACCGTACGCCTAAAATCGGGGCAAAAGCCCTTTCTGGAGGTCGGCATGACCGCTGCGATGCAGATGCCCCGCGTCGAAGAGTGCGTCGTCTCGGCGTGCGCGTACAACCACACCGGCGACTGCCACGCGTTCGCCATCACCATCGGCAGCGTGGACCACGCGCACTGCCACACGTTTGTCGAGCTGCCGGTCCGCGCTGGGGTGGCCGACCTGATCGCCCAGGTCGGCGCCTGCCAACGGGGCGACTGCCGGCACAACGAGCAGTTGGAGTGCCACGCCCCGGCGATCCGGGTCGGCCCGGACAACGACATGGCCGACTGCATGACCTACGACGAGCGCTGAGCCGCCGGACCGCACCGGCGAGCCGCGGCCGCGCGTGGCCAGCCGCCCGACGAAGAGCCGCCGCTCGTGTCACGCCAGGTCGTTGGCCTCCCGGATCACCGTGACCAGTTCGTCGACGATGCCGGTGAGCGCGAAGTCCTTCGGGGTGAAGACGCGGGCCACACCGGCGGCGCGGAGCTGCGCGGCGTCGCCGGCCGGAATGATGCCGCCGACCACCACCGGCAGGTCGGCCCGGCCGGCGGCACGCAGCCCGTCGAGCACCGCCGGCACCGCCGCGAGGTGCGAGCCGGAGAGCACGGAGAGCCCGACCAGGTCGACGTCCTCCTCCACCGCTGCCGCGACGATCTGCCCGGCGGTCAGCCGGATGCCCTGGTAGACCACCTCGAAGCCGGCGTCCCGGGCGCGCACCGCGATCTGCTCGGCGCCGTTGGTGTGCCCGTCCAGGCCCGGCTTGCCGACCAGCAGCCGCAGCCGGCCGGTGCCCAGCTCACGGGCCGTGGCGGTGACCCGGTCCCGGACGCCGGCCAGCCCGGCGTCCCCGCCCGCGCCGGCGGCGCCGGACAGCCCGGTCGGCGCCCGGTACTCGCCGAAGACCTGGCGCAGCGCGCCCGCCCACTCGCCGGTGGTCACCCCGGCCCGCACGCACTCCAGCGTCGCCGGCATCAGGTTCGCCGTGGTCGCCGCGTCGGCCCGGAGCCGCGTCAGCGCCGCGTCGACCGCCGGGCCGTCCCGGCCGGCCCGCCACTCGCGTACGGCCGCCACGGCCGACGCCTCCACCGCGGGATCGACCTGCTCGACGGCCTCGGCGCCGGCCGCGGTCAGCGGCGAGGGCTCGGTCTCGGTGAACCGGTTGACGCCGACCACCACGTCGGCGCCGGCCTCCATCCGGCGGCGCCGCTCGGCGAGCGAGGCGACCAGTGCGCTCTTGAGGTAGCCGGCCTCCACGGCGCCGACCACGCCGCCCATCTCCAGCACCGTGTCCAGCTCATCCCGGGCCCCCGCGACGATCTCGTCGACCAGCGCGGTCATCACGTGCGAGCCGGCGAAGAGGTCGGGGTACTCCAGCAGGTCCGACTCGTACGCGAGCACCTGCTGCATCCGCAACGACCACTGCTGGTCCCAGGGCCGGGGCAGGCCGAGCGCCTCGTTCCAGGCGGGCAGCTGGACCGCGCGGGCCCGGGCGTCCCGGGACAGGGTCACACCCAGCATCTCCAGCACGATGCGCTGGATGTTGTTCTCCGGCTGCGCCTCGGTGAGGCCCAGCGAGTTGACCTGCACGCCGTAGCGGAACCGGCGCTGCTTCGGGTCGGTCACGCCGTACCGGTCCCGGGTGATCTCGTCCCAGAGCGCCCCGAAGGCGCGCATCTTGGCGATCTCCTCGACGAAGCGCACCCCGGCGTTGACGAAGAACGAGATCCGCTGCACCACGTCGCCCATCCGCTCGGCCGGCACCTGGCCGGAGTCGCGTACGGCGTCGAGCACGGCGACCGCGGTGGCCAGCGCGAAGCCGACCTCCTGCACCGGTGTCGCGCCCGCCTCCTGGAGGTGGTACGAGCAGATGTTGACCGGGTTCCACTTCGGCATCGCGGTCAGCGTGTGCGCGATGACGTCGGCGGTCAGCCGCAGCGACGCCGCCGGCGGGAAGATGTACGTCCCCCGGGACAGGTACTCCTTGATGATGTCGTTCTGCGTGGTGCCGGCGTACCGGGCCGGCTCGGCGCCCTGCTCCGCGCCGACGGTGGCGTAGAGGGCGAGCAGCCACATCGCCGGGGCGTTGATGGTCATGGACGTGTTCATCTCGGCGAGCGGGATGCCGTCGAAGAGCGCCCGCATGTCCCCGAGGTGCGCGACCGGCACCCCGACCCGGCCCACCTCGCCGGCGGCCAGCTCGTGGTCCGGGTCGTACCCGGTCTGGGTCGGCAGATCGAAGGCGACCGAGAGGCCGGTCTGCCCCTTCGCCAGGTTGCGACGGAAGAGGGCGTTGGTCGCGGCGGCCGAGCTGTGCCCGGCGTAGGTGCGCATCACCCAGGGGCGGTCGCGCTCCGGCAGCCGTCCCGGGAGGGCCTTCTCGTCCATGGCCGGAGTCTAAGTTACCGTTCAGTAAAACGGGCTGTGGAAAACCACACACGTCCATGGAGGGGACGCCCGGGTACGGACGGCACGACATGGCGGCGATCCCCACACCCCGCCGGACCGGCGTCCCCTGCCAGGTCGCACACTTGACGGCATGGAGAACGAGCTCGCGATCTCGGTACGGGGGATGCGCAAGGCGTACGGCGAGACGGTGGCGGTGGCCGACCTGGATCTCGACGTCCGGCGCGGCGAGGTGTTCGCTCTGCTCGGCCCGAACGGGGCGGGCAAGACCACCACCGTGGAGATCCTGGAGGGCTACCGGCGGCGCGACGCCGGAGAGGTCTCGGTGCTCGGCAGCGACCCGGCCAGCCCGGCCACGGACTGGCGGGCTCGGGTGGGCATCGTGCTCCAGGGCACCGGCGAATTCGACGAGCTGACCGTCGCCGAGGTGGTCCGGCACTTCGCGGGCTTCTACCCGGACGCCGACGACCCGGAGAAGGTAATCGAGCGGGTCGGGCTGTCCGGCAAGGCCCGGGCCCGGACGCACACCCTCTCCGGCGGGCAGAAGCGCCGCCTCGACGTCGCGCTGGGCATCATCGGCCGGCCCGAGCTGCTCTTCCTGGACGAGCCGACCACCGGCTTCGACCCGGAGGCGCGCCGGGAGTTCTGGGACCTGATCCGGGACCTGGCCGCCGCCGGCACCACCATCGTGCTCACCACCCACTACCTGGACGAGGCCGAGGCGCTGGCCGACCGTGTCGGCGTCATCGCCGGCGGGCGGCTGGTCGAGGTGGCCGCGCCGGACCAGCTCGGCAACCGGCGGGAGGCGCTGGCCACCGTCTCCTGGCGTACGCCGGAGGGCGCGGTGGAGAGCGCGCAGAGCGCGACGCCGACGGCGCTGGTGGCGGAGCTGGCCGCGCGCCACGGCGGCGAGGTGCCCGGCCTGACCGTGACCCGGCCGACCCTGGAAGACGTCTACCTCACGATGATCGGACACCGATGACCACCACCACGAAGCCGGCGGCCCCGGTCGCCGCCGCCCCGGCCCGCCGGGTGGGCCCGGTCGCGCTCGGCCTGCGACAGGGCCGGCTGGAGATCACCCAGTTCCTGCGCAGCCGGGAGTCCGTCGTCTTCACGATGGGCTTCCCGGTCATCATGATCCTGATCTTCGCGGCGATCTTCCGCGACGAGATCGCGCCCGGAGTGAGCTACACGCAGTACTTCATCACCGGGATGATCGCGACCGGCCTGATGACGGTCAGCTTCCAGAACCTCGGCATCTGGATCCCGATCGAGCGGGACCGGGGGGTGCTGAAGCGCTACCGGGGCACGCCGATGCCGAAGTGGGTGTACTTCGCGGGCAAGGTGCTCATGGTGGTGGCGATCGGGATCGCGGAGACCGCGCTGCTGCTCGCCGTCTCGGTCGCGTTCTTCGACCTCGACCTGCCGGGCCTCGTCGGATGGCTCACCTTCGGCTGGGTCGCCGCGCTCGGCGTGACCGCCTGCACGCTCTGCGGCATCGCCATCTCGTCGCTGGCCCGCACCGCGCGCAGCGGCTCGGCGGTGGTCACCCCGGTGGCGCTCGTGCTCCAGTTCATCTCCGGCGTGTTCTTCGTCTTCACCGAGCTGCCGAGCTGGATGCAGCAGGTGGCCGCGCTCTTCCCGCTCAAGTGGATGTGCCAGGGGCTGCGCTCGGTCTTCCTGCCGGAGAGCTTCGGCGGCCAGGAGCCGGGCGGTTCGTTCGAGCTGGGCCGGGTCGCCCTGGTCCTCGGCGCCTGGTGCGTGATCGGCCTGGTCCTCTGCCTCACCACGTTCCGCTGGACGACGCGCCGGGACGGCTGAGCGGCCGTCCCGTCCGCACGACGCGGACGGGCGGGCGCCGGAGCGCCCGCCCGACGCGACTCAGTACGTGTAGAAGCCCTTGCCGCTCTTGCGGCCCAGGTCACCGGCGGTGACCATGCGCTGGAGCAGCTCCGGCGGGAAGAACTTCTCGTCCGCCGTGTCGGTGTAGATGTTCTTCGCGGCGTGCAGCAGCACGTCGACCCCGGTCAGGTCGGTGGTGGCCAGCGGGCCCATGGCGTGGCCGAAGCCAAGCCGGCACGCGGTGTCCAGGTCCTCGGCCGAGACCACGCCGGACTCGACCAGCTTGACCGCCTCGACCACGAGGGCGGCGATGAGCCGGGTGGTGACGAAACCGGCGATGTCCCGGTTGACCACGACCACCGTCTTGCCGATCTCCTCGGCGAACGCCCGGACGGTGGCCAGCGTGGCGTCGCTGGTCTTGTAGCCCCGCACCAGCTCGCAGAGCTTCATCATCGGCACCGGCGAGAAGAAGTGCGTGCCGACCACCGACTCGGGGCGCTCGGTGACCGCGGCGATCTGGGTCACCGGGATGGCGGAGGTGTTGGTGGCGAGGATCGCGTCCGACTTGCAGATCTTGTCCAGCGCGCGGAACACCTCGTGCTTGATCTCCAGCCGCTCGAAGACCGCCTCGACCACGATGTCCGCGTCGGCGGCGGCCTCCAGGTCGGTGGTCGGGGTGATGCGACCCAGCGTCGCCTCGACGTCGGCCGCCGCGATCTTCCCCTTCTCGGCGAACTTCTCCAGCGACCTCCGGATGCCGTCGACGCCCCGGGTGGTGGCCGCGTCGTCCAGGTCCCGCAGCGTCACGTGCCAGCCCGCCTGCGCCGCCACCTGGGCGATCCCGGAGCCCATCAGCCCCGCCCCGACGACCGCGAGTCGACCCGCCATCTGCTTCTCCCTCGCCTGTTTGAGTGTCTGCCAGCACCCTAGTCGGCGAGCCTGAACGAATGCTAAGCCGTCTCGGCGGTCAGATGGTGAGGTCCGGCTCCTCGGGAGCGGTGCCGCGCTCGACCGCCACCCCCAGCGCCCGCAGGTCGGCCACGAAGTCCGGGTAGCCGCGGTCCACGTGGTGCACGTGGGAGACCTCGGTGACGCCGTCCGCGCAGAGCCCCGCGATGATCAGGCCGGCCCCCGCCCGGATGTCGGTGGCGCGCACCGGCGCGCCCGACAGCCGGTCATGGCCGCGTACCACCGCGTGGTGCCCGTCGGTCTTGATGTCCGCGCCGAGCCGCATCATCTCGTTGGCGAACATGAACCGGCCGTCGAAGATGTTCTCGGTGATCAGGGAGGCGCCGTCGCTGACCGCGGCCAGCCCGATCGCCATCGGCAGCAGGTCCGTGGCGAAGCCGGGAAAGGGCAGGGTCACCACGTCCACCGCGACGGGCCGCTCGTCCATCCGGATCCGAAAGGCGTCCGCCCGGGTCTCCACCAGCCCGCCGGCCGCGACCAGCTTGTCCAGCGCCACCTCCAGGAAGGCCGGATCCGCCCCGGTGACCGTCACGTCGCCCCGGGTCATCGCGGCGCCGAAGGCCCAGGTGCCGGCGACGATCCGGTCCCCCACCGTGGCGTGCCGAACGGGCCGCAGCTCGGGCACCCCCTCGATGTGCAGGGTGGAGGTGCCGGCGCCGGAGATCTGTGCGCCCATCTGCTGGAGCATCGTGCAGATGTCGACGATCTCCGGTTCCCGGGCCGCGTTGTCGATCACCGTGGCGCCGCGGGCCAGCACCGCCGCCATCACCAGGTTCTCGGTCGCACCCACACTCGGGAAGTCCAGCATGATCTCCGCGCCGTGCAGGCCCCGCGGCGCGGACGCGATGACGAACCCGTGCTCGCCGGAGATCTCCGCACCCATCCGGGTGAGGCCGGAGATGTGCATGTCCAGCCCCCGCGACCCGATGGCGTCGCCGCCCGGATGGGCCACCCGCACGTAGCCGCGGCGGGCCAGCAACGGCCCGAGGACGCAGATCGACGCGCGCAGCCGGCGGACCAGGTCGTAGTCGGCCTCGGCGCCCGGCTGGGCGGGCACGTCGATCGCCACCGACCGGGACCGCGCCACCCCGCCGCGGGCCACCATCGGGTCCACCGGGTCGTCCGGGCCGAACCGCACGTCACAGCCCAGCCGGCGCAGCACCTCGCCCATGATGGCGATGTCGGTGATCCGGGGGACGTTCGTGATGACGGTGCGCCCCGGGGCGAGCAGCGCGGCGGCCATCAGCTTCAGGGCGGAGTTCTTCGCGCCGACCACATGCACCGTGCCGGCCAGCCGCGCGCCGCCGGACACCCGGATGACGTCGACGTCGCTGACCGCCGGATCGCCCGCGTCGCCCGGGCCGACCGTGGCCGGCCGGCCGGCGGCGTCCGGCCGCGCCGGGATCGTCAGGTCCGGTATCCGTAGGCTGTGCGTCATGGCCGTCCACCTCACGCGCATCTACACCAAGGCCGGCGACGCCGGCATGACCAGGCTGAACAACAACGAGCAGGTGCCGAAGACCGATCCGCGGATCGCCGCGTACGCCGACGTGGACGAGTGCAACGCGGCGATCGGCGTCGCGCTCGCCCTCGGGCAACTCGACGACGAGCTGCGGACGGTGCTTGGGTCCATCCAGAACGACCTGTTCGACGTGGGCGCCGACCTGGCGACCCCGATCGAGCCGGAGCCGAAGTATCCGCCACTGCGCGTCACCGAGGAGTACGTCGAGCGCCTCGAAGGCTGGTGCGACGAGTTCAACGCGCGCCTGAGCAAGCTCGACTCCTTCATCCTCCCCGGCGGCACCGCGGGCGCGGCCCTGCTGCACGTGGCGCGGACCATCGCCCGGCGTGCCGAGCGTGCGGCGTGGGCGCTGGTCAGCCACGACCCGGAGCGGACCAGCACTCTCCCGGCCAAGTATCTCAACCGGCTCTCTGACCTGTTGTTCATCCTGTCAAGAACGGCCAATCCGGCCGGAGATGTGCTATGGGTCCCGGGCGGGGACCGCTGACCACCGGCGCGCTGCACCACGTCGAGATCTGGGTACCCGATCTGGCCGCCGCCAGACGTAGCTGCGGGGCGGGGCTCAACCACCTCGCCTTCCACGCCGGCCCGCCGGTCGCGGTGGACCGGCTGGTCGCGGCGGCGCCGGCGTACGGCGGGACGCTGCTCTTCCCGAACTGGCACCCGCACGCCGGCGGCCCCCAGACCCATGCCGGGTACCTCACCCGACGGGCAGGGGTACGAGGTCGAACTGGTCGCCGCCACGGAGTGAGCTGGTTCCCCGCCCGGAGCGGGGAACCGGAGGCGACTAGGCGGCCGGCCAGTCCTGGGAGGCCAGACGCGGCGAGACCGCCCCGGGTGGGGCGGCCTCGAGCCAGGAGAGGAAGCCGGTGACCGTGGACCGCGCCATGGCGATCTCCACCGGAGCGTGGTGACTGGTACAGCGGAGGATGATCCAGTCGGCGGGCATGGAGAGCCGCTCCTGCCCCTCGGGCAGCCGCCGTCGTTCGACCGCCAGCCCCTTGCGGGACAGCACCCGCTTGGGTCGGACGGCGAAGCTGAACATCCGGTACCAGCGGAGCTCGTCGCCGACGAACCGCCCGAAACCGGGCGACCAGCCCCGCCCGTCAAGCAGGGTGGAGACCCGTACGCTGAGCCGGATGATGCCACCGCTGCGGGTGACGAAGGCCCGACGGACGAAGAGGATCAGGAGCGCGCCGAGAACAACGGCGATGCCGATTCCGATCCCTTCGACGATCTCCATCGACGGGTCGGCTCAGCGACTCTGCGCGGCGTCGACCGGGGTGGCGCTCTCGGCGAGGACGGTCACACCCTCGGCGCTCACCGAGAGGAAGCCGCCGGCCACCTCGTAGGAGACCTGCTCGCCGCCGGCGAGCTTGATGCGGACCTGGCCGGGCTCGGCGAGCTGGCCGAGCAGCGGCGCGTGCCCCGGCAGCACACCGAGCTCACCCTCGGTCGTGCGAGCGACCACCATCTCGGCGTCGCCGGACCAGACCTTCTCCTCGACGGCTACCAGCTCGACGTGAAGCTGCTGTGCCACGCTGTCTCCTTGCTGCGGCGGCGGGTTGGGCAAAGTCTAGTCCCGCCGCCACAGCGTCCCCAACGCGGGTGGCGAGAGGTGCGCCACGACTACTTGGTCTTGTTCACGAACTCCGGGTGTTCCAGCAGGAACGGGTCGAGCTGCTCGTTGTGCAGGGCGGCGAAGAAGTCGCTCACCCCGGCCTGGAACTGCTCGCCCTTGTACGTCTTGCCCTCGTAGACCCCGCCGCCCGGCAGCTTGATCATCTGGATGGTGTTCGGGCGGATGTTCTTCAGCGCGAGCGCGAAGTCGACCACGCTGTTGCCCCGGCCGCTGAAGATCAACGACTGCCCGGCCGCGCGGAGCACCTTGTCCAGCTTGATGGGGTTGGTCACCACGTCGGCGCTGAACGCCTGCCCCGCCATCGCCTTGACGAACTGCTGCTGGTGGCGCTGCCGGCCGTAGTCGGAGTCCGGCACGCCGTTCTTCGGGTAGCGCTGGCGCACGTAGTCCAGCGCCTGCCAGCCGCTCAGGTGCTGGTTGCCCTTCTTGTACACCGCCTGCGGCCCGACGTAGCCCCCACCGCCCGGCTTGCCCTCCCGGTGCCGGCCGCTCGGCTCGCGGTGCTCGGAGCGCACCTCCCGCTCGATGTACATGTCGACGCCGCCCATCGCGTCGACGATCTTCTGGAAGCCGGTGAAGTTGATGATCGCGCCGGCGTCGAACCGCTTGATCCCGGTCTCCTTCTGCACGGTCTTCGAGAGCAGCTCGAAGCCGCGGGCGGCATCCGGGTTCTTGCCGGGGATCTGGCTGCCGAAGGACATCGCGGCGTTGAGCTTCGTGCGCTCGCCGCGGAAGTGCGCCGGCTCGAACGGCGGGATCTCCACGTAGAGGTCGCGCGGCATGGAGAAGAGGTAGGCCCGATCCATCGAGGCCGGCACGTGCAGCACCATGATCGAGTCGGCCAGCGGCGGCGTCTCCGGGTTCCGCGGGTCGATGCCGACCAGCAGGATGTTCAGCGGGCCCTTGATGTCGCTCTTGCGCTCCTTGGCGCCGGCGGCCTGGTCGCCGAAGAGGTCGGCCTTGCCCACCGAGCCCTCGTAGCGGGCCAACAGGACCTCGGTGCCGACCAGCATCGCGCCGCTGAGCATCATCAGCACGACCCCGAAGGCGGTGCAGACCCGGGCCCACCGTGGCACACCGCGCCAGATGGACTTCTTCCGGCCGTTCTTGCCGGCCTTACCCACGAGCATCTCCGTTCGTCACGCCTGCCTATGAAGACGGCGCACGTAGCCGAAAAAGTTGCACGGATCGGCGATCAACCCGCTGAACGCGCGATGAACGGTACACTGCGGCGTCCGTTCCCGCCGCGCACCAGGAACCGGGCAGCGGCGATGATAGAGCCTGAAGATGAACAAAAGGCCGCCCCGGCAATGCCGGGGCGGCCTTTTTACTCGGGCATGATCAGCCCTTCATCAGCTCCTGCGCCTTGCGCTCCAGGTCGTCCAGACCGCCGCACATGAAGAAGGCCTGCTCGGGGAAGTGGTCGTACTCACCCTCGCTGATCTTCCGGAAGGCCTCGATGGTCTCCTTGATCGGGACCGTCGAACCCGGCACGCCGGTGAACTGCTCCGCCGCGTAGGTGTTCTGCGACAGGAAGCGCTCGATCCGGCGGGCCCGGCCGACCGTGACCTTGTCCTCCTCGGAGAGCTCCTCGATGCCGAGGATGGCGATGATGTCCTGCAGGTCCTTGTAGCGCTGCAGGATCCGCTTCACCTCGGTGGCCACCGCGAAGTGCTCCTGGCCGACGAACTCCGGGGCGAGGATCCGGGACGAGGACGCCAGCGGGTCCACGGCCGGGTAGATGCCCTTGTCGGAGATCGACCGCTCCAGGTTGGTGGTCGCGTCGAGGTGGGCGAACGTGGTGGCCGGGGCGGGGTCGGTGTAGTCGTCCGCCGGCACGTAGATCGCCTGCATCGAGGTGATGGCCTGGCCCCGGACGGAGGTGATCCGCTCCTGGAGCTCGCCCATCTCGTCGGCCAGGGTCGGCTGGTAACCCACGGCGCTCGGCATACGGCCGAGCAGGGTGGAGACCTCGGAACCGGCCTGGGTGAAGCGGAAGATGTTGTCGATGAAGAGCAGCACCTCCTGCTTCTTCACGTCGCGGAAGTACTCCGCCATCGTCAGCGCCGAGAGGGCGACCCGGAGCCGGGTGCCCGGCGGCTCGTCCATCTGGCCGTAGACCAGCGCGGTCTTGTCGATGACGCCGGACTCGGTCATCTCGGCGATGAGGTCGTTGCCCTCACGGGTGCGCTCACCCACGCCGGCGAAGACCGACGTACCACCGAAGTTACGGGCGACGCGGGTGATCATCTCCTGGATGAGCACCGTCTTGCCCACGCCGGCACCGCCGAACAGGCCGATCTTACCGCCCTTCACGTACGGGGCGAGCAGGTCGATGACCTTGATGCCGGTCTCCAGCATCTCGGTCTTCGGCTCCAGGTCCGCGAAGGCCGGGGCCTTGCGGTGGATCTGCCAGTGGTCGTCCGGCTCGAGGGTCTCGCCCTCGGTGAGGTTGAGCACCTCGCCGATCGCGTTGAACACGTGGCCCTTGACCGCGTCGCCCACCGGCACGGTGATCGGCGAGCCGGTGTCGCGCACCACCGCGCTGCGGACCAGGCCGTCGGTCGGCTGCATCGAGATGGCGCGGACCATGTTGTCACCCAGGTGCTGGGCGACCTCGAGGGTCAGCGTCTTCTCGCCGCCGGAGAGCGTCACGTCGACGTGCAGGGCGTTGAACAGGGCCGGCATGGCGTCGCGCGGGAACTCGGCGTCGACGACCGGGCCGATGACCCGGACCACGCGACCCGTGGCCGTCTTGGTCTCTACTGGTGCAGTCATCACACTTCACTTCCCGACGCGGCCAGCGCGTTCGCGCCGCCGACGATCTCGCTGATCTCCTGGGTGATCCCGGCCTGGCGGGCCGTGTTCATCTCACGCGTGTACTTCTCGATCATCTCTTCGGCGTTGTCGGTGGCGCTCTTCATCGCCCGCCGCCGGGCCGCCGACTCGCTCGCCGCCGACTCGATCAACGCCGCGTAGATCCGCGTGTTGATGTACTTGGGCAGCAGCGCGTCGAGCAGCGCCTCCGCCTCCGGCTCGAACTCGTAGGCCGGGAGCAGGCCCTCGGACCGCGGGCGGTCCTCGACCTGCATCGGCCCGATGATCTTGGCAACCGGGGTCTGGGTCATGAGCGAGTGGAACTCGGTGTAGACGATGTGCAGCTCGTCGACGCCGCGCACCCCGTCCGCCCCGGCACCGCCGTCGACGTCGTCCGCACCGGCCGAGAACGCCTTGATCAGCGTCTCGCCCACCGTACGGGCGTCGGCGAACGACGGCTGCTCGGAGAAGCCCGTCCAGTTCGCCTCGATCGGCCGGTTACGGAACCGGTAGAACGTGACTCCCTTACGCCCAACGACGTAGAGGACCGGTTCCTTCCCGTCGGCCCGGAGCCGGGCGATCAGCGACTCGGCCGTCTTGATCGCGTTGGAGCTGTAGCCGCCGGCCAGGCCACGGTCGCTGGTGACCAGCAGGACGCCCGCCCGCCGCACCCGCTCGCGCGGGGTGAGCAGCGGGTGGTCGATCCGCGCGTTGGACGCCAGCGCCGTGAGCACGCCGGTGATGGCCTGGGCGTACGGCAGGGACGCCTCGACCCGGGCCTGGGCCTTGGCGATCCGGCTCGTCGCCACGAGCTCCATCGCCTTGGTGATCTTCTTCATCGACTTGGCGGAACGGATCCGCTGACGAAGAACGCGTACCTGGGCCGCCATGGGATCAGCTCTCGGCCGGGCGGTCGGTCGCGCCGTCGCGGAAGCGGGTCACCGTCTCGCGGTTCTCGTCACCCTCAAGCGGCGCGGCCGGCGCCTCGTTGATCGTGCGCTCGTCCTCCTTGCCGAGGAAGACCTGCTTGAACTCGGTGATCGCGGCGTCCAGGGTGGCGGTGATGTCGTCGTCCCACTTGTTGTCGGCGATCCCGGCCAGCACACCCTCGTGCTTGTGCCGCAGGTACTGGAGGAACTCCGACTCGAAGCGGCGGATCTCGCCGACCGGGACGTCGTCGAGCTTGCCCTCGGTGCCGGCCCAGACCGAGACGACCTCCTCCTGCACCGGGTACGGCGAGTAGTTCGGCTGCTTGAGCAGCTCGACCAGGCGGACGCCGCGGTCCAGCTGGGCCCGGGAGGCCTTGTCCAGGTCGGAGGCGAAGGCGGCGAACGCCTCCAGCTCCCGGTACTGGGCCAGGTTGAGCCGCAGCGAACCGGCGACCTTGCGCATCGGCTTCACCTGCGCGGCGCCACCGACCCGGGAGACCGAGGTGCCGACGTTGATCGCCGGCCGGACGCCCTGGTTGAACAGGTCGGTCTCGAGGAAGATCTGACCGTCGGTGATCGAGATGACGTTGGTCGGGATGAAGGCCGAGATGTCGTTGGCCTTCGTCTCGATGATCGGCAGACCGGTCATCGAGCCGCCACCCAGCTCGTCGGAGAGCTTCGCGCAGCGCTCCAGCAGCCGGGAGTGCAGGTAGAAGACGTCACCCGGGTAGGCCTCGCGGCCCGGCGGGCGGCGCAGCAGCAGCGACACGGCGCGGTACGCCTCGGCCTGCTTGCTCAGGTCGTCGAAGACGATCAGGACGTGCTTGCCGCCGTACATCCAGTGCTGCCCGATGGACGAGCCGGTGTAGGGGGCGATGTACTTGAAGCCGGCCGGGTCCGACGCCGGGGAGGCCACGATCGTGGTGTACTCCATCGCGCCCGCCTCTTCGAGCTGGCCCTTGATCGAGGCGATCGTGGAGGCCTTCTGGCCGATGGCGACGTAGATGCAGCGGACCTGCTTCTTCGGGTCGCCGGAGCGCCAGTTCGCCCGCTGGTTGAGGATGGCGTCCAGGGCGACCGTGGTCTTGCCGGTCTTCCGGTCACCGATGATCAGCTGCCGCTGGCCCCGGCCGATCGGCGTCATCGCGTCGATCGCCTTGATGCCGGTCTGCAGCGGCTCGAACACCGACTGCCGGGCCATCACGTTCGGGGCCTGCAGCTCCAGCTCGCGGTAGCCCTCGTCGGCGATGTCGCCGAGGCCGTCGATCGGCTGGCCGAGCGCGTTGACCACGCGGCCGAGGAAAGCGTCGCCGACCGGCACGGAGAGCACCCGGTCGGTGCGCTTGACCCGCTGACCCTCCTCCAGCTTGGCGGAGTCACCGAGAACGACGACACCGATCTCCCGGACGTCGAGGTTCAGCGCCACGCCGAGCGTGCCGTCCTCGAACTCCAGCAGCTCGTTGGTCTTGGTCGAGGGCAGCCCCTCGACGTGGGCGATGCCGTCGCCGGTGTCGGAGACGGTGCCGACCTCCTCGCGGGAGACGTCGGTCGAGTAGGACGAGACGTAGCGCTCCAGGGCGCCGCGGATCTCGTCCGTCGAGATGGTCAGCTCGGCCATCCTCTGCTTCCTTAAGTATCAGGGGCCCGGGATACCTAGTACCGACCGGTCCGAATGGCGTGTGTCATTCAGGGCGCTGCGCGGCGGAGCCGGTCAGCGCTTCGCGAGCGCGTTGCGGGTCTCGTTGAGGCGGCGCAGGACGGTGCCGTCGTACAGGTCGGAACCGACCCGCACGCTCACGCCACCCAGGACGTCGGGGTTCACCGTCTGTCGGACGGACACTTCCCGACCGTATATCGCGGAGAGGCGAGCGCCCAGGCGCTGCTCCTCCTCGTCACTCAACGGGGCCGCCACGGTCACGTACGCGACCTGCCGGTCCCGCCGGTCGGCGGCGAGTTCGACCAGCCGGGTGAGCGCCCCGACGAAGGAGCGTCCACCGAAGCCGCCCAGCGCCACCTCGACGAGGCGGACGGTCACCGGCCGGGCCTTGCCCTCGAGCAGCTCGCGGACCAGGCTGGCCCGCTGCGCCGCCGGGGCGACCGAGTCGGCCAGCACGGCGGCGAGGTCCGACTGGCCGGAGACGACCTGCCCGAAGCGGAACAGCTCGTCCTCCACCTCGCCGAGGTCACCGGCCTTGTCGGCGCTGGCCAGCAGCGCCTCCACGCCCAGCCGCTCGGCACCGTCGAGCAGTTCCGACGGCGCCGACCACCGGCCCCTGACCAGCGTGCTGAGCAGGTCGAGCGCCTCCGCGCCGATCTTGCCGCGCAGCATGTCGCCCAGCAGGCCGGCGCGGTCCGCGCCGGACCGCGCCGGCTCGGAGAGCGCGCGGCGCAGCCGCGGCTCGCGCCGCAGCAGGGCGGCGACGGAGAGGAGGTCGTCGGCGGCGGAGACCACCGCCGACGGCTCCGAGCCACGGACGTACGTCTCCAGGTGCTCCGCCGCGGCCTGGTACGACTCCCGGCTGGCGGCCTGCATCAGCGGGCCCCCGTGCTCTCGAGGCTGCTCAGGAACCGGTCGACGGTGCCCTTGCGACGCGCCTCGTCGGCGAGCGACTCACCAACGATCTTGCTGGCCAGGTCGACCGCGATCGTGCCGACCTCCGCGCGCAGCTCGCGCACGATGGTGGCCCGCTCGGCGGCGAGCTGGTCCTTGCCGGCCGCGATGATCCGGTCGGACTCCTCCCGCGCCTTGGCGAGGATGTCCTGCCGGATGCCCTCGGCATCGGCCCGGGCGTCGTCCCGGATCTTGGCGGCGTCGGTACGCGCCTCGGCGAGCTGCGCGCGGTACTGCTCGAGCAGCTGGCCCGCCTCGGCCTGGGCGGCCTCGGCACGCTTGATGCCGCCCTCGATCGCGTCGACCCGCGCCTGGAACGTCTGCTCCATGCGGGGGAAGACGAACTTCATCAGCACGAAGCAGAGCACGATGAAGGCGATGCCACCGACCACGATCTCCTGCCAGAGCGGAAGGATCGGGTTGTGGGTCGACTCACCACCCTCTGCGGCGAGGAAGTACATGGATGACCTCCCGGTCTACTGGGACGGGATCAGGCGCCGGACCAGACGAAGCCGAACGCGACGCCCAGCAGGGCCAGCGCCTCGATGACGGCGAAGCCGATCCAGACGTACGGCAGGGTCATCCGGGACGACTCCGGCTGGCGGGCGGTCGACTGGATGTAGGCGGCGAAGACCAGGCCGACGCCGATGCCCGGGCCGATGGCCGCGAGGCCGTAGCCGATGGCGGCGGTGCTGCCCTCTACCGCGGCGAGAACGCTAGCGTCCATTGGTGTGGTTCCTCCTGGTTATCACGCGTGACTCTCACGCGGGACGACAACGGTTGGTGCGAGTGGATCAGTGTTCCTCGGCGAGCGCGCCCTGCACGTAGCTGGCGGTCAGCACCGTGAAGACGTAGGCCTGCAGCACGATCACCAGGAACTCGAGGAAGGTCAGCGCGATGGTCATCAGCCAGGACACCACCGAGACCGGCGCCAGCAGGGCGTTGGCGTTGAGCATCGCGAAGCCGCCGAGCGTGAAGACCAGCAGGAGCATGTGGCCGGCGAACATGTTCGCGAACAGACGGACGGCCAGCGAGAACGGCCGGACCAGGAACGTCGAGAACGCCTCGATCGGGATCAGCAGCGGCAGGATGTACCAGGGCGCCGGCGGGATCAGGGAGTTCTTGAAGTACTTGACGAAGCCGTGCTGCTTGATGCCGACCCAGTTGAAGAGCACATAGCTGATCAGGGCGAGGAAGGCCGGGAAGGCGATGTGCGAGTTCGGCGAGATCTGGAAGAACGGGATGATCGCGAACGCGTTCGTCAGCAGCACGAAGCAGAAGAGCGTGGTGAAGTACGGCGCGAACCGCACGCCCGCGTGCCCGATCATGTCGACCGCGATGTTGTTCCGCACGAAGCCGTAGATCGACTCGGCGAACCACTGCTTCTTGGTCGGCACCAGCTTCGGGTTCCGGTAGCTCAGCAGGAAGAACAGGATCAGGATCCCGACCGCCAGCCACACCATGAGCGTGATCTTGGTGAACCAGTAGTTGTTGTGCGCGCCCCAGGGGGCGATGCTGGGCAGGTAGAAATCCTCCACGCTGGGTGGGAACTCAACCTCGCCCTGTGCCAGGACGTTCGACTGTCCGAACACCGCGTCCCTTCCTATTGAGGCGTGCCCAGCTTGCGGATGACCAGGAAGACGCCCCCGGCCATGCCGAGCACGATCCCGATCCCGGTGGCGACGCCACCGGTGTCCAGCCACCGGTCGACCAGCCAGCCGATGAAGCCCCACACGAGCATGCCCGCGATCAGGTAGCTGAGCGCGGTCCAGCCCTGACCGGCACCGGACGGAACGTCGCCCGGGCCGCCAGCGCTGGGGGGTTTCTGGTCACCGGCCATGACGGGGCGAACGATATCAGTCGAGTGGACGAGGCTGTGCCTCACCCCCCGCACAACCTGGTTGTGTGGGACACGGGCGGGCGAAGTCGTCTGGAGGCACGCTACTCCCCTTCCGGGAGAGAGAGAATGACCGATCGGGGACACATCGGCGCGCCGTCCGAGGAATGAGACGAGTCGCGTCTGTCCAGGTCGGTCAGCCGCGCGTCCGCCGCGCGTGGACGGTGGTGAGCCACCAGATATGCACGCCCGTCCACACCACCACGCCCGCGGCGATGCCCAGGCAGAGCGGGATGAGACCGGGCCAGCCGGTGGACGCCACGCCGACCATCACCGCACCCAGAAGAGTGAACTTGGCGACGTAGAGGCCCAGCCCGAACGGCAGCACCAGCTGACTGTCGCGGGAGTCGGCCCAGGCCAGCACGACGGTGGTGAGCGTGTAGCTGAACGCGGTCACGGCCACCCCGGCGGCGGCGCCGATCGCCGCGTCACCCCCGCCGGCCACGCCCCCGACCACCGCCGCGACCGCGCCCATGACCGCCGAAGCCGCCAGCAGCAGCGGCAGGTGGCGCAGCCGCCAGCCCCGGTCCTCGGCCGCCTCCGCCGTCCGGGCCCCGGGCTCAGCCACGGGGGTACGCCGGGAACGCGGCCACCAGCTCGGTCACCTCGGCGCCGACCCGGGCCAGCTCGTCGGCGCCGCCGGGCGCCGACGGATCGGCCCGGACCGCGCGGGCGATCAGGGCGGCGATCTGCCGCATCTCCCCCTCCCGCATGCCCTGGGTGGTGACGCTCGGCGTGCCCACCCGGATGCCGGACGCGACCATCGGCTTCTGCGGGTCGTACGGGATCGCGTTCTTGTTGAGGGTGATCGCGGCGGCGTCGCAGCGCGCCTCGGCGTCCGCACCGGTCACGTCGACGTCGCGCAGGTCGATCAGGGCCAGGTGGGTGTCGGTGCCGCCGGAGACCGGCCGCATCCCCTCGGCGGCCAGCCCGGCGGCGAGCGCCTGCGCGTTGGCGACCACCTGGGACGCGTACGTGCGGAACTCGGGCTGGGCGGCCTCGCGCAGCGCCACCGCCTTGGCCGCCACCGCGTGCATCAGCGGGCCGCCCTGGGTGAACGGGAAGACCGCCTTGTCGATTCGCTGGGCCAGCGGCTCGCGGCAGAGGATCATGCCGCCGCGCGGCCCGCGGAGCACCTTGTGCGTGGTGAGGCAGACGACGTCGGCGTACGGCACGGGCGACGGGATCGCCCCGCCGGCCACCAGCCCGATGAAGTGCGCCGCGTCCACCATCAGGTACGCGTCGACCTCGTCGGCGATCTCCCGGAACCGGGCGAAGTCGATCAGCCGCGGGTAGGCGGTCGCGCCACAGATGATCATCTTCGGCCGGTGCGCCAGGGCCAGGTCGCGAACCTCGTCGTAGTCGATCAGCTCGGTGTCCGGCCGGACGGTGTAGCCGACCGTGGCGAACCACTTGCCGGAGAAGTTCACCCGGCTGCCGTGGGTGAGGTGGCCGCCGTGCGGCAGGTCCATCGCCAGCACCGTGTTCCCCGGCTGCACCAGGGCCGCGTACGCGGCGAGGTTGGCGCTGGCGCCGGAGTGCGGCTGGAGGTTGGCGTGCTCGGCGCCGAACAGCTCCCGGGCCCGGGCGATGCCGATCTCCTCGGCCCGGTCCACCTCGGCGCAGCCGCCGTAGTACCGCCGACCCGGGTAGCCCTCGGCGTACTTGTTGGTGAGCGTCGAGCCGAGCGCGGCCAGCACCGCGGGCGAGGTCAGGTTCTCGCTGGCGATCAGTTGCAGCCCGCCCCGCAACCGGTCCAGCTCGCCGAGCACGACGCCGGCGATCTCCGGGTCGGTCGCCCGGAGCTGGTCGAAGTCCGGCCCCCAGAAGGTGCTCGTCACGGTGTCCACGACGAAGGAGTCTATGGGGCCGCAGACTGGGAACCATGAGATGCCTCGTCACCGGCGCCACCGGCTACATCGGCGGGCGGCTGGCGCCCCGGCTCCTGGCCGAGGGGCACCAGGTCCGCTGCCTGGCCCGGCACGCCGGGCGGCTCCGGGACGTGCCGTGGGCGGCGGCGGCGGAGATCGCCGAGGGCGACCTCCGCCGGCCGGAGACCCTGCCGGCCGTGTTCGCGGACGTGGACGTCGCGTACTACCTGGTCCACTCGCTCGGGCAGGCCGGGTTCGAGTCGGCCGACCGCGAGGCGGCGGAGGCCTTCGCCACCGCCGCCCGCGCCGCCAACGTACGCCGGATCGTCTACCTCGGCGGGCCGCGGCCGGCGGAGGACGGCGGCGGCTCCTCGGCGCACCTGCGCTCGCGGGCCGAGGTCGGCCGGATCCTGCTGGCCAGCGGCGTGCCCACCGCGGTGCTCCGGGCCGCGGTGATCATCGGCTCCGGCTCGGCCTCGTTCGAGATGCTGCGCTACCTGACCGAGCGGCTGCCGGTCATGGTGACCCCGCGCTGGGTGCGCAACCGGATCCAGCCGATCGCGGTCCGGGACGTGCTGCGCTACCTCATCGGCGCCGCGGACCTGCCGCCCGAGGTCAACCGCGCGTTCGACATCGGCGGGCCGGACGTGCTCACGTTCGGGGACATGATGCAGCGGTACGCCCGGGTGGCCGGGCTGCCCCGGCGGCTCGTCCTGCCGGTCCGCCCCCTGAGCCCGACGCTCTCGTCGTACTGGGTCGGGCTGATCACTCCGGTGCCGAACGCGATCGCCACACCGCTGGTGGAGAGCCTGATACACGAGGCGGTCGCGCACGAGCACGACATCGCCGACTTCGTCCCCGACCCGCCGGACGGGCTCACCAGCTTCGACCGGGCCGTCGAGCTGGCCCTGATGAAGGTGCGCGACGCCCAGGTGGAGACCCGCTGGTCCACCGCGAGTGGCCCGGACGCGCCCGCCGAGCCGCTGCCCAGCGACCCGGCGTGGTCGGGCGGCACCGCGTACACCGATGTGCGGGAGCGGGCGGTGGACGCGTCGCCGGAGGCCCTCTGGCGGGTGATCGAGGGGGTGGGTGGCGAGCACGGCTGGTACTCGTTCCCGCTGGCCTGGTCGGTGCGGGGCTGGCTGGACCGGCTGATCGGCGGGGTCGGGCTGCGCCGGGGCCGGCGCGATCCGCACCGGCTCCAGGTCGGCGAGGCGCTGGACTTCTGGCGGGTGGAGGAGATCGTGCCGGGCGAGCTGCTGCGGCTACGGGCGGAGATGCGGCTGCCCGGCCGGGCCTGGCTGGAGATGCGCGTGCTGCCCGCCGACGGCGGGCGCAGCCGGTACCACCAGCGGGCGGTGTTCCTGCCGCGCGGGCTGGCCGGGCACGCCTACTGGGGTTCGGTCACGCCGTTCCACGCGGCGGTCTTCGGCGGCATGGCCCGCAACATCGCCCGCGGGGCCGAGCGGGACGACCCCTCGGTCAGTTCCCGTCCCGCGCGCCGGTGACCTCGTACGCGGTCCGCTCGCTGGGTGGCACGAAGTCGCGCACCGGCTGGTCGCGCAGGGCGAACGAGAGCACCTCACCGACCGCGTCCACCAGGCGGGACTGCACCGCCTGACCGACCGCGTCCCGCGGGTCGTCCGGATTGGTGGCCTGCGAGGCCACCGCCAGCTGCGGGGTGAAGGCGACCACGGTCTCCGTCGCGTACCGCTCGGAGCTGCCCGTCTTGCCGGCCACCGGACGGCCGAGCCGGCCCCGCAGGTCCTTCGCCGTGCCGCCGTCGCACCGGTTGTACATCGACTGGTCGCCCACCGGGCACCGGGCCGCGTCGACGGCCGCCCGGGCCACGTCGGTGTCCAGCACCTGCCGGCAGTCCGGCTGGCCGGCGTCCACCGGCCGCCCCGCCGCGTCCTTGATCGACATCACCGGCAGCGGCGCGCACCAGGTGCCGTCGGCCGCCACCGTCGCGTACGCGTTGGCCAGGTCGAGCGGGGTGGTGGCGGAGACGCCGAGGGTGAACGGCCCCCAGTTCTTCGCGCCGTACCGGGCGAGCCGGGCGTCGGACTCGGACCGGAAGGTGATGCCCAGCCGTTCGGCCATCTCCACCACCCGGTCCGCGCCGACCCGCTCCGTGAGCCAGGCGAAGTACGTGTTCACCGAGCGGCCGAAGGCGCTCCACATGTCCTGCTCGCCGTCCATGAACGGGCTGGCGTTCTCCGGGCACCAGCGGCCGTCGCAGCTCGCCTCACCGCTCACCGGATAGCTGGTGACCAGTCGGCCCGGCGCGTCGTACTCGGTCCGCAGCGGCAGCCCGGACTCCAGCGCGGCCAGCATGGTGAAGAGCTTGAACGTCGACCCGCCCTGGTAGCCCGCGATCGTCCCGCCGCCGGCGACCAGCTGGTTGACCGTGTTCGGGCGGTTCGTCTGCCCACTCGGGTTGTCCGCCACGCTGTAGGTGCGGTTCACCGCCATGGCGAGAACCCGGCCGGTGCCGGGCTGGACCACCGCGGTCGGCGCGGCCCGGCGGTCGGTCACCGGGTACACCCCCAGCACCTGCTCGACGGTCGCGCGCTGCACCGCCGGGTCGAGCGAGGAGACGATGGAGAAGCCACCCCGGCGCAGCGTCAGAGCCCGGTCCTCCGGGTTGCCGCCGAAGGCCGACTGGGTGCGCCACCACCGGGTGAACCAGTCGCAGAAGTAGCCCCAGTCGTTGTGCGCCTCGGGCACCGCGGCGCAGTCGTTCGGGGTCTCGCTCGGGCGCAGGTTCAGCGGCTCGGCCTTGGCTGCGGCCGCCTGCGCGGGCGGGACCTGGCCGGACTCCACCAGCCGGTCCAGCACGTACGCGCGGCGGTTGAGCGCGGCGTCGGCGTCGCCGTTGATCGGGTCGTCGGTGTGCGGGGACCGCACCAGACCGGCCAGCAGCGCCGACTGGGCCAGCGTCAGCTCCGCCGGCGAGGTGGAGAAGTAGCGCTTGCTCGCCGCGGCGATGCCGTACGCCCCGGCGCCGAAGTAGGCGATGTTCAGGTAGCGGGCGAGGATCTCCTCCTTGTCCAGCTCCCGTTCCAGGGCGAGCGCGTAGCGCATCTCCTGGACCTTGCGGGCGGAGGTGACCTCGGTGGCCGCCTGGCGCTGCTGCTCGGTGAGTCGCGGGTCGCTGCTCAGCACGTTGCGGACGTACTGCATGGTCAGCGTGGACGCGCCCTGCCGGGTCTCGCCGTCGCGCTGGTTGACCGTGAAGGCCCGCGCCACCCCGCGCAGGTCGACGCCGCTGTGGTGGTAGAAGCGCACGTCCTCGGCGGCCACGATGGCCTGTCGCATCACCGGTGCCACCTCGCGCAGCGGCACGTCCACCCGGTCCTCCTGGTAGAAGGAGGTGATCAAGGTGGTCCCGTCGTTGGCGTAGAGGTTGGAGCGCTGGGCGGTCGGTGGCGTCCGCAGCGTGTTCGGCAGCTCCGAGTAGGGCGTGGAGAGTGCGCTGAAGCCGATCCCGAACACCAGCGCGACCGGCAGGGCGGCTACCGCCAGCACCAGTCCGGCCAGCACGCCGGCGACGAGCATGGTCAGCATCTTGTCGAGTCGGGCCCGGATCATCAGCTCTCCCCGCAGGAGCCGGTCACGCTAGGACCCGTTCAGAATGACCCGGAACGCCCCTTTTCGCCCTTGGTTTTCCGCAAACCCGGAGGAATTTCGCGAGGGCGGACAGTCAGGGCAGAATGGCGACCGCGAGCGGCTGCACGGTCTCCTCGATCTCGTCGGCGACCCGGCTGAAGCACTGGTCCCCGCGACCCCACGGGTCGTCCAGGTCGTCGGTGGCCAGCGCGACCGCGCCCCGGCGGGCCTCGTGCGCCGCCGCCACCAGCGCCACTCCCCTGGCGTACACCGCGTCCGGGGTGGCCTCGGCCGGCGGCAGGGCGGCGGCGTCCACCGTGCCCAGCAGCCGGCCGAACTCGCCGAGGACGAAGGTGCGCCCGGCCGCGTCGGGGCGCAGCGCCACGACGTACTCCTGCTGGTCGGCGGTCGCGGTGAGGACGAGGTCCGCGGCGTCGATGTGGTCGGAGCGGAGCTTGCGGGCGGCGAACACGTCGACGTCGCCGCCGCGCGTGGTCACCTGTCGGGCCGCCGGCGGGTTCATCTCCTCGCCCGCGTGCCAGCCGCCGGTGCCGGCGCTGTGGCTGTGCAGCAGCTCCTCCGCGCCGGCCGGGTCGAGGCCCCGCCGGGCCAGCCGTTCCCGCACCGCCAGCGCGAGCAGCCGCTCGGCCATCGGCGACCGGCAGATGTTCCCCATGCAGACGTGCAGGACGGTGAACGGCGGCACCTACGCCCCCTCGACGATGTCCGGCACCACGTCGCGGAGCTTCTCTAGCGGGATCGCGCCCTGACGCAGGATCTGCGGCACCTCACCGGTGAGGTCGATGATCGTGCTCGGCACCGGGTCCGGGCAGGGGCCCGCCTCCAGGTAGGCGCGGACCGAGTAGCCGAGCTGGTCGCGGGCCTCCTCGGCGGTGACCGCGGCGGGCTGGCCGGTCTTGTTGGCCGAGGAGACGGCCATCGGCCCGGTCTCCCGCAGCACCTCCAGCGCCACCGGGTGCAGCGGCATCCGCACCGCCACCGTGCCGGTCTTGTCGCCGAGGTCCCACTGCAGGCTCGGCGAGTGCTCGACGACGATGGTCAACGCACCCGGCCAGAACGCCTCGACCAGGTCGCGGGCCGCCCGGGGCAGCGAGAGGACCAGGCCGTCGAGGGTGTGCCGGGACCCGATCAGCACCGGCGGCGGCATCTGCCGGCCCCGGCCCTTCGCGTCCAGCAGGGCCTTGACGGCGTACGGGGTGAACGCGTCGGCGCCGATGCCGTAGACGGTGTCGGTCGGCAGGACGACCAGTTCGCCGTTCTTGACCGCTTCGATGGCCGCGGCGATGCCGCGGTCCCGGTCGGCGGGCGACCGGCAGTCATAGAGCATCACGAGGAGCCAGTCTGCCACGCCGGGCCGGGGCCGGGGCGGCGGCCGTCCGTCCGGCGGGACGCGGTCGCGAAGCGGGGCCGTCCGGTCAGATCCCGGTGGGCGACGACAGCGGTGAACCGGCCGTCGGCCACGAGGAGCGCGGGCACGTCCGCGCCGTGCGTGTCGTCGTGCTCGATGCCGAGCGCACCGCCCGGCCGCAGGAGCACCGCGGCGCGGGCGATCACCGGGCGGATCACCGCCAGCCCGTCCCTGCCGCCGAAGACGGCTTCCGCCGGGTCGTGCCCGGCCACCTCGGGCGGCACGACCGTGTCCGCCGGCACGTACGGCGGGTTGCAGAGCAGCACGTCCACCCGGCCCACCAGGTCGGCCAACAGGTCGGGGGCGGTGACATCCGCCTCGACCACCTCGATCGGCCGGTCCCCCGCCGTGGCCCGGTCCGCCGCGTTGCGGCGCAGCCAGCGCAGCGCCTCCGTCGAACGCTCCACCGCGACGACCCGTGCCGTCGGCAGCTCCTGGGCCACCGCGAGCGCGATCGCGCCCGAGCCGCTGCACAGGTCCACGACCAGCGGCCCCGCCGGCTCCGCGGCGGACTCCCCGCCCGGCGCCGCCGCGCTCCACCCGCCCGGTCCGGGTGCTCGCCCGCCCGGTGCGATCCGCCGGGCCTGCGCGATCCCCCAGCCGGCGAGCAACTCCGTCTCCGGCCGGGGCACGAAGACGCCCGGCCCGACCGCCAGTTCCAGGTGCCGGAAGGCGGCCGTGCCGACCAGGTGCTGCAACGGCTCCCGGTTCGCCCGCCGGGCGACCAACGCGTCGAACGTGGCGAGTTGGCCGTCGTCGAACCCCGCGGCCAGCGCCAGCCGGCCCCGCGGCACGTCCAGCACGTACCCGGCCAGCAACTCGGCCTCGGCCCGGGCCGCCTCGACGCCCGCGGCGGCCAGCGTCCGGGCTGCTCTGGCCACCGCGACCGAGGGCCGGTACCGTTTCGTCCCTTCGGAGGGGTGTTGCGGCTCGATGGTCACGACATAATCATGAAGCGTCGCGGGTCACGTCACGAGCGGGTGCGTCCAGGCGCACACCGACAGGAGGTCGCTGGTGGGTTGGCTCGACCGGGTCGATGACCAGGTTGACGCGCTGAAGCAGGCGCGGGCGTTGCAGGAGGCCAGCCGCAGCGCCGAGGCGTACACCGTGTTGGAACGTGTCCTGCGCACCACCACCGATCCGCGCAGCCGCGCCGACGCCCTCGTGCAGCGACTCTCCGCCCTGATCAATCTCGGGCGGACGGCGGCGTTCACCCGGGCCATCGAGGAGGCCTCCACGGCCGTCCGCGACCTCGCCGAGCCCTACCTGCACGGCCACCTCAACGCGCTGGCCGCGCTCGCCGCGCACCACCAGGGCGCGCTCGACCGCTGCGTCACCCACCTGGTCAAGGCCGCCCGGGCGCTGGGCGCGGTGGAGGACCCGGACCGGGACACCGCCTGGGGCTGGCACGACCTCGCGATGGCCTACTCCTACCTCAGCTTCCACGGCTACGCGCTGGGCGCGATCGAACGGGCCCGCCAGCTCGGCCTGACCGCCGGGATCCCCGAGGAGACCTTCGCCGCACCGGGCATCCGCCTGCGCAACGCCGTGGCGCTGGACCACAACGGCGACAGCGACGGCTGCCTGCGGGTGTTGCGCGACGTGGCGAGCGACCTCGGCCGGTTCCTGCGCGGCGGGCGGGCCGGCCAACTGCGGCCGAGCAGCCTGGCCGCGTACGGGTACGCCAGCGCCCGCCGCGCCGCGCTCGGCGACCGGATCGAGTCCGACCCGGACGCCGACCCGGCCCGGTTGCTCGCTCACGGCGGGGACAGCGCCCGGGCCCGGGACATGCGTGACCTCGGTCACATCTGCCTGGCCATCGCCACCGGCCGACCCATCGAGGCGGTCACCCGGCTGGACTCCGTCCAGGTCTCCAACGAGACGCTGGGCGCGGCCGAGCCCGCCCGGCTGCGCAGCATCGCCCTCTCCCGCGCCGGCGACCACGCGGCTGCCCACCGGGCCGACCGGCTGGCCTTCCGGCTGGCGGCGCAGCGCAACGACCGGCTGCGCGACGTCTACATCGACGGCATCGCGGCCCGCATCGACCACGAGGAGATGCGCCGGGAGGCCGCCCGCTACGAGGGCGAGGCGCTGACCGACCCGCTCACCGGGCTGCCCAACCGTCGCCGGCTGGAGCGCTACATCGCGGCGGTGGTGGCCCGGGGCGAGCAGGTCGTCATCGGGGTGTGCGACCTGGACGGCTTCAAGGCGGTGAACACCCGGCACGGGCACCACTCCGGCGACCTGGTGCTCCAGCGGATCGCCGGAGTGATCAACCGGGTGATGCGCCGCGGCGACTTCGTGGCCCGCTACGGCGGCGACGAGTTCGTGGTGGTGCTCCCCGGGGCCGGCATGGCCGAGGCGGCCGAGGTGGCCCGGCGGATCGGCGCGGCGGTGGCCAGCGAGGACTGGGAGTCACTGGTCCCGGGCACCCCGGTCGGGGTGAGCATCGGCTTCGCCGAGGTCTCCGGCACCGGGCCGGCCCTGCGCGACGCGTTGAGCACCGCCTTCGAGGTCGCCGACCGGGAGATGCTGCGCGCCAAGACCCGCCCGCGCGCCTCCTGACCGCTCTCCTGACCGCGGCCTCGCCACCCGCGCCGTCCCGCGACGGCGGCCCGGCGGCGGGGCGGTGGGGTCAGCGGCGGGCCAGTTCGGTGTCGCCGGCGAGACGGGCCGCCCGGTCGGCCTCGGCGAGCGCGTCCAGCACGCCGTCCAGGTCGCCGGCGAGCGACAGGTCCAGGTTGTACGCGGTGTAGCCGATCCGGTGGTCGGTGATCCGGTTCTGCGGGAAGTTGTACGTGCGGATGCGCTCCGAACGGTCCACCGTCCGCACCTGCGCCTTGCGCGCGTCCGAGGCGGCCGCGTCGGCCTGCTCCTGGGCCGCGGCGAGCAGCCGGGCGCGCAGGATCCGCATGGCCTGCTCCCGGTTCTGGAGCTGCGACTTCTCGTTCTGGCAGGAGACCACGATGCCGGTCGGCAGGTGGGTGATCCGGACCGCCGAGTCGGTGGTGTTCACCGACTGCCCGCCGGGACCGGACGACCGGAAGACGTCGATCCGCAGCTCGTTCGGGTCGATGGTGACGTCCACGTCCTCGGCCTCGGGCAGCACCAGGACGCCGGCCGCGCTGGTGTGGATCCGGCCCTGTGACTCGGTGACCGGGACGCGCTGCACCCGGTGCACGCCGCCCTCCCACTTGAGCCGGGACCAGACCCCGTTGCCGCCCTCCGGGACGCCCTTGGTCTTGATCGCCAACGAGACGTCCTTCACGCCGCCCAGGTCGGAGTCCTGCGCGTCGATCACCTCGGTGAGCCAGCCCCGGCGCTCTGCGTACCGGGTGTACATCCGCAGGAGGTCTCCGGCGAACAGCGCCGACTCCTCGCCGCCCTCGCCCGCCTTGATCTCGACGATCACGTCCTTGGCGTCGTGCGGGTCGCGCGGGATCAGCAGCTCGGCCAGGCGCTCCTCGAGCGCGGGCAGGGACGCCGCGATCGACTCGGCCTCGGCGGCGAAGGCCGTGTCCTCGGCGGCCAGTTCCCGGGCCGCGGCCAGGTCGGCCCGTGCCTGGGCCAGCTCGTCCGCGGCCTTGTGCAGCGGGACCAGCTCGGCGTACCGGCGACCGACCCGGCGCGCGGTCGCCTGGTCGGCGTGGATGGCCGGGTCGGCCAGCCTCTTCTCCAGGTCCGCGTACTCGTCGAGGAGGGCGGCCAGACGCTCGCTGCTCATGCTGCGGATGCTCCTTCGACGGCGGGGGACGGACGGGGTGACGCGCCGGAACCGGGCGGAATACGGACGACGCCCGCGCCCGGCACGAGACCGGACGCGGGCGCCGAACGAGCAGTTACTTGCCCTTCTTGGCCTGAACCTTGGCGTACTTCTGCTGGAACTTCGCGACCCGACCGGCGGTGTCGAGAACGCGCTGCTTACCGGTGTAGAACGGGTGGCAGGCGCTGCAGGTCTCGACGCTGATGGCGCCGCCCTTGGCGGTGCTGCGGGTCGTGAACGTGTTGCCGCAGGAGCAGCGGACCTCGGTGGTCACGTACTCCGGGTGGATGTTGGGCTTCATGTCGCCTCGGTCCTTTCGTCGGTGGTCGCCGGGTCGCCGTCACCGTCCGTCGCACCGCGCGACGGGCTCGGGCGTGAACCGGAACCGGTGGCCGATTGACCAGTGTGCCATGAGCTCGCGCCAAGCCCGTCGGGGGGCCGCACAGCTGGTCCGGCATCGACAACGCACGGCGTCCTCGTCGCATTCCCGCCGTCCGGCGGGGCATTCACCCGCGACGGCGGTAGCCTCGCCGTGCCCCGTGCGGGGTACGGCGGGCACACCGACCAGCGCGCGAGGCGACACGGAGGTGAGCGCGATGCCCCGCCTGATCGCGACCCGGGGACTGCCCGCCTCGGGAAAGACCAGCTTCGCCCGGACGCTCCAACCGTCCGTGGTCCGGGTCAACCGGGACGACCTGCGCCGGATGCTGCACGGCGAGCGGCTCTTCACCCAGTGGGCCGAGGCGCAGGTGACCACCGCCCAGCGGGCGCAGGTCGAGGCGCTGCTGCGGGCCCGGGCCGATGTCTGCGTCGACGACACCAACCTCCGCTCCCGGACGCTGCGGGACTGGGCCGAACTGGCCGCCCGGTACGGCGCCGAGTTCGAGGTGCACGACTTCACCGACGTGCCGCTGGCGGAGTGCCTACGCCGCGACGCCGCGCGGCCGGAGGCGGACCGGGTCGGGGAGGCGGCCATCCGCCGGCTGCACGAGCGCTACCTGGAGGGGCGCACCCTGCCGCTGCCGGTCCCGGCGGCGCGCGCCGGCCGGCCGGCGCGGGTGCACGAGCCGTCGGCAGGGGCGCCGGACATCGTCCTGGTGGACATCGACGGCACCGTCGCCCTGAACGTCTCGCGCAGCCCGTACGACATGACCCGGGTGGGCGAGGACCAGCCCAACGAGGCGGTGATCGCCGCGGTCCGGGCCATGCACGCCGCCGGGTACGGGGTGATCTTCTGCTCCGGCCGGGACGCCACGGCCCGGGCCGACACGGAGGCCTGGCTGGCGCGGCACGTCCGGGTGCCGTACCTCGCGCTGCATCTGCGCGCGGTCGGCGACGCGCGCAAGGACTCGGTCGTGAAGCGGGAGATCTACGAGCGGGAGGTGCGGGATCGCTACCGGGTGGTCGGCGTCTTCGACGACCGGATGCAGGTCGTCCGGATGTGGCGCTCCCTCGGTCTCACCGTCTTCCAGGTCGCCGAGGGCGATTTCTGAGGCACTCCCGGTGTGGAGGGGTCCCGCGCCGGGCGCGGGACCCCTCCCCGGTCTCAGGCGGCCGGGGCGGCGACCCGTCGGGTGGTGGTGACGGTGGCGTCGGCGCGGACGCCGTTCACGGTCACCGCGAGCACCACCGACGCGCCGGGCCGCAGGGCGGTCAGCCGGCCGCTGGCCGGGTCGAACCAGGCCGCGTGCCAGGGCCGCAGCCCGGTCACGGGTCCCACGTGCACGGACGGGGAGGCCGACCAGTCGGCGCTCACCGGCGCGGCCACCGGCACCGTACGCCCGCCCGGCTGGGTGAGCGTGGCGGTGACCGTCACCGGGGCGCCCACCGCCACGCTGGCCGGCGCGCTGACCACGAGCCGGTCGGTGTGCGCGTGCGTCTCGGCGTCGACCCAGCGCGGTCCCTCGGCGAGCGGATCGCGCCGGGCCCGGTCGGCCTCGGCGGGCGTCACCGGGTCGACGCCGAACTCGGTCCAGCCGGTGAAGCCGCCCCGGTCCGCCGGGGTGGACGGCGTCTTGCCGGAGTTGCCGTTGATCACGTACGGCACACCGTCCACGCGCTCGGCGTGGAAGGTGCCGACGTGCCCGCCGACGAAGAGCGCGCCCTTGCCGGTGCGGTGCTGGAAGTCGGCGAGCCACTCCTCCAGCAGTGCCGCCTCCTTGCGGTCGCCCAGTCGGCTGGCCTTGGCCGGGCTGGGGTCGCGGGGCGGGTGGTGGTGCAGCACCACGACCGAGCCGACCGCCCGGTCGGTGGCGGCCGAGTCCAGCGCCTCGCGCAGCATCCGCACCTGGTCGAAGCCGCCGCCCCGCAGGGAGCCGGTGGACGAGTCCAGCGTGACGAACCGGGTG
Source organism: Micromonospora sp. WMMD812 (assembly GCF_027497215.1). Classification (NCBI taxonomy): domain Bacteria; kingdom Bacillati; phylum Actinomycetota; class Actinomycetes; order Micromonosporales; family Micromonosporaceae; genus Micromonospora; species Micromonospora sp. WMMD812. The sequence goes on along the minus strand of NZ_CP114904.1, from coordinate 5,775,709 downwards.
CCCCGGTGGTCGAAGACCCGCGAGGTGTCGCCGAACGCGGCCCGGAAGTTGCTGATCGGGGCGCCCATGATCTCGTGGTTGCCCGGCACGTAGTACCAGGGCAGGGCGTCGCCCAACTCCTCGTCCAGCAGACGCCGGGCCAGCACGAAATCCGCCGGGTACGCGGTGTCCACCAGGTCGCCGTTGATCACCAGGAAGTCCGGCTTCGCCGCCTTCACCTCACGGAGCGTACGGCGGGCCTGGGCGACCAGGTCGCTGTCCGGGTCGGCCGCGACGAACTGCGCGTCGGACATCACCGCGAACCGCCACGGCGCGCCGTCCACGGTCCCGTCCCGGACCACCACCCCGTCGGTACGCGGCGCCTCGGCCGGCACGTCCACCGACGGCGGCACCTTGGCCACCAGGTCGTCGATGACGACCTCGCTGGTGTACTGCGCCGCGGCGTTGGTCTCCGCGACGTAGAAGCGCCGGACCCGCACCGGGTACTGCACCCCGGCCGGCACCGCGAACTCGACGTACCGCCAGCCGGTCCAGGTGATGTACGGCCCACGCAGCACGTGCTGGGTGTCCTGCGCGTCGTGCAGGTGCAGGCTCGGCCACTCCCCCTTGCCGTTGCCGTGGATCCACATGCCGAACGCCTGCGGCTGGCCGGGCACCTCGATCCAGGCCGGCGGGTCGGCGTACGCGGCCCGGGTCCCGGTGGACTGGCCGAAGTCGTACGACATCTTCAGGCCCGTGCCGGTGTGACCCGGCGCCGGCGCGACCGACCCGCTCGCCCTGGCCTGGCTGAACTTCCACGCCGCCGCGTCGTCGAAGGAGGCCACCGGCTGGTCGGTCAGCCCGACGGTCACCGGGACGACCGTGCTCACGCGTCCGACGTGGACGGTGATCAGACCCGCACCGGTGTCCTTCAGCGCGGTCACCGCGAGGTTGCCGTCGGCGGTCGGGGCGAGCCGCAGCAGCTCGTGGTCGTACTCCAGTCTCAGGTCGGCGGGCTCGATGGGAGCGGTGTTCCCCTCCGCGTCGTAGCCGACCACCCCGAGCAGCGCGCTGCCGTCCCGGCCGGTCAGCCCCACCCGCTCCACCGTGGAGTCGACCCGCTGGAGCGGCCCGAGGACGGTGAGGTCGAGGGCGCCGGTGGCCGCGCCGCGACCGGCGGAGACGGTCACCGCACCGGGCAGCAGGGCGCGGAACACGCCGTTGGCGTCCACCCGGCCGTGCACCATCGAGTTGGCGCGCCAGGTCGGCCTGCCGGCCGCCGGGCCGTACGTCTCGTCGTAGCCGGCGGCGGTCAGCCGCCGGGTCAGGCCGGGAAAGACCCGGTCCGGCCGGCCTCCGCGCACCGGGGACACGCCCGGTGCGCTGGTCGGGTCGCTCGCCGTCTCCACCCAGTAGCCGGTGAGCCGGCCGCTGCCCTGTGGCGCGTAGAGGGCGAGGCCGTTGGGGACGGCCCGCTCGGAGCCGTCCGAGGGGCTGTTCTCCACCTGGACGGCCGCCGCGCCCGGCTCGCGGGCGAGCAGCGTCGACGAGCCGCCGCCGTCGAGGTTGAGCGCGTGGTGAGCGCCCAACTCGGCCATCATCCGGCCCATCTCGGTCTGGGTGACGCCCCGGCTGTCGACCTGGCGGCCGTCCACGGTCAGCATGACCATCGTGTGGCCGTCGGCGGTGAAGCCGACCGCGGTACGCGGCGCCAGCGACGCGTCCGCGATGTTCTGCACCACGCCGTCGCGGACCAGCACGTTGCCGCCACCGACCGCGGCGTGCAGGCTGCTACCGTCGGAGGGCTTCGGCCGCCAGGCCACCTCCACCGGGTCGCCGGCCCGCAGGCCGGCGAGCGCGTCGGCGCCTGCGTCGCGACCGAGCAGGATGGTGGTGCCGGCGGCGATCGGCCCGCTGCCGGCCGCCGGGGCGACGCTGGCCACCCGGCCACCGACCACGGCGACCTCGGTGACCCGGGCCGCGCCCTCCACCGCACGCCCCCGGGTGTACGTCCCCCAGAGCGCGGTGAAGGCGCCGATGCCGCCCGACTGGACCATGTTGTTGAACTGGGTCAGCGCGACCGGCCCGGTGGGCAGGGTGGCCGTGCCGTCGAAGTTCACCTCGATCACCCGGCCGACGCCCTCGGTGGTCACCGCCACCGCGTTGCGGTGCCCGCTGACCGCCGACTGGACCAGTTCGCCGTCGCGGATGCCGACGCCCTGGGCAGCGCCCGAGTTGTTGATGTCGAAGAAGTCGCCGTTGACCGCGGCGACCGCGCGGGACCGGTCCACCGCGCCCCGTAGCGGCTCCGCCCGGCTCACCGCACCCGAGTTGACGTAGTCGACGGTCACCCCGCCGGTGAGGTCGGCGGTGAGCGCGTCGGCCCGCAGCCAGCCGTCGGCGCCGTACCGGTCGAACGAGGTCAGCCGCACGCCGGGGGCGACCGGCCGGGTCGTCTTCGTGGTCTCCAGGCCGCCGCCCGGCTCGACACCGGCGGCGGTCGCGGTGGTCGCGGTGGTGGTGTCGTCCGCGGCGAGGGCGCCCGGCGTGGCGGGCGCGGCGGTGGCCGGCACCGGACCGGCGAGGGTGAGCAGCGGCGTCAGCAGCAGGACGCCGGCGAGGTGGGCGGATCGTCTGCGGGTACGCATGGACGACAGTCAACCCGAAGATGAATAGAAGTTTCAATACTTGACGCTTTAACTGAAGGAAAACTGCACACGGCCCGCCGGCCGCGATTCTGGCGGGCCGGCAGCGCGGCCCGGCTCGGCGGCGCGACCCAGCGGGGTGGCTCGGCGGCGTGACCACTCAGCGTGACAGCCCACCCGGCCCGCCACCGCCCCTGTGCGCTCCCTTTGCTCTGCACCCGAATACGCACCGGGAACGGTGAGTCACTGGTGCGTATTCGGGTGCAGAGCAAAGGAGGAGAGGAGAGGAGAGGAGAGGAGAGGAGGAGCGGGTGTCACGCCGTTTTGGCAGAGGCCCTGTTCAAAGCCATGACGGCCGTACCGGCGGATCACGGCGGCGGCCCCGCCCACCGAGTCCGACTACTGAGCGTCAATATGGCCCGATGGCCGCTCGTCCTCACCGAGCGTGAGTACGACTGAGGGGCACGGCCAGACGGCCGTGCCCCTCATGCCCGGTGCTGACCGGGGAGTCACTCCCCCGGCGTGGACTTCGCGATCTGCATCAGGAACTCGATGTTGGTGCGGGACTGCTTCAACCGGTCGAGCAACAGGTCCAGCGCGGCCTGCGAGTCCAGCGAGTGCAGCACCTTGCGGAGCTTGTGGACGATCGCCAGCTCCTCGGGTGCGAGCAGGACCTCCTCCTTACGGGTGCCGGAGGCGTTGATGTCGACCGCGGGGAACGTCCGCTTGTCGGCGATCTTCCGGTCCAGCTTCAGCTCCGCATTGCCGGTGCCCTTGAACTCCTCGAAGATGACCGTGTCCGCCATGGAACCGGTCTCCACCAGCGCGGTGGCGAGGATGGTCAGCGAGCCGCCGTTCTCGATGTTGCGGGCCGCGCCGAGGAAGCGCTTCGGCGGGTAGAGCGCGGTGGAGTCGATACCACCCGACATGATCCGGCCGCTGGCCGGCGCCGCCAGGTTGTACGACCGGCCGAGCCGGGTCACCGAGTCGAGCAGCACGACCACGTCGTGCCCCAGCTCGACCAGGCGCTTCGCCCGCTCGATCGCCAGCTCCGCCACCGTCGTGTGGTCCTGCGGCGGACGGTCGAACGTGGCCGCGATGACCTCGCCCTTCACCGACCGCTGCATGTCGGTGACCTCTTCCGGCCGCTCGTCCACCAGCACCACCATCAGGTGGCACTCCGGGTTGTTGCGGGTGATGGCGTTCGCCAGCGCCTGCAGCACCATCGTCTTACCCGCCTTCGGCGGCGACACGATGAGCGCCCGCTGACCCTTGCCGATCGGCATCACCAGGTCGATCACCCGGGTGGTCAGGATGTGCGGCTCCGTCTCCAACCGCAACCGCTCCTGCGGGTACAGCGGAGTCAGCTTGTAGAACTCCGGCCGGCGACGAGCCTCCTCCGGCTCCATCCCGTTGATGGTGTCCAGCCGGACCAGCGGGTTGTACTTGTCCCGCCGCTGATCGCCCTCGCGGGCCGACCGGACCGCGCCGGTGATCGCGTCACCGCGGCGCAGGCCGTACTTCTTGATCTGGGACATCGACACGTAGACGTCGTTCGGGCCGGCCAGGTAGCCGGTGGTCCGGACGAAGGCGTAGTTGTCGAGCACGTCGATGATGCCGGCCACCGGGACGAGCACCTCGTCCTCGCCGACCTGCGGCTCGCGGCCACCGCCCTCGCCGCCCTCGGGGCGCTCGCCCCGGCCGCGGCGACGGTCCCGGAAGCGGCTGCGCCGGCCACGCCGGCCACCGCCCTCGCCGTCCTCGTCGCCGTCGTTGTCCCGCTCGGCACGCTGGCCACGGTCGTTGCGGTCGCCCCGATCGTTGCGGTCGCCCCGGTCGCCCCGGTCGCCCCGGTCGTTGCGATCGGAGCGCTCGTTACGCTCGGCCCGCTCACCGCGCTCGGCCCGCTCACCACGGTCGCCACGCTCGGCCCGCTCACCACGCTCGGCCCGCTCGTTGCGGTCACCGCGCTCACCGCGGTCGCCACGCTCGTTACGGTCACGCCCGCCGCGGCCCTCGCCCCGGTCGGCACGCTCGCCGGCCTCCGCCTCCTCGGTGGCGCGAGCCTCGCCGCTCCGGCGACGGCTCCGGCCGCGACCCTCGGTCTCGGCCGTGGCCGGCTCGGCCGTGGCCGGCTCGGTGGTGCGCCGCTCGGCCTCCGGCCGCTCGGCGGTCTCCCGGACCTCGGCGTGCACCTCGTCACGGGCGGGAGCAGCCGCGGCCGCGACCTCGGCCCGCGGTCGAGGGGTGCCGGCGGCGGCGCCGCCCTGCCGCTCGGAGATCGCGCTGATCAGCTCGCCCTTACGCATGCGAGCTGTTCCCGAGATGCCGAGCGACGCGGCCAGGCTCTGGAGCTCTGGCAGCAGCATCGCCGACAGACCGGTGCCGCTGCGCCGACGACGGGCGGGAGCGGCGGCAGTGGCATCGCCAGCGACGTTGGAAACATCCGACGTCACGTCGGTGGTGTCGCTCAATGGATTCCTTCCCTCGATAGGCCGGGACTGCCCGGAGTCGACAAGCAGGTGGCCGGGCGGCCTCGGTGCACCCGCATCGCATGAACGCGTCGCGGGAGTCTGTGACACAGCAGCCGGTGGTTTCCCGACTCACCACCATCGGTGAGCAGGTCTCGCCGTCTGCGGCGACCTGTGGAAACTGCGGTGCGGCGTGGGCCTTGGCAGGGGTGACGGGCTGACCGCCGAGAGCTTCGGGGGTGCGCCGACCCGCAGGAAGATCGCATGCTTCGCGGCTGTGCTAAGTCTAGAGCGTAATCAACTCTTCCGACCTGCGGCAACAGGGTCCCGCTCGGCGTGTCCAAGTCTACCCCGGGCGACCCGGGCACCGCTGACATCTACCGGCAACCGCCAGACCTGCCAGTCTGTTCCCGGATCCAGGCCGGCGGGCGGCTCGGTCAGCGCCAGCACCGTCGGCCCGGCCCCACTGACCACAGCCGCCACATCCGCCGCACGCAACGCGCTGACCAGGGCGGCCGTGCCGGGCATACCGGGAGCGCGGTAGTCCTGGTGCAGCCGGTCCACCGTTGCCGGCAGCAGCAGCGCCGGGTCGGCGGTCAACGCGTGCACGAGCAGGGCCGCCCGCCCCACGGTCAGCGCCGCGTCGGAGTGCGGCACCGTGGCCGGCAGGGCCGCCCGGGCCGCCGCGGTCAGCCCCCGCTCGGTGGGCACGAAGGCCGTCGGCCGCACGCCCTCGGCGACCGGGCGGGAGACCGCCCGAGCGCCCGTCGGCCCGGTCCACGCCACGGTGAAGCCACCGAGCAGGCAGGGCGCCACGTTGTCGGGGTGGCCCTCCAGCTCGGCGGCGAGCCGGAGCACGTCGGCGTCGCCCAGGCGGCGCTCGCCGTCGGTCACCAGCGCACGGGCCAGCAGCACGCCCGCCACGATCGCCGCGGACGACGAGCCCAGCCCTCGGGCCTGCGGGATGCGGTTGACGCACTCCACGACGAGCCCGGCCGGCTCCGCGCCGAGCCGGGCGAAGGCGGCCCGCATGGACCGGACCACGAGATGCTGGTCGTCGTCGGGCAGCTCGCCCGCGCCCTGCCCGCTCACCGTCACCCGGACGCCCTCCGGCGCCACCTCGGCGGCCACGTCGTCGTAGAGCCCGAGGGCGAGACCCAGCGCGTCGAAGCCCGGCCCCAGGTTGGCGCTGGTGGCGGGAACCCGGACCCGGACCGGCCCGGCGATGAAGTTCGTCGGCACGGGCTCATGCTAGGGCGCGGGACCGACGATCCCGCTCTCCGCCCGCACGGTGGGACCGCTACCGCGTCGCGCCCGCTGCCGGCTCGGGGACCGGGTCGGCCAGGGAGAGCCGGCGGGTGGCGATCCGCCAGCCGATCGCGTACACCAGGGTGACCAGGCCGCAACCGGCCAGCACCACCCGCTCGTCCACGATGTCGACCACCGCGGCCACCGCGAGCTGGCTGACCGAGATGGCCAGCGTCGCCAGCATCATGTCGGTGGCGAAGACGCGCCCGCGCAGCCGGTCCGGCACCTCGCCCTGCAGGGCGAAGTTCGACATCACCCAGTTGCTGCCGCCGGCGAAGTGCGCCACGAAGACCAGCAGCAGCACGAGCGGGAACCAGCCCACCACCGACGTGCCGAGGTAGGCCAGCCCGTACAGCGACATCGACAGCGCCAGCCCGGGCAACAGCCAGGACCGGTTGGTCAGCACCCGGCGCATCAGGATCGGCCCGACCAGCGCGCCCGCCCCGCGGACGGCGAACAGCAGCCCCGCGCCGGCCGGCCCGGCGCCGTACACGGCGGCCAGCAGCGGGAAGACCGTCAGCACGCCGTTGCCGAGGCCCACCGCCGACTTCACGGTGACCAGCGCCAACACCCGCGGCCGCTGCCCGATGTAGCGCAGCGCCTCGCCGACCGCCGTCCAGGCCCGCTGCGGCGGCCGGTCGCGGTCCCGGGGCGCCTGCAACGGCCGGCGGATGGTCGCGGCGAGGCCCGCGGCGAGCGCCAGGCCGACCGCGCCGATCCAGAAGCAGGCGTACGGCCCGACGTGCGCGGTCAGCACACCGCCCAGTGAGGCGCCGACGACGGTCATGGTGCCCCACGCCGAGCCGGCGATCGCGTTGCCCGCCGCCAACTCCTCCGGGTCGAGCACGTTGGGCAGGGCGGCCTGGGCCGCAGGCGAGTAGAACGCCTTCGCGACCGCGACCACCCCGATCGCCACCATCGCCAGCCAGGCGGTGCCCCCGCCGCGCACGCCGAGGAGCAGCAGCACCCCGACCAGGGCGGCCGCGTTCGCGACCATCATGATCTTCCGCCGGTCGAACCGGTCGGCGATCGTGCCGGTGTACGGCAGCAGCAGCGCCACGATCCCGGTGTCCACGGCCAGCACCAGAGCGCCCCACACCCCGCTGCCGGTCAGCTTCGGCAGCAGCACCAGCAGCGGCACCATGACGAACCAGTCGGCGCCGAAGACCACCAGCTCGGCGAGGAAGAGGTTGCGGAAGTTCCGGTTGCGGGTGAGGACGGACAGGGTGGACGCCACGGACGAGGACCCTATCCCGCGCCTCCCGGTCGTCACCCGCACCGCCCCCTGCCGCGCCAAGGCCCCGAGTATGGGTCCGCCGCCCGCCGCGCGCCGTCGGCGATCCGACGCGTACGCCCGGACGCGGAACGCCCCCGGCGGGTCGGAACCCGCCGGGGGCGTCTCGGAGGCAGCCCGCCTACTCGGTGGGCGGCAAGGGCGAGGTACGGCTTCGCGGCAGCCGGAGCACCTCGAACTGGTCCGTACCGTCGACCAGGGCGGCGGACGGCGCGGGCCGGGCGGCGGGCTCGGCCGACGACGGCTTCCCGGCCTCGGCGCCGCGCAAGGCGGCCCCAGCGGGGACCGGTGCCGGCTCGGCCGAGGCCGACGCGCCCGCCGGGGCGGTCGGCTCCGTCGGGGACGGCGAATCACCCCGGCGCAGCCGGCGCCGCTCCCGCAGCGACTCCTTGGTGTGCTCCACCATCGAGTAGAGCGTCGGCACCAGGATCAGCGTCAGCACCGTCGAGCTGAGCAGACCGCCGATGACGACGACGGCCAGCGGCTGCGAGATGAAGCCGCCCTCGCCGGTGAGCCCGAACGCCATCGGCAGCAACGCGAAGATCGTCGCCACCGCGGTCATCAGGATCGGCCGCAGCCGGCGCCGGCCGCCCTCGACCACCGCGTCCCGGACACCCATGCCCTGCGCCCGGTACTGGTTGATCAGGTCCAGCAGCACGATGGCGTTGGTCACCACGATGCCGACCAGCATGAGCACGCCGATCAGCGCCGGCACCCCGAGCGGGGTCCCGGTGGCCAGCAGCAGGCCGATCGCGCCGGTCGCCGCGAACGGGATGGAGATCAGCAGGATCAGCGCCTGGGTCAGGCTGCGGAACGTGGCCACCATGATCAGGAAGACGATCGCGATGGCGACCAGGACCGCGAGGCCCAGGTCGGCGAAGGCGTCCTCCTGGTCCGCGCTGACGCCACCCACGGCGAACGTCGCCCCCGGCACGTCGATCGCGTCCAGCCGCTCGCGCAGCTCCTGGCTGGTGGCGCCGAGGTTCGAGCCGGTGGCCGTACCGCTCACCGAGACACTGCGCTCGCCGTCGATCCGGGTCACCTGCTGCGGGCCCTCGGCCCGGGTCACCGTGGCGATGTCGCCCAGCTTCACCGGCCCGACCGGCAGCGCGCGCAGCGCGTCGATGCTGACCGGCGGCGTGGCGGTCAGTCGCAGGACCACGTCGTGCTGCATACCGTCGACGGTGACCTGGCCGAGCGGCGCGCCGCGGAACACCTGTGCCACCAGCTGGCCGACCGCGGCCTCGGTGAGGCCGGCCTGACCGGCCTTCACCCGGTCGACGGTGACGTCCACCCGCGGCACCCGATCGGCGAGGCTGGACGTGACGTCCGCCACGTCCGGCGTGCCGCGCAGCGCGGCCTCCGCCGCCTCCGACGCCCGCGTCAGCACCTGCGGGTCGGCGGCCTGGACCACGACCTCGAGCCGGCTGGCCGACGCGTCCTGCCCGCCGCCGAAGGTGAACTCGCCGGCCTCGCTGCCGAGGTCGGCGAACTCCTTGCGCAGCACCTCGCGCATCTGCTTGGCGTCGGTGTCACCGCCGAGCGCCAGCGACCAGCTGGCGACGTTGTTGCCGCCGCCACCCATCCACGGCGTGTCGCCGCCGCCGGCCGTCACCTGGTACGTCTCGACGCCGTCGGTGCGCTCCAGCACCGCCTCGACCTTGCGGGCCGCCGCGTCGGTGGCCGCCAGGCTGGTGCCGGCCGGCAGCTCCTGGCTGATGCTCAGGGTGTCCTGGCCGGAGTCGTCCAGGAAGTTCGTCTCCAGCTGGCGGGAGAGGCCGAACGTGCCGAACAGCAGCAGGACGCCGAGCCCCAGGGTGATCCACCGGGTCCGCCGGCTCCCGGTGGCGAACCCGATCACCGGCAGGTAGCCCCGCTGCAACGGGCTGCGCAGCTCCTTCTCCTCCGCGGCCCGGCGCACCGCCTCGTCGTCCGGCGTTCCGCCCGACGGCTTGAGGAACCAGTACGCCAGCACCGGGATGACGGTGAGCGACACCAGCAGCGAGGCGAGCAGCGCCACCGTGACGGTGATCGCGAACGGCGCGAAGAGCTGCCCGACGAAGCCGCCGACCAACGCGATCGGCGCGAACACGGCGACCGTGGTGAGGGTGGACGAGGTGACCGCGCCGGCCACCTCGCGGACGGCGGCGATGATCGCGTCGCGCTTCGGCTCGCCGTACTCCAGGTGCCGTTTGATGTTCTCCAGCACCACGATGGAGTCGTCGACCACCCGGCCCACCGCGATGGTCAGCGCGCCGAGGGTGAGCAGGTTGAGCGAGTAGTCACCGATCCACAGCGCGATCAGCGCGACCAGCACCGACAGCGGGATGGAGACCGCGGTGACCACCGTGGAGCGGACCGACAGCAGGAACACCAGGATGACGATGACCGCCATGACCAGGCCCAGCAGGCCCTCGGTGGTCAGGCTCTCAATCGACTTCTCCACGAACGGCGCCTGGTCGAAGACCACGGTCAGCTCGGCGCCGGAGGCGTCCTTCAGCGCGTCGAGGCGGTCGCGGATCTCGTGCGAGATCTCCACCGCGTTGCCGTCCGGCGAGGCGGTGATCGCGATACCGAGGCTGTCCTGCCCGTTGGTCCGGGTGACGGCGGTGGCCGGGGCGAGCGTCTGCTCGACGGTGGCCACGTCACCGAGGCGGACCGGGGACGGCCCCGGGGCGACGACGATGCCCCGCAGGTCGTCGAGGGTGGCGACCGGGGTGCCGACCTGCACGGGAAGGGCCAGCGTGCCGTCGGCCACCGCGCCGGCCGGGATCGCCACGCCGTTGCTCTTCAATGCGGCGCCGATCGCGGTCGGCTGGAGGTTCGCGGCGGCCAGCTTCGCGAGGTCCGGGGCGACCACGACGACGTCGTCCTGGGTGCCGGTGAGCTCGACGGTGCGGACACCCTCGATCCCCTCCAGCTCGGGCAGGACGCTGCCGCGCAGCTTCTCCGCCAGCGCCCGCTGGTCACCACCACCGGACGCGGCCAGCACGACCGCGGGCAGGTCGTCGGTGCTGCCGGCTATGACCTGCGGCTCCACGCTCTCCGGCAGTTGCGCGTCGATCCGGTTCAGCGCGGTCTGCATCTTGTTGACCATGTCGTCCAGGTCGGTGCCGAACTCGTACTGCACCTGGACGGTGGCCAAGCCCTCTCGGGAGGTCGAGGTGACCTTGTCCAGCCCCGGGATGCTCTGGAGGCTGTTCTCGATCGGCTCGGCGACCTGCGACTCGACGATCTCCGGCGCGGCGCCCGGGTAGGGGGCCACGATGAACGCGGCGGGGAACTCCAGCGAGGGCAGCAGTTGCTGCTTGAGCGACGGTACGGCGAACGCTCCGAACGCCGTGGTCACCACCGCGATGAGGGCGACCAGCCCTCGGTTGGCGAGGCTGAATCTGGCGAGCAGCGACATCGGCCTGGCTCACTCCTAGAAAAGTATGCGGGGGCAGGAGGTGAGTGTGCCCGACCCGATCAACCCGCCCCGCGCCGGGTGCACGCCCCAGCCGGCGCCCGCCACTGGCCGGTGCGGCGCGGTGCGGTCAGGCCAGGTCGAGGGAGCGGGCGGCGGCCAGCGGATCGTTGGCGATGGTCAGCGGGGCGGGCGCGGTGGAGATGGCCCACTCCGGGTCCTTGAGGCCGTGCCCGGTCACCGTGCAGACCACGGTGGCGCCGGCCGGGATCCGCCCCGCGGCGGCCTGCTGGAGCAGCCCGGCCACGCTGGCCGCGCTGCCCAGCTCGACGAAGACCCCGACCTCGCGGGCCAGCAGCCGATAGGCGGACAGGATCTCCCGATCGGTCACCGCCGCGATCAGGCCGCCCGAGGCGTCCCGGGCGTCGATCGCCCGGGTCCAGCTGGCCGGGTTGCCGATCCGGATCGCGGTGGCGATGGTCGACGGTTCACGAACCACCTCACCGGTCACCAGTGGCGCCGCCCCGGATGCCTGGAAGCCGTACATCTTCGGGGCGCGGGTGGTGCGGCCCTCGGCCAGCTCCTCCTCGTAGCCCATCCAGTACGCCGAGATGTTGCCGGCGTTGCCGACCGGCAGGCAGTGGATGTCCGGCGCGTCGCCGAGGGCCTCGACGATCTCGAAGGCGGCGGTCTTCTGGCCGTGCAGCCGGTCGATGTTGACCGAGTTGACCAGCGCGACCGGGTAGTCCTGGGCGAGCTTGGCGGCCAGCGAGAGGCAGTCGTCGAAGTTGCCGGTCACCTGGAGCAGTTTCGCGCCGTGCACCAGCGCCTGGGCCAGCTTGCCGAGCGCGATCTTGCCCTGCGGCACCAGGACCGCGCAGGTCAGCCCGGCCCGCGCCGCGTACGCCGCGGCGGAGGCGCTGGTGTTGCCGGTGGAGGCGCAGATGATCGCCTTGTTCCCCGCCTCGACCGCCTTCGAGACCGCGAGCGTCATGCCGCGGTCCTTGAACGAGCCGGTCGGGTTGGCGCCCTCGACCTTGAGGTGCACGTCGCAGCCGAGCCGGGCGGAGAGCACCGGCGCGGGCAGCAGCGGGGTGTTCCCCTCGTGCAGGGTGACGACGGGAGTGGCGTCGGTGACCGGCAGCCGGTCCCGGTACGCCTCGATCAGACCCCGCCACATGTCGCTCTCCTCGCCTCTACCGCCCCGCTGAGCTGGGGCCTCGTCCAGCGGGACCAGCCTGCCGGAGCCGGCCCGCCCGCGCCGGACTTAACCACCTGGCGGGACGCCGGTCGGGCCGCACCCGGCCGCGCCGCCGTTACGCCGCGGCACCGTCGCCACGGGCACCGCCGCGACCGGCCCGTGCGGGCCGCTCTCGAAGCGTCGGCCGTCACCGGTACAACGACTCAGAGCCCGCCCTCGACCCGGAGCACGCTCGTCACCGAGCGGACGATGTCCAGCCCGCGCAGCTCGCGGACGGTGGCGGCGAGCGCCGCGTCCGGCGCCACGTGCGTGACGATCACCAACTCGGCGTCCTCGCCTCGGCCGGGCGCCCCGGTCGGGCCACCGGCCGAGCCCTGGCGCACCGTCGCGATCGACACGTCGTGCCGGGCGAACACGCCGGCCACGGCGGCCAGGACGCCGGGACGGTCGGCCACGTCGAGGCTGACGTGGTAGCGGGTCAGCGCCTCCCCCATCGGCCGCACCGGCAGGTCGGCGTACGCGCTCTCGCTGGCCGCGCGCACCCCGGCGAGCCGGTTGCGGGCCACGGCCACCACGTCGCCGAGGACCGCGCTGGCGGTCGGCGCGCCACCGGCGCCCCGGCCGTAGAACATCAGCTGCCCGGCCGCCTCCGCCTCGACGAAGACCGCGTTGAAGGCGTCGCCGACGCTGGCCAGCGGGTGGGTCAGCGGGATCATCGCCGGGTGCACCCGGACGTTGACCGTCTCCCGACCCGTGGCGTCGGCCCCACGGGCGGCGATGCAGAGCAGCTTGATGGTGCACCCCATCGCCTTGGCGCTGGCCACGTCGGCGGCGGTCACCTCGGTGATGCCCTCCCGGTGCACGTCGGCCGCGCCGACCCGGGTGTGGAAGGCCAGCGAGGCGAGGATCGCCGCCTTGGCGGCCGCGTCGAAGCCCTCCACGTCCGCGGTCGGATCCGCCTCGGCGTACCCGAGCTCGGTCGCCTCCTCCAGCGCCTCGGCGAAGCCGGCGCCGGTGGCGTCCATGGCGGACAGGATGAAGTTGGTGGTGCCGTTGACGATGCCGGTGACGCGGTTGATCCGGTCGCCGTGCAGCGACTCGCGCAGGGGGCGCAGCAGCGGGATCGCACCGGCCACCGCGGCCTCGTAGTAGAGGTCGCCGCCACCCTCGGCGGACGCGTCGTGCAGGGCCCCGCCGTCCTCGGCCAGCAGCGCCTTGTTGGCGGTGACCACGCTCTTACCGGCGCGCAGCGCCTCGACGAGCCAGCCGCGGGCCGGCTCGATGCCGCCGACGACCTCGACCACCACGTCCACGTCGTCCCGCTTGATCAGGCCGAGCGCGTCGGTGGTGAGGAGCGCCGGGTCGACCGGCAGGTCACCGCGATCGCGGCCGAGCCGGCGTACCGCGATGCCGGCGATCTCCAGAGGGGCGCCGATCCGGGCGGCCAGGTCGGCCGACTGCTCCTGCAGCAGCCGCACCACCTCGCTCCCGACCGTGCCGCAGCCGAGCAGCGCGAGGCGCACAGGTGACGTCATCCAACATCCAATGCGAGCAGGTCCTCTTCGGTCTCCCGCCGGACGATCACGCGCGCCTGGCCGTCGCGCACCGCGACCACGGGCGGGCGCGGGACGTGGTTGTAGTTGCTGGCCATGCTCCGGCAGTAGGCGCCGGTGCCGGGCACCGCGACAAGATCTCCGGGCTGCACGTCGGCGGGCAGGAATTCATCCTTCACCACGATGTCCCCGGACTCACAGTGCTTTCCCACCACGCGGGCGAGCATCGGCTCGGCGACCGATGCCCGGCTCGCCACGGTCGCGGAGTACGACGCGCCGTAGAGCGCGGTGCGGATGTTGTCGCTCATCCCGCCGTCCACGCTGACGTAGGTGCGGATGCCGTCGACGTCCTTGACCGTGCCGACCTCGTAGAGGGTGAACACGGCCGGGCCGACGATCGCCCGGCCGGGCTCGATGGAGAGGTGCGGCACGGCCAGCCGCTCCGCCTCGCACTCGGCGTCGACGATCTTGCGGAGCCGCTTGGCCAGGTCGTGCGGCGCGGCCGGGTCGTCCTGTGTGGTGTACGCGATGCCGAAGCCGCCGCCGAGGTCCAGCTCGGGCAGCTCCACGCCCCGCGCGTCGCGGATCTGCGCCTGCAGGGCGAGCACCCGGCGGGCGGAGACCTCGAAGCCGCTGGCGTCGAAGATCTGCGAGCCGATGTGCGAGTGCAGGCCGCGCAGCTCCAGCACGTCCTCGTCGAGGATCTTGAAGGCTGCGGCCGCGGCCGCGCCACCGGCCAGGGAGAAGCCGAACTTCTGGTCCTCGTGCGCGGTGGCGATGAACTCGTGGGTGTGCGCCTCGACGCCCACCGTCACCCGGACCAGCACCCTCGGGCGGACGCCCCGCTCGCGGGCGAGCGCGGTGAGCCGGTCGATCTCGGTGACCGAGTCGACGATGATCCGGCCGACCCCGGCGTCCACCGCCCGGGTCAGCTCGGCGACCGACTTGTTGTTGCCGTGGAAGCCGATGCGCTCCGGCGGCATCCCGGCCGACAGGGCGGTGGCCAGCTCGCCGCCGCTGCACACGTCGAGGTGCAGGCCCTCCTCGGCGATCATGCGCACCACCGCGCGGCAGAGGAACGCCTTGCCGGCGTAGTAGACGTCGACCCCGTCGCCGAAGGCGGCCCGGAAGTCCCGGCAGCGCGAGCGCAGGTCGTCCTCGTCCAGCACGTAGACCGGGGTGCCGAACCGGTCGGCGAGGTCCCGGACACCGAGCCCGGCGACGGTCAGCGCGCCGTCCGTGCCCCGCTCGACGGTGCGCGGCCACAGCTGCGGCACCAGCGCGTTGACGTCGACCGGCGTACGCAGCCAGGCCGGACCGCGGTTGCCGATGTCGCCGTGCAGCGCACCGGCCTCATGAGCCCGCATGACCCGTTACATCCTCTCCGGGGCGGAGACCCCGAGCAGGCGCAGACCGTTGGCGATGACCACCCGGGTCGCGTCGTTGAGCCAGAGCCGGGCCCGGTGCAGGTCGGTGGTCTCCTCGTCACCCCGGGGGATGATCCGGCAGTTGTCGTAGAACCGGTGGTAGGACTGCGCGACCTGCTCCTCCAGGTAGCGCGCCACCCGGTGCGGCTCCCGCAGCTCGGCCGCCGTGGCCACCACGGCGGGGAACTCGGCGAGGGCCTTGAGCAGCTCGTTCTCCTTCTCGTGGCCGAGCAGCTCGGGCCGGAAGTCGGCGGCGTCGCCCCGGGCCAGCCCGACCTCGGCCGCGTTGCGGGCCACGCCGGCGGTCCGCGCGCCGACGTACTGGACGTAGTAGACCGGGTTGTCGTTCTTCGCCCGGGTCCACAGCTCCACGTCGATGTCGATGGGCGAGTCGCTGGAGTAGCGGGCCAGCGCGTAGCGGGCCGCGTCCACACCGATCGCGTCGACCAGGTCCTCCAGGGTGACCACCGTGCCGAACCGCTTGCTCATCCGCACCGGGGCGCCGTCGCGGACCAGGTTGACCAGCTGGCCGATCAGGATCTCCAGGTTGCGCTCCGGGTCGTCGCCGAAGCACGCGGCCATCGCCTTCATCCGGCCGATGTAGCCGTGGTGGTCGGCGCCCAGCATGATCACGACCCGCTCGAAACCGCGCTCGCGCTTGTCCAGGTAGTACGCGCAGTCCGCGGCGAAGTACGTCCACTCGCCGTTGGACTTGCGCAGCACCCGGTCCTTGTCGTCGCCGAACTCGGTGGTGCGCAGCCAGGTCGCGCCCTCGGCCTCGAAGACGTGGCCCTGCTCCCGCAGCCGGGTCAGGGCGAGGTCCAGCTCACCCCGGTCGTGCAGGTCCTTCTCGTTGAAGTAGGTGTCGAACTCGACGCCGAAGTCGCGCAGCGAGGAGCGGATCTCGTCGAACATCAGCGCGACGCCCTCGACCCGGAAGACCTCCTGGGCCGCCGCGTCGTCGAGCGACAGCACCTCCGGCCGGCGGGCCTGGACCTCGGCGGCGATCTCCGAGATGTACGCCCCGGCGTAGCCGTCCTCAGGCGCCGGGTCGCCCTTCGCGGCGGCCAGCAGCGACCGGGCGAACCGGTCGATCTGGGAGCCGGCGTCGTTGAAGTAGTACTCCGTGCCCACGTCGGCGCCGGTGGCCCGGAGCAGCCGGGACAGCGCGTCGCCGACCGCCGCCCACCGGACCCCGCCGATGTGCACCGGGCCGGTCGGGTTGGCGGAGACGAACTCCAGGTTGATCCGCAGGCCGGCGAGCCGCTCACTGCGGCCGTAGTCCGGGCCGCCCTCGACGATGGTCCGGGCGAGCTGGCCGGCGGCGGCCGCGTCCAGCCGGATGTTGAGGAAGCCGGGGCCGGCGATCTCCACCGACTTGACCCCCGGAGCCTTGCCGAGCTGCTCGGCGAGGCTGCCCGCCAGGTCCCGCGGGGGCACCCCGACCTTCTTGCTGAGCTGCAACGCCAGCGTCGAGGCGTAGTCGCCGTGCTCGGGGTTGCGGGGTCGCTCGACCGTCGTCCGTCCGGGGAGCACGGAGCTGTCCAGGCCCCGTTCGGTGAGGACGGCGTGGGCTGCGGCGAGGACGACCTCGGCGAGTTCTGCGGGAGTCACCGATCCATGTTATCGGGGGTAGACTCGGTCCCCGCGGCGGCGACCCACACTGTGCACCAGGCCCGCCGGTTCTCTGACCGACCGACCTGACGAGGGACGATGAGCATCAGCACCCCGGGCGGCGAGCAGCGCCGTCCGACCGTGGTCAGCACGGGCAAGAAGCCGGCGGCTGGCCGGCCCGCCGCCGGTGCCAAGGCCGGATCCGGCAAGCCGGCGGCCGCCCCGCGGGGCGGTGGCAAGGGTCCTCGCAAGCCGGTCGCCCCGGTCAAGGTCAGCCAGGGTCGCTCCTGGGGCCCGATCGCGCTCTTCGTCGCCGTCGGCGTGCTCGCCGTGGGGATCATCGGCTTCGGCGGCTGGGCGGCGTTCCAGGGTTCCAAGCCGTGGGAGGAGCGGGCCGACGGGATCAGCGGCATCGTGAACTACCGCGAGAAGGACAAGGAACTGGTCAAGGGCAGCAACCACCAGGCCGGCCCGATCCAGTACAGCATCCTCCCGCCGGTCGCTGGCCCGCACAACGGCGCCTGGCAGAACTGCATGGGCGACGTCTACGACGCACCCATCGCCAACGAGCACGCGGTGCACAGCCTGGAGCACGGCGCGGTGTGGATCACCTACCGCCCCGACCTGCCGGCCGACCAGGTCAGCGAGCTGGCCGGGAAGGTGCGCGGCAACGAGAAGATGTTCATGAGCCCGTTCGAGGGGCTGGACAAGCCGATCTCGCTGCAGGCCTGGGGCTTCCAGCTCAAGGTCGACAACGCCGACGACAGCCGGATCGACGACTTCATCAAGACGCTGCGGGTGAACGCCTCGATCGAGGGGCCGACGGCGCTCTGCAACCAAGGCATCACCGCCACCGGCACCACGCCGCGTGACGACATCCAGGCGCCGACCCAGTAAGGATCCCCATGACGGCTCCCGCGACGCTGGACAGCACGCCCGAGACCCTGGCCGCCGACGGCGGCCGGGGCTCCGCCCGACGCTTCGGCCTGGTGGCGGTGGCCGTCGCCGTCGTGGTCGGTCTCCTCCTCGGGTACGCGGGCGGCCTGCTGACGCCACGACTGACCCGCCCCGGCGACGCCTCGGTCGAGGCCGGCTTCGCCCGGGACATGACCGCCCACCACGCGCAGGCGGTGGAGATGGGTCTGATGGCCTTCCAGCGCGCCACCGATCCGGAGGTGCGCGGCATGGGCGGCGACATCGCCACTGGCCAGCAGGGCGAGATCGGCACGATGCAGACCTGGCTCCGGTCGTGGGGTCTCGACCCGACCGGCTCGCAGCCCCGGATGGCCTGGATGCCCGACGGCACCGCCACGGTCAAGGACGGGCTGATGCCGGGCATGGCGACGCCGGCCGAGATGGAGAAGCTGCGCGCCGCCCAGGGTCGGGAGTTCGATCTCCTCTTCCTGAACATGATGATCAAGCACCACCTCGGCGGGATCCACATGATCGACGGGGTGCTCGACGCCAGCGACGAGCCGGACGTGGTCCGGAGCGCGCAGACGATGAAGAACACCCAGCAGACCGACCTGACGAACATGCGGAACGCGCTCAAGCGCCTGGGCGGCTGAGCCACCCGGGCGGCCCTGCCCGCGATCGAGAGGCCCGCGTCACCGCCGGAACACCGGCGGGCGCGGGCCTCTCGATCATTTCCGGGTACCGTCTCGGCGGTTTGGGTGGTTTGGGCGGTGTGACCTATTGAGCTGCTTGGGGAGTTTTCTCCACACATATCGTGACCAGATGCGATTCGGGCTCGTTGCGCAGGACGTGGGGGTTGCACTCAGAGACGCACGGCGTTCGGTCACCAGTTGGTGCCGGCGCCACACCATCGGCGGTGACGGGGCGGTGGCAGCCGTCCGTCGCGGACAGCGGCAGGGCGAGTCGGGATTGCTCAGCCGCGAACAGGAACTCGAACTGATCGACGCCCTGCGGGGCGTCCACCCCGACGAGTTCGACCTGGACGAGGAGCTGTGGACGCGGCAGAGCCTCACCGCGCTCATCCAGCGCCGCTTCGACCTGCCGATGGACGCCGGCGCGGTCGGGGCCTACCTGCGGGCCTGGGGGTTGGGTCCGCGGGAGCCCCGCGAACGTGCATGCGGGCTCTGCGTCGGCGCGGTCGAACGCTGGGTGCGCAGCGAGTATCCGGCCATCACCCGCGCGGCAGAGGAGCACCTCGCCGAGGTCTACTGGATCGGCCGGGTACGGCTGCGCGGCACCATGCCGGCGGCCGACGTGATCTCCGCCGTGTCGTCCCGTGGCCGGGTGCGCTTCATGATCACCACGCCGAACGTCGACCCGCCGCTCCCGCGCGACTTCGTGCTCCGACTCAGCGGCGAGGAGCAGCGCACGGTGCACCTGATCGTGGACGGCTCGTGGGCCCGCAACGAGTGGCCGCGCCGGCTGCCCCGCCGCATCGTGCTCCACCCGCTGCCCAGCTGCGGCCGCGCCGTCGCCGCCTGACTGCCCGCCACCGAGGCGTCGACCGGGCCCCACCCGACGCGCCGGGGTGCCCGGCACCCCGGCGCGCCAAGCAGGTTGGTGGTCGAGCGGCGGCTGGAACGGCGTCGCGAGTCCCTGGACCGTCACGATCAGGCCGAACGGCGACGCGCGATACCGATTCGGCGTTCCCGGAGGACGTTTGCTAGTCTTCTCCAGTCGCTGAGCCCCCGTAGCTCAGGGGATAGAGCACCGCCCTCCGGAGGCGGGAGCGCAGGTTCGAATCCTGCCGGGGGCACCACTCACGACCAGCGCGAAAGGCCCCTGACCAGGCAGAACCCGGTCAGGGGCCTTAGTCATGTCTCCGGCCGTCGCCGGCTCGTGGCGGCGGGCCGTGCCACATGCGTGTCGAAGGTTCGGCACCGATCGGTCGTGGCCGCACGCTCGCTCGACGCGCCGCCTGCGGGCCGCGCCGCCGCCCAGCTGATCGAGCATCCTCGAAACCGGGTCCCCCACGTGCACTACACGGTAATTTCCCGATATGGGCATCACCGGGGGGATAGCGTGCGTCTTTCTGATCATCGTCATCGTGGCGCTCGTCCTGTTCTGGATGGCGCGGAACGCGCAGCGCTGAACCGTTTTCGGGCCCAGAAGGACACCGAAGCCCAGGCCTGCGGCCTGGGCTTCGCCGCGTGTCGGCCGTCGGCAGTCCCGCTCAGCCGGCCTGGCGGCGGGCGCGGGCCCGGCGCTTGCCCTCGTGCATCGCCTGCACCCGAGCCACCGGGATGGTCCGCCCCTCTTCGACCAGGTCGGCCGGGAGCCGCTGCGGCGCGGGCATCAGCCCGAGCCAGGGATCGTGCGCGGCGACCAGGTCGGGGACACTGTGCACGGTGAAGTCGGCGGGGCGCACGTCGGTCAGGTCGGCCCAGTCGACGGGGAAGGAGACCGGCAGCCCGGGCCGCAGTCGCGGGCTGTACGCGGCCACCACGGTCGCCCCACCCGCCCGGGTGGAGTCGACGAAGACCCGGCCGCCCCGGTCCTCGCGGATGAAGGCGGTGGTGGCGAGCGCCGGGTCCAGCCGCTCGGCGCGGGCCGCGACAGCCCGGGTGGCGGCGGCCATCTCCTCCGCGTCGGCGCCCTCGGCGACCGGCACGAACACGTGCACGCCCTTGGCGCCGCTGGTCTTCACCGCGCCGGCCAGGCCGGAGTCGGCCAGCGCCTGCCGCACCAGCAGCGCGGCGGCCACCGCCGCGGGGAACGAGTCCCCCTCCGGCGGGTCGAGGTCGAGCACCAGGTGGGTGGGTCGGCCCAGGTCGTCGGCGCGGGCGAGGGTCGGGTGGTACTCGATGGCCCGCTGGTTGGCGAACCAGAGCAGCGTGCGGCGGTCGTCGCAGAGCGCGTACGACACCTCCCGGTGCGACGCCTCGGCCCAGACCGGCACCCGGCGCACCCACTCCGGGGTGTACTTCGGCAGGTTCTTCTGCATGAACGGCGGCTGCCCGCGCAGCGCCCGGATCACCGACAGCGGTCGGTCCCGCAGCGGCGGGAGGATCCGGTCCCGAACGGCGTCGAGGTAGTCCACCAGGTCACGCTTGGTGGCCCCGGCGCCCTCGAAGAGCACCTGGTCGAGATTGGTCAGTGACACGCCGTCCCGGGTTTCCTCCGCCCCGCCCATCCGCCCACCTTCCCGGCCCGACGGCCGATGGTCAACCGGACGCGGCGGAGCACGGCACGCGAAGACGGCGGGCAGGCCGTACGGACGGGCACGCCGGCCCGGCGAACGCGGCCGGGGTCACGCGAACGCGTCGGCGCCGGCCCGGATCGCGGCCACCTGCTCGGCGGTCCGCGCACGGGCGGCCGCGTACAGATGGTGGCCGTAGCTGACCCGGGCCACCCCCAGGGCGGCCCACTCGGCCGGGCCGGGCCCGCCGGGCCGGGCCAGCAGGTTCACCCGGCCGTCCGTCGCCTCGACCAGCGCGCGTACGGAGGCCGGCTCGGTGAGCCCGATCGGGTACACGCAGTCGGCGCCGGCCGCCCGGTAGCGCCGGGCCCGACGGACCGCCTCCGCCAGCCGGGCCGCCGGCTCGCCGACCGGGCCCAGGAAGACGTCCAGCCGGGCGTTGAGCACCACCTCCACCCCCGCGGCCCGGCCCGCCGAGTGGACCGCCGCGAGGAGATCGGCCTGCTCCTCGACGTCGACCAGCCGGCCGGTCGCCGGGTCGGAGTCCTCCAGGTTGAGCCCCACCGCGCCGGCGGCGAGCAGCCGCTCGACCAGGTCACCCGGGCGCAGCCCGTACCCCCGCTCGAGGTCGGCGGTGACCGGGACGGCGACCGCGCGGGCGACGCGGGTCACCGCCGCGAACATCTCCTCCGGCGGGGTGGCCTCGCCGTCACGGTGGCCGAGCGTCTCCGCGACGGCGGCGCTGCTGGTCGCGACGGCCGGGAAGCCGGCCTCGGCGACCGCCCGCGCGGAGCCGGCGTCCCAGACGTTCGGCAGGACCAGCGGGTCACCCGGCCGGTGCAGCGCGCGCAGCGCGGCCGCCCGGTCGGCGAGGGTGGCGATCATGCGCCGATTCTCCGGGCGTCGGCGGCCCACTCTAAGCTCCAATTCCGTGCCGATGGACTGGGCCGCTTTCGGGGTTGACCTGCACCTCGATCTGGACACGACGGGTGGCCGGCGGGTGGCGCTGGAGCGGTCGCTGCGCGACGCGATCCGGGACGGCCGGCTGGCGCCCGGCGCCCGGCTGCCCGCCACCCGGGCCCTCGCCGCCGAGCTCGGGCTCTCCCGGGGCACGGTGAGCGCCGCGTACGACCAGCTGGTCGCCGAGGGCTGGCTGACCGCGCGCGTCGGCTCCGGCACCGCGGTGAGCGCGCTGCCCGTCGCCGCCGCGCCACCGGCCGCCCCCGCGCCCGGCCCGGCCACGCCCCGGTACGACCTGCGCCCGGGCAGCCCCGACCTGGGCGCCTTCCCGGTCGCCGCCTGGCTGCGGGCCACCCGGCGGGCGCTGGCCGCCGCGCCGGCCTCGGTGTACGGCTACGGCGATCCGCGCGGCCGGATCGAGCTGCGGAGCGCGCTCGCCGGTTACCTGGGCCGGGCCCGCGGCGTGCTCGCCGACCCCGACCGGATCGTGCTCACCACCGGATACGTGCAGGCGCTCGGCCTGTTGGCCGGGGTGCTGCGCGACGCCGGCCGGCCGGTGTTCGCGATGGAGGACCCAGGGCTGGCGTTCCACCGCGACGTGGTCCACCGTCACGGCGGCGCGGTGGTCCCCCTGCCGGTGGACGACCGCGGCGCCCGTACCGACCTGCTCGGGGCCGGCGCGCTCGCCGGGGTCGCCGCGGCGGTGGTCACCCCGGCGCACCAGTACCCGACCGGGGTGACCCTGCACCCGCGGCGCCGGCACGCGTTGACCACGTGGGCCCGGGCCCGGGACGCCCTCGTGATCGAGGACGACTACGACGGCGAGTTCCGCTACGACCGGCAGCCGGTCGGCGCGGTCCAGGGCACCGCACCGGACCAGGTGGCGTACGTCGGTACCGCGGCCAAGACGCTCGGCCCGGCGCTGCGGTTGGCCTGGCTGGTGCTCCCCGCCCGGCTGGTGGAGCCGGTGATCGAGGCGAAGCGGCACCTCGACGTGCACTCGGAGACCATCGGGCAGCTCGCCCTCGCCGACCTGATCACCAGCCACGGCTACGACCGGCAGGTACGCGCGGTCCGCCGCCGCTACCGGCAGCGGCGGGACCTGCTGCTGGACCGCCTGGTCGCCGGGACCGGCGACCGGTATCCGGTGGGCGGCGTGGCGGCCGGCCTGCACGCCCTGCTGCACCTGCCCGCCGACGGTCCGGCGGAGGCGGCGGTCCTGGCCGCCGCCGGCCGGTACGGGGTGGCCCTGACCGGGCTCGCCCCGCACTGGCACCGGCCGGCCGGGCGGCCCGCCGGCCTCGTCGTCGGCTACGCCACCCCGCCCGCGCACGCCTACCCCGCGGCGCTCGACGCCCTCGCCCGGGCTCTCCGCCGCGCCCGTGGCCCGTCCTGAGCGGCAGGCCGGCGCAGGGTCACCGCGGCGACCAGCAGCGCGACGGTCACCAGGCCGGCGGCCACGGCGAACGCGGTCCGGTAGCCGGCGGCGAGCGCCGCCACCTCGTCCCACCCCTGGCCGCGCAGGTTCGCGGCACGGCCGGCGGCCAGCGTGGCGAGAGCCGCGAGCCCGAACGCCCCGCCGATCTGCTGGGTGGTGTTGGCCAGCCCCGAGGCGAGACCGGCGTCGGCCTCCCCGGCGCCGGCCATCGCCAGCGTGGTCACCGCCGTCAGGATCAGGCCGCCGGCCACCCCGAACACCAGCATCGCGGGGAACACGTCGGCCAGGTACCCGCCGTCGGCCGGCAGCCGGGCGAGCAGCAGGAAGCCGACCACCGCGAGGGCGAGGCCGGCCAGCAGCACGCCGCGAGCTCCGTACCGGGCGATGAGCCGGCCGGCGAGGCCGAGCGAGACGACCGCGATCACCACCGGGGTGGGCAGGAACGCCCAACCGGTCGCCGCCGCGTCGAGCCCGAGCACCAGCTGAAGCTCCAGCGCGAGCAGGAACTGGAAGCCGAAGAAGGCGGCGACCGCGAGGAACTGGACGGCGTTGGCGGCGACCAGGTCGGGTGTACGCAGCACCCGGGGCGGGAGCAGCGGGACGGCCGCGGCCCGCTGGCGCAGCGCGAACGCGCCGAGCAGGACGGCCGCGACGGCGGCCGCGCCGACCGTGCGGGCCGAGGTCCACCCGTGCTCCCCGGTCCCGACGATCGCCAGCACCGCCGCCATCAGGCCGGCCGTGGCGAGCACCGCGCCGAGCAGGTCCAGGCCGGCCCGCAGGCCGACGCCCCGGTCGGCGGCGAGTTGGCGTACGGCGGCGAGCACGATCACCAACCCGATCGGCAGGTTGATCAGGAAGATCGACCGCCACCCGGCGAGGTCGGTGAGGACGCCCCCGGCGAGGGTGCCGATCGACGCGCCGGCGGCGCCGGTGAAGCTGAAGATCGCGATGGCCCGCGCCCGTTCGGCCGGCTCCGGGTGGAGCCGGACGATCATGCCGAGGCTGACCGCCATGGTCAGCGCACCGCCGACGCCCTGGAGGAACCGGGCGCCGACCAGCACCGCCGGGCCGGTGGCGACGGCGCAAAGCAGCGACGCGAGCGTGAACAGCGCGACCCCGGCGAGGAAGACCTGCCGCCGGCCGAGCAGGTCGCCCAGGCGGCCGGCGAGCAGCAGCAGCCCGCCGAAGGCCACCAGGTACGCGTTGACCACCCAGGCCAGCCCGGTGGCCGTGAAGCCCAGGTCGCGTTGGATCGCGGGCAGCGCGACCGCCACGATGTTCCCGTCCAGGATGATCATCAGACTGCCGGCGCAGAGCACCAGCAGGGCCGGCCAGCGCGCGTGGTCGGTACGGGCCGTCATGGGTACGCCTCCTTGGTGCACGGTTTGTTACCGACGCCATCGTCTGTGACCATGAGGCGGAGCGGAAGGAGGCACTTTGATGTCCCAGGGGAACAGCGATGTGACCGCGGGTCTCGACGCGCTGACGGACTGCGCCGCCGCGAACGACCTGCCCTTCACCCCCGGGCAGGCCAAGGCCTGCACGGTCCGCGAGGTGCTCGACCGGGTGGGCGGGAAATGGAGCATCGGCATCCTGGTGGCCGCCTCCCAGGGCCCGGTGCGCTTCACCGAGCTGGAGCGGCACATCGAGGGGATCAGCCGCCGCATGCTCACCCTGACCCTGCGCAACCTGGAACGCGACGGCCTGCTGGACCGAACGGTGTACCCGACCGTGCCGCCGAAGGTCGAGTACACCGCCACGCCGATCGCCCTGGAGCTCTACGAGTCGCTCGTCGCCCTCACCAGTTGGGCGGAGCGGCACCGCAACACCATCGCCGCCGCCCGGGCCGCGTACGACCAGGCCCACGGCACGTCCTGACCCGCGCTCCCGGACGCGAACCCGCGGCCCGGCCCACGGTCCGCGACGTAAACCCCGATCGGCTGTGGGGAACCCCACGAATTTCGTCTGACCGATCGGTCAGGCTCTGACCGATCGGTCAGGCATGCTGGTCAGCGGGAGGTGACCGGCACATGCGACGGGCGGAACCGGAGACACGCGGGGAGATCCTGGCGGCGGCGGCACGACTGTTCGGGGCCACCGGCTACCGGGGCACGTCGCTGCAGGACATCGCCACCGAGGTCGGCTGCTCGAAGGCCACCGTGCTGTACCACTTCGCCAACAAGGAGGCGCTGCTCACCGAGCTGATGGCCCCGGCGATCACGGTGCTCCAGGCGCTCGACGACCGGCTCGCCCAGCTGACCGGCGCCGAGGCGCAGCGGGTCGCGGCCGAGGGGTTCGTCGACCTCGCGGTGCGCTTCCGGCGCGAGATCGCACTGCTCCGCGGCGAGTTCCCCGAACTGCTGCAACAGCCCGCCTTCGCACACATCCAGCGGATCTCGGAACGGCTGCTGGACGCCCTCGCCGGGCACACCGACTGGACCGCCGCCCGGATCGCGGCACTGGTCGTGCTCGCCGGCATCTCCGAGGGCTGCGCCGAGTTCGTCGACGTGCCCGACGAAGAGTTGCGACCGGCCCTGCTCGCCCTCGTCCGGCGGGCTCTCGAACCCGTCCCTGACCCATCCCCGACCCAGGACAAGGAAACCTGATGGCGACCCTGCTCTACCGGCTCGGCCGGGGCGCGTTGCGCCGGCGTCGACTCGTCGTCGCGATCTGGCTCGTCGTACTCGTCGGTCTCGGACTGGCCGCGGCGACCCTGCGCGGCCCGACGGCGAGCAACTTCACCATGCCCGGCACGGAGTCCCAGCGCGCGCTCGACCTGCTCGCCGAGCAGTTCCCGGCGGCCAGCGGCGCCACCGGCACCATCGCGGTGAAGGCCCCCGCGGACGGCCAACTGGCCACCCCGCAGGGCCAGGCCGTGGTCAAGGAAATCGTCCAGGAGGCCGGGACGCTGCCCGGCGTGGTCGGCGCGGTCGACCCGTTCACCGTGGGCGCGGTCTCCCCCGACGGCCGGTACGCCCTGGTGCAGGTCCAGTTCGCCACCGGCTCGGACGAGGTGGACGACACCCAGCGGGCCGCGTACGAACGGGTCGGCGCGGCGGCCGAGGCGCAGGGTTGGCAGGTGGCCTCCGGTGGCGAGGTGCTCAACGCGGAGCCCGAGGTCGGCTCGACCGAGGCGATCGGCGTACTCGTGGCGGCGGTCGTCCTGGTCATCACGTTCGGCTCGCTGGTGGCCGCCGGCATGACCATGCTCAACGCGCTGATCGGCGTCGGCGTCGGCATGGCCGGCCTCTTCGCGCTCAGCAGCGTCGTCGAGCTGACCAGCACCGCGCCGATCCTCGCGCTGATGCTGGGTCTGGCGGTCGGCATCGACTACTCGCTCTTCATCACCTCGCGGCACCGGCAGAACCTGCTGGAGGGGCTGCCGCCGGACGAGGCGGTCGGCCGGGCCGTGGGCACGGCCGGCTCCGCCGTCCTCTTCGCCGGGGCCACGGTGGTCATCGCCCTGGCCGGGCTCGCCGTGGTGGACATCCCGTTCCTGACCGTGATGGGTCTGGCCGCGGCGGGCACGGTCACCGTGGCGGTGCTCGTGGCGCTCACGCTCCAGCCGGCGCTGCTCGGCTTCGCCGGCCGGAAGGTGCTGCCCCGCCGGCTGCGCTCGGCCGTTGCGGACGCGCCGGACGCGGACGGGCCGGCCGGCGACACCGCCGGGGAGGCCGCTCCCGCCGAGGACCGCTCCGGCTTCGGCTTCCGCTGGGCCCGGCTGATCACGCGGTTCCGCGTACCGGTGATCCTGGTCGGTCTGCTCGGCCTGGGGCTGCTCGCGGTGCCCGCGCCGGACATGCGGCTGGCCCTGCCGGACGCCGGCACCGCGCCGGCCGGCTCCGCGGCCCGCATGTCGAACGACCTGATCACCGAGGGCTTCGGGCCGGGCTTCACCGGGCGGCTCGCCGTCGTCGTGGCCGGCGACAGCCCGCAGGCCACCGCGGCCGCCGTGCCGCAGGTGACCGCGCTGGTCCAGCGCACCGACAACGTGCTCGCTGTGTCGCCGCCGCAGCTCAGCCCGGACGGCCGGACCGCCCTGCTCGACGTCATCTCGAAGACCGGACCCACCGACGCCGACACCGAGACGCTGGTGCACGACATCCGGGACTCGGTGGGTGGCATCCGGGACGCCGACGTCCTGCTGACCGGCGTGACCGCCGTCGGCATCGACGTCTCGGAGAAGCTCGCCGACGCGCTGCCGGTCTACCTGCTGCTGGTGGTCGGGCTCTCGGTGCTGCTGCTGATGCTGGTGTTCCGCTCGCTGCTGGTGCCGGTCAAGGCGGCGTTGGGCTTCCTGCTCACCGTCGCGGCGACCTTCGGCATCACGGTGGCCGTGTTCCAGCAGGGTCACCTGGCCGACCTGGTCGGCCTGGACACGCCGGGTCCGCTGATCAGCTTCCTGCCGATCCTGCTGATCGGCATCCTGTTCGGCCTGGCCATGGACTACGAGGTCTTCCTGGTCTCCCGGATGCGGGAGGACTTCGTGCACGGCGACACGGCCCGGCAGGCGACCATCAACGGCATGGGTCACGGGGCACGGGTGGTGACGGCGGCCGCGCTGATCATGATCTCGGTCTTCGGCGGCTTCGTCTTCTTCCTGCACGACCCGGTGATCAAGTCGATCGGCTTCGCGCTCGCCATCGGTGTGGCGATCGACGCCTTCGTGGTCCGGATGACCATCGTGCCGGCGGTGATGTCCCTGCTCGGCTCCCGCGCCTGGTGGCTCCCGCGCTGGCTCGACCGGGCCCTGCCCAACGTCGACATCGAGGGCGAGGGCCTGCGGGCCCACCTGGCCGACCGCACCCCGACGCCGGTCTAGCCCTCTCCCGCGTCGATCATGCAGTTGTGGTGCCTCACGAATCCGGCACAGCCGGACAAGCCTGGCACCACAACTGCATGATCGCGGGCGACGGTCGCGGGCTCACACGCCCGCCGGGTAGGTCTCCATCTCGCCGGTGGTCGAGTAGGCCGGCAGGGGGTGCAGGGCGGTGGTCTCGTCACACCAGATGAACGCGTCGTACCGCTCCCCCAGGCGAGTCGGCACGTAGTTGCCCCAGGACTCGAACGTCGGGTCGTAGACCACCCCGATCGCCCGGTGGTCGATGGTGTCGCTGACCCACCCCGGCTGGTCGTCGCCGCCGAAGACCAGCACCGCCCGCTCCGGCATCAACTCGTGCAGCCGCCGCTCGATGGATCCCGGCCGGGCGGGAGGAATCACCATCGCCTCGGCCGGCGATCCCCAACGCGGCGCGGCGACCGCGGTCCCGCGGTAGCAGCCGAAGCCCACCAGGGCCACCGCGTCCGCCCCGTGCCGTTCCCGGGTCAGCTGACCAATGTTGATCATCCCGTCGGCGGCCATGTCGGTGGCCCGCGCGTCGCCCACGTGGGTGTTGTGCGCCCACACCACACCCCGCGCGTCCGGGCCGTACCGGTCGAGCAGCCGGTCCAGCGTGTCCTGCATGTGGGTGTCCCGGATGTTCCAGGAGTCCGGGCCGCCGGCCACCATCGCCCGGTAGTACCGCTCCGCGCCGGCCACCACCTCCGCGTTCTGCCAGGCCGAGAAGCGGTCCGGGCCGTCGGAGAGGGCCTGTTCCCGGGTCCGGGCCAGCAGCCGGACCACCTCCTCCTCACACCGGGCGGAGACGAAGCGGCTCGCCGCGCCGTACTCCTCGACCCGCTTGCCGTACGGCTCGAAGCAGCAGTACGCGTCCTGGGCGACCTCCAGCGACGCCGGGTCCTCCTCGCCCAGGTAGTCGAAGATCGCCTGCATCGACTCCCAGAGGCTGTAGACGTCCAGCCCGTGGAAGCCGGCCCGCTCCCCCGCCGGACGCTCCAGGTTCCAGGCCCGCAGCCAACGGCAGAACCGGGACACCTCCGCGTTCGCCCACATCCAGGTCGGCCAGCGCTCGAAGCGCTCCAGCGCGACCTGGGGATCCGCGATGCCGTCCGGCGCGCCGGTCACCGACCGGTGCACCCGGTCGCAGTCCGGCCAGTCGCCCTCGACCGCCACGAACGAGAACCCGCACTCCGAGATCAACCGCCGGGTGAGCTGCTCCCGCAGCCGGTAGTAGTCGTAGCTGCCGTGGGTGGACTCACCGATCATCACCACCCGGGCGTCCCGGACGCGCTCCAGCAGGGGGTCGAAGTCGCTCGGCGCGCCGAGCCGCTGAACCAGCATGCCAGCGGCTACCCGGCGGGTCGGCGGGCAAACCGTCGGCGTGCCGGCCGCGACACGCCGGGTGTGCCGGCGGGTGGAACGGGTAGCCGCCGGACATGACCGTCACCGGGGTGCAGTGGCAGGAGTACCTGGCCGGGCTCGACTACCCGGTCTCCCGTGAGGACCTGGTCCGCTGGGGGCAGGAGAACGGGGCGAGCACGGAGATGTTGCAGCTGTTGCGGTCGCTGCCCGCGGAGCAGTTCGACAACCCCGCCGAACTGCACGAGGCGCTCGGCACACTCGCCTGACCCGGCGCGGGCGGGACGTGCCCGCCCGCGCCGGTGCCCGACGGACCGGACGCCCGCCGGCGCCCGACGTGACGGGATGCGCGCCTGGATGATCAGCGGGCGTGCAGGAGCCGGAACAGCACCAGCCACTGCTCCGGCCAGACGTACCCGACCGGAGTCTCCGAAGCCAGTCGCGTCGCGCGCAGCGCCGCCGACAGCCGGGCCGACGGATACCGCCGCCGCAGCGAGGCCGCGAGCGACCCGCCTGCGCCGCCGAAGCCCAGCTCCACCATCTCCCGGTACGCGGGCAGCGCGGCCCGGGACAGCAGCGGCTCCGGCCGCCGGTCGATCCGCAGGATGCCCGCGTCCACCCGGGGCACCGGGCGGAAGGCCGTACGGGGCACCCGCCCGGCGAGCCGCCAGGAGAACTCGGGCCAGGTCAGCACGGTGAGCCGGGTCCACCGTCCGTAGTCGCCGCTGCGCCGGCGGGCGTACTCCAGTTGGGTGAGCAGGGTCGCCGCCCGCAACCCCGGGGCGGCCAGGCACCAGCGGACCACCGCCGAGGTCAACGACCAGGGGATGTTGCCGGCGACCGCGAACGGCTCGCCGGGCGGCTCGGCGGTGAGGAAGTCGGCCTGCCGGTGCCGGACGTGGGGCAGCGCGGCACAGACCGCGGCCAGTTCGGCGGCGGCCGCCGGGTCGACCTCGTACGCGACCAGCCGACCGCTCGCGGCGGCGAGCGGGCGGGTCAGTTGGCCACGGCCGGCGCCGACCTCCAGGACGAGGCCGTCCGGATCCGGTCGGGCCGACCGGACGACCCGGGCGATGGCGGCCGGGTCGGCGAGGAAGTTCTGGGAGAGTACGCGACGGGACCGGTCGCGTTCGGTTGCTCGGGTACGGCGGGGCGCCACGTGTCGTCGTCCTGTCTGTCGCCGCTCGGCGACGGGGCGGACAGGCAGCCCGAAGCGGGGCCTGTCCGAGTGGATCGGGACTCGGACGGCCCTGGAGATGGCGCGGGTGTGCGCCTGCGGTCAGTCGCGGGTCGCGTCCCGGCCGGCCAGGGCCGGACGCCGGACTCGCGGACGGGACGCCAGCAGGGGGCCCCGGGCGGCCGGCGTGCCGACCACCTGGATCAGGGCGTGCGTGAACATGTCCGCCAGGCTAGCCGCGCCCGCCGAACACGCCCAACCCATTTCCACCCAGCCAACCCCCGCCACCCCGCGTTCCACGGCCCCGAACCGCGGCACCGAACCGCGTTGATCATGAAGTTGTTGCCGCGACACGCCGTCGCTACCGGCAATAACTTCATGATCAACGCAGAGGCGCGGGCGCGGGGGCGCGGGGGGGGGGGGTGGGTCAGGCGGGGACGGTGAGGGTGCGGGACTCGGTGCGGGCCGTCTCGGCGGCGGCCAGGATGGCGACCACCTCGCGGCCGAAGCGCACGTCGCAGCGGTGGTCCCGGGTGCCCGCCTCGATCTCCTCCAGCAACTGGTCGATCGCCACACTGAAGGCGGTCGCCGGGCCGGTCTGCGGGGCCGGCGCGTTCTCGATGCCGTTCTCGCCGTAGAACACGATCTCGCGGGCCACCGCCTCGGCCGGCGCGTTCAGCGTCAGCGAGATGCCGCTGGTGACGCCGCCGTCGTGGGTGAGCAGCAGGTGCACGATCCCGCTCGGGCCGTTCATGGCGGCCACCTGGGTGACCCGGCCCATCACCGGCAGGATGATCGAGAGCGCGTGCGGGCCGATGTCCCAGAGCGCGCCGTGCTGGATGCGCCACTGCGAGTCGGCGTACGGGCTGCCCGGCTGGTAGATCGACGCGAACATGGTCGCCCGGGCGTGCTGCCACCCGCCGGCCGCGGCGGTGGCGGCGAGGAACGCGGTCACGTTCGGCTGGTAGCGCTGGGTGAAGAAGACCACCGAGGCGACGCCGGAGCCCTGCGCGGCGTCGACGACCCGGTCGGCGTCGGCGAGGGTCAGCGCCAGCGGCTTGTCCAGCAGCAGGTGCCGGCCGGCGGTGGCGGCCCGGACGGCGATGTCGGCCTGGATGTCCGGCGGCAGGGCGACGGCGACCGCGTCACACGCGTCGATGAGCGCGTCGGCGTCGTCGAAGGCCGGTACGCCGTACCGCTCGGCCAGCGCGGCGGCCCGCTCCGGGTTACGCCCCCACACCCCGGCCAACTCGGCACGCGGGTGCGTGTCGAGCGCCGCCGCGTGCGTCTCCGTCGCCCAGTGACCGGTGCCGAACAAGCCGAACCGCAGCACGAGAACTCCCACCGTCGTCGTCCGTCGCGGCGGCGCCGCGATCCCGTGATCCACGCTAGTACCCCAGCCCAGGCGGTGTGGGCGGCGGGGCCGCACGTCACATCGGGCGGGCAGGGCTCGGCCCGGGCGGGCGGGGCGGAGCGGCGGTTACTACGACGGTTAGTAGGCTGTGCCGGTGACCGAGCCAAGGACCGGGTGGCCCCGATGACCGGCGCCGCCGCGGCGGGATCGCCGGTGGACGGCGTCCTCGCCACCGCGTCGATCGTGCTGTCGCTCGTACTCGCGCTGTGGGCCCTGGTGTTCGCGGTGCGCAACCGACCGCCGGACCGCGGACAGTTCATCGGCCTGGCCGTGTTGGAGCTGGCGCTGCTCGCGCTCGCCGTGGCGGCGCTGGTCGCCCTCTCCGGTGGCGAGCGGCCGGGCGAGCCCGGCGCCTTCTTCGGCTACCTGGTGACCCTGGTCTGCCTGCCGCCCCTGGCGGCCGTGCTGGCCCGGATGGAGCCGACCCGCTGGGGCTCGGGGATCGTCTGCGCGGTCTGCCTGGTCACCCCGGTGGTGGTCGTGCGGCTCCAGCAGACCTGGGAGGTGCTCGGTGGTTGAGGCGGCACCGACGCGACGGGCCACCAACGCCGGACCCGGTCGGCTGCTGATCGCCGTCTACATCCTCTTCGCGATCGCGGCGAGCTCCCGGGCCGGGCTGCAGATCGCCACGAAGTTCGACGAGGCGCCGGTGGCCTACCTGCTCTCGGCGGCCGCCGCACTGATCTACATCGTGGCCGCGGTCGGGCTGGCCCGGGCCGGTCACGCCGGGCGGCGGCTCGCCCTGGCGTGCTGCTCGGCGGAGCTGGTGGGGGTGGTCGCGGTGGGCGTCCTCAGCGTGGTCGACCGGGAACTCTTTCCCGACGAGACGGTCTGGTCGCAGTTCGGCAGCGGCTACGGCTACATCCCGCTGGTCCTCCCGCTGCTGGGCCTCTACTGGCTCTGGCGCACCCGCACCGGCCCCCGCTGACCCCGCCCAGCGTCGGCGGCACCGGAACACCCCACGCCGGCGGCGCCGGAACCACGGGCATGGCGCGCGGAACGGCCACTCCTTCCGGAAAGGAGTGGCCGTTCTCCGACCGGCGGAACGTCCCGGGTTCAGTCCTTCGGGCCGCCGGCGACGTAGATGACCTGGCCGGAGACGAAGGACGCCCCCTCGCTGGTCAGGAACGAGATGGTGTGCGCGACGTCCTCGGGCCGCCCGGTGCGGCGGACCGGGATCTCGGCGGCGGCGTGCTGCTGCAGCGCCTCGAAGTCGACCTTCATCCGGGCGGCGGTGGCCGCCGTCATGTCGGTGACGATGAACCCGGGCGCGACCGCGTTCACGGTCACCCCGAAGGGGCCCAGCTCGACGGCGAGGGTCTTGGTGAAGCCCTGGAGGCCGGCCTTGGCCGCCGAGTAGTTGGCCTGGCCACGGTTGCCGAGCGCCGACGTGCTGGAGAGGTTGACGATCCGGCCCCACTTCCGCTCGACCATGTGCTTCTGGGTGGCCTGGCTGAACAGGAACGCGCCGCGCAGGTGCACGCCCAGCACCAGGTCCCAGTCGGCGTCGCTCATCTTGAACAGCAGGTTGTCCCGGAGCACGCCGGCGTTGTTGACCAGCACGGTCGGTGCGCCCAACTCGGCGGCGACCCGCTCCACGGCGGCCTCCACCTGGGCCCGGTCGGCGACGTCGGCGGTCACGCCGAGCGCGCGGCCACCGGCGGCGGCGATCGCGTCGACGGTCTCCTTCGTCGCCGACTCCTCGATGTCGACCACGGCGACCGCCATGCCGTCGGCGGCGAGCCGGCGAGCGGTGGCCGCGCCGATGCCGCGTGCGGCTCCGGTGACGATGGCGACGCGGGGCTCCTCCGACATGATTACCTCCCGGTAACTTGGGCTCGATCGGTGGAGCTTAACCCCGCCCGCCGTCGGGCGGCAGACCCGCCGCCCGTGGCCGGCGGAGCGGTCCCGTCGGGCCCGGTCCGCCGGCGCCGTGAACGTCCACACCGGACGCCCGCCGCCGGGCGCTCCGATCAGCGGGCCCGGCCGCGGCGGAGCCGGATCCAGCGGTAGCCGTACCCGCCGAGCTTCAGTGCGTTGAGCTTGCCGACGTCGCCGTAGCCCCGGTCGGTCAGTACGTCGATCGGCAGCTCCGCCTCCGGCTCCAGCGTGCTGAGATCGACCTCCACGTCCTCGGTGCCGAGGTTGTGCAGGAAGACCATGGTCCCGGTCGGCCCGTCGGCACGGTGGGCGAGCACCCCGGGCGGCATCGGCAGGTCGATGTGGCTGGTCGAGCCGGAGCCGATCTCCGGGGCCTCGCGCAGCGTACGGATCATCCGCTCGAACCACCCGAGCAGCGACTTCGGGTCGCTGCGCTGGGCGGTCACGTTGACCTTCTGGTAGCCGAACTCGCCCTTGTCGAGCACCGGCCGGACCAGCTTCTCCGGCTCCGCCGTGGAGAAGCCGGCATTCTCCTGGTACGACCACTGCATCGGGGTACGGATCGCCTGCCGGCCGGGCAGCGACAGGTCCTCCCCCATGCCGATCTCCTCGCCGTAGCGCAACACCGGCGTGCCGCGCAGCGAGAACTGCAACGAGTACGCCAGCTCGACGCGCCGCCGGTCGTTGCCGAGCATCGGGGCCAGCCGTCGCCGGATGCCCCGGTCGTAGATACGCATGTCCTCGTCCGGGCCGAACTGCGCGTACACCTGGTTGCGCTGCTCTGCGGTGAGCCGCGACAGGTCGATCTCGTCGTGGTTGCGCAGGAAGGTCGCCCACTGGCCGCCCACGGGCAGCGCCGGCGTGTCCCGCAGTGCCTCGATCACGGGCTCCGGGTCCTGCCGCGCCAGCGCGAGCATGAGCCGGCCGTTGAGCATGAAGTCGAAGAGCATGTGCAGGCGGTTCCCCGACCCGCCGCTGTCGCCGAAGAAGGTCGGCAGCTGGTCGGGCTCCACGTTCGCCTCCGCCAGCAGGACGGCGTCGCCGCTGCGCCACTGCACGTGCTGGCGCAGCTCGGTGAGGAACTCGAAGTCCTTCGGCGAGTTCGGGTTGCCCGGCTCGGTCAGCTCGATGATGAACGGCACCGCGTCCATCCGGAACCCGGAGACCCCGAGCTGGAGCCAGAACGACATGACCTTCTTGACCTCTTCGCGGACCCTCGGATTGGCCATGTTGAGGTCCGGCTGGAACCGGTAGAAGCGGTGGTAGAACCAGGCCTTCGCGGTGCGGTCGTAGCTCCACGTCTCGTGCTGCTCGCCGGGGAAGACCATGCCCTGCCGACGGTCCTCGGGCTCCTGCTCCGACCAGACGTACCAGTCCCGGTACGGCGAGTCGGGCGACGAGCGGGCCGACTGGAACCACGGGTGCTCGTCGGAGGTGTGGTTCACCACCAGGTCGATGATCACCCGGATTCCCCGGTTGCGGGCCTGGTGCAGCAGCTCGGCGAAGTCGCCGAGGGTGCCGAAGCGCGGGTCCACGTTGTAGAAGTCGGTGGCGTCGTAGCCGTCGTCGCGGTTCGGCGACGGGTGGACGGGGTGCAGCCACAGGCAGGTCACCCCGAGCCGGGCCAGATAGTCGAGTCGGCCGATCAGCCCTCGAATGTCGCCGACCCCGTCGCCGTCGGAGTCCGCGAACGTGTCGATGTCGAGGCAGTAGACGACGGCCTCGGAGTACCACCTGTCACCCATGCCCGTTCATCTTCACCAGTCCGCCGCCCGGGCAAACGCGTCCGCCGCCATCGGCGTACGGTGCCGGTCATGCGCGACGTGTCCGAGACCGAGCCGGTCGACTGGTCCGCCGGGAGCTGGCTGCACCGGCCGGTGCGGGCGGACCGTACGCCGGACGGGGATCTGCTGGTCGAGCCCGCCGCCGGCAGCGACTTCTGGCGGCACACGAGCTACGGCTTCGTGCACGACGACGGGTCGGCGCTGCTCGCGCCGTTCCCCACCGGCACGGCGGTGGAGGTGAGCTTCCGGCTGGCGTGGACCGAGCAGTTCGACCAGGCCGGGGTGCTGGTCCGGGTGGACGAGCGGACCTGGGTCAAGGCCGGCGTGGAGATCAGCGACGGCCAGCCGCAGCTCGGCGCCGTGGTGACCCGAGAGGTCTCGGACTGGTCGGTCGGCCCGGTGCCGGAGTGGGCCGGCCGGGAGGTGACCGTGCGGGCCAGCCGTTCGGGAGATGCGCTCACCGTCCGGGCCCGGGTGGCCGGGGAGCCCTGGCGGCTGGTCCGCCTCGCCCCGCTCGCACCGGACGCCGAGGCGGCGGCGGGTCCGTTCTGCTGCTCCCCCACCCGGGGCGGGCTGGAGGTCCGGTTCACCGGCTGGCGGCGCGGTCCCGCCGACGCCGCCCTGCATCCGGAGGAGTGACGCTGGCGCCCGGGTGGGCTGGACCACCGGCAGGTGTGGGCGCCGGGCCGAGGGGTACAGGTATGCGATCCCCTCCGCCGCGGAAAGGATCGCCATGCCGTTCGCCCAGGACGTCGACCCGACCCGGCTCGGCGGGCTGACCGGTTGGGTGGCCGGGGTGATCGACGCGACCGGGGCGCTGGGCGTCGCGATGCTGGTCGCGCTGGAGAGCGTCATCCCGCCGATCCCGAGCGAGATCGTGCTGGCGATGGCCGGCTACCTGGCCGGCGAGGGACGGTTCAACGTGGTCGTGGTGGCGCTCGCCGCCACCGCCGGCTCCCTCCTGGGCGCGCTGATCCTCTACTGGCTGGGCGCGGCGGTCGGCGAGGAGCGGCTCAAGCGGTGGCTCGACCGGCTGCCCCTGGTCGACCTCGACGACCTGGAACGCGCCGACCGCTGGTTCGAGCGGTACGGCCGGTGGGCCGTGTTCTTCGGCCGGATGATGCCCGTGGTGCGCAGCCTGGTGTCCATTCCGGCCGGGGCGAACCGGATGCCGCTGCCCGAGTTCGTGGTGCTGACCACGGTGGGCAGCGGGATCTGGAACGCGCTCTTCGTCGGCGGCGGGTACGCGCTCGGCTCACGGTGGCAGCAGGTCGAGCGGTACAGCACCTGGTTCGACTACGGGATCATCGCGATCTTCGTCGGCATGATCGCGCTCTGGGCGGTGAAGAAGGTCCGCCGCCGGGCGGCGCGGCGCGACCGGCGGTCGGTGACCGCCGGTCGCTGAGCCACTCCGCCCGCCGTGATCGACGTGTCGCGGGCGAGCCGCGGTCAGGGCAGTGTGTCGAGGTGCGGCGCCACGGTGCGGGCGAAGCCGTTGCCGTTGGTGACGTCCCAGTTGACCGACCAGGTCATCGCGCCACGGATGCCCGGGTAGGTGCGCGGTGGGCGGAAGCTGCCGCAGTTGGTGCCCCGGGCCAGGCAGTCCAGCGCCGCGTTAACCACGCTCGGCGCGACGATGCCGCCGCCGGCCGCGCCCGGCCCGGCGGGCAGGCCGAGCCCGACCTGGTCGGGGCGCAGCCCGGCCTCCAACTGGATGCAGGCCAGCGCCACGATGAAGTTCACCGTGCCCTGGGCGTACGCGGCGTTGTTGTCACAGCCGAGCATCGCCCCGGAGTTGTAGAACTGCGTGTTGACCACGGTGAGGATGTCCTTGATGTCGAGGGCCAGCTTGAAGTAGCTGCCGGCCGGCGACTGCATGTCGATGGTCTGCGGCGCCATCGCGATGATCAGGCCGCCGCCGGCCTTGGTTCGCAACGCGCGCAGGGCCTGCGCCATGTACGTCGGGTTGAGCCCGTTCTCCAGGTCGATGTCGACGCCGTCGAATCCGTAGCGCTGGATCAGCGCGTACACCGTGTCGCTGAACCGGGCGGCGGAGGCGGAGTCGTTGACCGACACCCGGCCGGCCTCGCCGCCGACCGAGATGATCACCTTCTTGCCCCGACTCTGCAGGGTCCGGACGTCCGCGGTGAAGTCGGCGTCGGTGTAGCCGCCGAGCGCGGCGGCAAGCCCGGGGTCGACGCCGAAGGTGACCGCTCCCGGAGTGGTGGTGGCCTCGGCGAAGGCGACCGCGACCAGGTCGTACTCGGCGGGCACGTCGCGCAGCCGCAGCTCCACGGCCGGGTTGTCGAAGTTGTGCCAGTACCCGGTGAGCAGGTGCTTCGGCAGCCCGCCGGTGGGCGGCGGGTTGGTCGGAGGCGGCGTGGTCGGGGGCGGCGTGGTGGGCGGTGGGGTGGTGGGCGGGGCGCCGCCGCCGCACGCGGCGCCGTTGAGCTGGCAGTTGGTCGGCGCGCCGGTGCCGCTGCCCAGGAAGCCGAAGGAGACCGAGGCGCCCGGGGCGATGGTGCCGTTCCAGGACCGGTTGGTGAACGTGTACCGCTGCCCGGCGGTGGTGAGCAGCGCGTCCCAGTAGCTGCCGACGGTGGTGCCGGCCGGAAGGTCGAAGCTGACCGTCCAGCCGTTGATGGTGGATCCACCGCCGTTGGTGATCGTGTACTTCCCCTCCCAGCCGGTGCCCCAGTCGGAGGTCTTCACGAAAGTCGCGGTCGCTCCGGCCGCGAACGCGGGCAGCGCCACCCAGGCCGCGCCGAGCGTCGCGGCCAGCAGGGTGACCAGGGACAGGACAAGGGATCTGGACCGCTTCATGCGAACCTCCACACCGGGACAGGCATCCACGGACGTCAACGTTGGCGTTTATTATTAAGACTGTTAACTGTTCCTGTCCAGGGGTGGCGTGGCACCGCGCGGGCGGGGCCCGGCGCCAGCGCGCCGGGCCCCGCGAGGCTCAGCGGCGGAAGGTGAACCAGTTGACGTTGACGAAGTCGTTCGGCTGACCGCTCGTGAAGGTCAGGTAGACGGTGTGCCGGCCGGTGGTCGCGGCGACGTTGCCGGGCACCGAGCGCCAGCTCTGCCAGCCGCCGGTGTTGGCGAGGGCGAAGCTGCCGATCGGGGCGCTGGTCGGGCTGCCCAGCCGCACCTCGACCAGTCCGCTCACACCCCCCGCCGCCCCGGACGCGACCCGGGCCACGAAGTCCCGGGCCGGGGTGGATCCGAACTCGACGTTGTCGAAGCGGACCCAGTCACCGTTGCGCAGCGCGCCGATGTTCTGCCCACCCTCGCTGCACGTCTCGACGATCACCCCGTTCTGCGCGTTGAACGACTCGGCCTGGATCGTCGCGTACGCGTCCCGCACGCCGGACGGCGGCGGCGTGGTGGTCGGCGGCGGGGTACCGCCGCCGCCCCGGCTGTAGACCGCCACGTAGTCGACCAGCATCGGCCGGCCCGGGACGGTCGAGGCGGTCGGCGTGGTGAAGCCGGCCACGCCGTTCGGGAAGCCCCCGCCCATCGCCACGTTCAGCAGCAGGAAGTAGCCGGCGTGCGAGGTCATCTGGGTCCAGTACGGCTCACCGACCTGCCCCTGGGTGACGGTGTGGTACTGCTGCCCGTCGACGTACCAGCGCAGTTGCTGGGGGCTGCTCGACGTGTCCCACTCGAACCGGTAGGTGTGGAACGCCGACTGGCAGGTGCTGCCCGGGCAGGCCCGGGAGGCGCCGAGCCCGTTGAACTCGTTGCAGGGTCCACCGGGGGCGACGCCGCAGTGCAGCACCCCCCAGACCGAGTTGATCCCGTTGACGTTCTCCATGACGTCGAACTCGCCGATGCCCGGCCAGTTCTGGTAGTTGCCGCGGTACGGGGCGCCCAGCGCCCAGAACGCCGGCCAGTAGCCGAGCGCGGCATCGCCGGTCACGTTCGGCATCTGGATCCGGCCCTCGATGGCCAGCACTCCCCCGGACGGCGGCTTGAAGTTGCTCCGGACCGTCTCGATCCGGGCCGAGGTCCATCCGCCGGAGCCGTTGCGCAGCGGCGTGATGCGCAGGTTGCCGCCGCCGTCGTGGCTGACGTTGGCGGTACTGTTGGTGTACGTCTGGATCTCGCCCGTGCCCCAGTTCGGCGGGCCACCGGGGTAGCTGGTGCCGGTGTCGATGATCCAGTTGGCCGAGGACGGCAGCGTGCCGGCCGCGCCGGTGAAGTCGTCGCTCCACACCAGGCTCCAGCCGGACGGGGGCGGGGGCACCGCGGCGTGCGCGTTGATGGTGACGCCGGCCAGGGCGGTGGTGGCGACGGCGAGCAGGGCGAACGCCAGACGTAGCCGGCGCCGGACGGGCGGGGCGGCGGGTGCCGCCGGGTCAGCATTCATGGACGTGCCTCTCTGCGGGACGGGCGAGAGAGCGCTCTCCCGACCGTTGTACGTGGCCCTCGGACAGTTGTCAACGTCGATTGATTTCGGCGTCGCGCGGCACCCCCTGCGGCCGGCGCAGCACCGCCTGTTCCAGCGCCGACCAGGCCGTGGTGGTCACCAGGTAGAGCACCGCGGCCAACGGCAGCACCAGGGCGAACAGCACCGTCGTGTACGGCAGCAGCGGCAGCACCCGGCCGAGCGCCGCGACGCCGGGCCCCTCGGTCGGCGTACCGGCCACCGCGCCGGTCACGGCCGCCGCGCGCCGCGTCCGCCGCGACGACCACCAGGCGAGCGCCACCAACGCGGCCAGCAGGACGGCGAAGAGCGGCAACGCCGCCCCGGTCAGCCCGTCGCCCAGGTGGTGACCCAGCGGCACCCCGGCCAGCCGCTCGTCGAGCAGCCCGGTGCCGCCCTCGGTGGTCGCGAACAGCCGGTACAGCACCAGCAGGAACGGCGCCTGGAGGAGCAGCGGCAGGCAGCCGGCGAGCGGGTTGG
The DNA here is from genome assembly GCF_027497215.1 of Micromonospora sp. WMMD812. Classification (NCBI taxonomy): domain Bacteria; kingdom Bacillati; phylum Actinomycetota; class Actinomycetes; order Micromonosporales; family Micromonosporaceae; genus Micromonospora; species Micromonospora sp. WMMD812. Next base: position 5,734,932 of record NZ_CP114904.1, on the reverse strand, counting down.
CGCCGGCCGTCCGGTAGAGCGCGAAGAGTTCGCTCTGCATCCGGGCCGGGTCGTCCGCGTACCGCCGCTGGAGGTCGCGGACCCGCGGGGCGAGCGCCGCCCGGCGGCGCTCACCTCGCACCTGCGCGACGGTGAGCGGCGAGATCAGCAGCCGGACGGCGACGGTGAGCACCACGATCGCGGCGGCCGTGGCCGCGCCGCCGGCGATCGGTTCGAGCAGGGTGGTGAGAGCGGTGAGCGCGGTGCCGGCGGCCCCGACCGCGGCGTGCAGTGGTGCGAAGGCGAGCATGTGATGTCCCTCGGTCCGATTCCGGTGGTCCCGGCCGGGCGCCTGGGCCCGGCGGGACGGATGACGGCGGAATCGGCCGCGCGGCGCGCCGCCCGGGCCGGAGTGGCCCGGCCGTCGCCGACCTGGTCGGTGCTACGCGGCCGAGAGACGGACGCCCGGTGCGCGGGGGCGCGGTCGCCCGGGCGCGTCCGGGTCGACCTGGCGGGGCACCCGGCGGTGGCGGGCACGGGCCCGCAGGCCGGCGGCTCGCCGGGCGGCGCCGGGTGCGGCGCCGAGGACGAGGGCCCGTGCCGCGAGCAGGGCCGCGAGCAGCACGGCCGCGCCGAGCGCGGCGCCGGCGAGCAGCACGGCCGGCTGGTCCGCGAACAGGGTCAGCCGGGTGAGGGCGTACGCCCACAGCCCCAGCGCGATCCCCCACGGTCCCGGCACGGGTCCAGCCTAGGGCCCGGTGTCACGCCGGCGCGGCTGCCGCGACACGCCGCCGACGCGCCGCACCGCGTTTCCGGTCATCGCCACGGTGGGTAACCACCGGACAGACCGGGATGCGGACGGACCGCGACCCGCAGGAACGGACGGTGATGGCGATGACCGGCCAGCTGGCGGAGGCGCCGAGCGGGACGGCCGACAGGGCCCATCTGCTCACCGTGGGGGTCGAGGAGGAGTTCCTGCTCGTCGACCCGCACACCGGCGCCGCGGTGCCCGCCGTCGACCTGGTGATGGAGCAGGTGCCGGCGGAGCTGCGCGGGCAGGTGGAGCGTGAGTTCCAGACCAGCCAGATCGAGATCGGCACCCCGCCCGGCCTGGAGCTGTCCTCGATCCGGCACTCACTCGGGGTGCTGCGCCGCGCGCTCGCCGACGCGGCCGAGCGGGCCGGCGTACGGCTGCTCGCCATCGGCACCGGACCGGTGGACGGCCCGGTGCCGCCGGTGGTCGACAAGCCCCGCTTCGACCAGATGATCGAGCGGTTCCGGCTGCTGGTGCCCGGCCCCGGCAACAACGGCATGCACGTGCACGTCGGCATTCCCGACCCGGAGACCGGCGTCCACGTGCTCAACCACGTCCGGCCGTGGCTGCCCACGCTGCACGCGGTCACGGCGAACTCCCCGTTCGCCAAGGGCGAGGACACCGGTTACGCGAGCTGGCGGTCGATCGAGTGGGAGCGCTGGCCGTCGGTCGCGCCGACGCCGTACCTGGAGTCGCACGAGCACTACGAGCGGCTGATCCGCCAGCTGATCGCCAGCGGCGTGATGCTGGACGAGGGGATGCTCTACTGGTACGCCCGGCTCTCCGCGAAGTACCCGACCGTGGAGCTGCGCATCGGCGACGTCTGTCCGTCCGTCGACGACGCGGTGCTGGTCGCGGCGCTGGTCCGCGCCCTGGTGGCGACCGCGATCGACGACATCGCCGCCGGACGCCCGGCGATCCGCACCGACCACCACCTGCTGGTCGCCGCGCACTGGCGGGCGGCCCACGACGGGCTGGAGGGCGACGGGGTCGACCTGACCACCGGCGAGGTCCGGCCGGCCTGGGAGCTGCTGGACCGGTTCGTCGAGCGGGTCCGCCCGGCGATCGAGCAGCACGGCGACTGGGCCGAGGTGAGCGACCTGCTGGGCGGGCTCCGCCGGCACGGCAGCGGCGCGGCGCGGCAGCGCGCGGTGTTCGCCCGTAGTGGCCGCCTCTCCGACGTGGTGCAGGACGTCGCGCGCCAGACCCACGGGTGACCGCAGCGTGACAGGATGATCCCGTGGCGCAACGTCTGATCGTCATCGGCGGCGACGCCGCCGGCATGGCGGCGGCGTCCCAGGCACGCCGCCGCCGCGACCTCGCCGATCTGGAGATCGTCGCGTTCGAGCGGGGGCACTTCACCTCCTACTCCGCCTGCGGCATCCCGTACTGGATCAGTGGGCTGGTGCCGGAGCCGGAGGCGCTGATCGCTCGCGACCCCGAGACCTTCCGCACCTCGTTCGACATCGACGTGCGGATTCGGCACGAGGTGACCGCGATCGACCTGGAGCGCCGCGAGGTGGTGGCCCGGGACCTGGCCGGCGGCGGCGAGGTCCGGGAGCACTTCGACGACCTGGTCTACGCCACCGGCGCGGTGCCGATCAAGCCGCCGTGGGCGAAGGGCGGCATCGGGGGCGTGTTCGGCATGCAGACCCTGGACGACGGCTCGGCGCTGCGCGACTGGCTGGAGAACGATCCGAAGCCGCGCCACGCGGTGGTGGTCGGCGCCGGCTACATCGGGGTGGAGATGGCCGAGGCGATGATCGTGCGCGGCCTCTCGGTGACCCTGGTCGAGCAGGCCGACCAGGCGATGTCCACGGTGGACGGTGACATGGCCGAGCTGGTGGCGGACGCGATGACCGGCATCGGCATCCACGTCCGCACCGGGCTGCGGGTCACCGGGCTCGAGGAGCGGGACGGCCGGGTCACCGCGGTGGTCACCGCCGAGGGGCCGATCCCGGCCGACGTCGTGGTGCTCGGCCTGGGCGTACGCCCGAACACCGCGCTCGCCGAGGCGGCGGGTGTGCCGCTCGGGCCGACCGGCGCGATCCGGGTGGACCGGCGGATGCGCGTCCCCGGGTTGCCCGGCGTCTGGGCGGCCGGCGACTGCGTGGAGACCCTGCACCGGGTCAGCGGGATGCCGGTGCACATCCCGCTGGGCACGCACGCCAACAAGCAGGGCCGGATCGCCGGGATCAACATCGGCGGCGGCTACGCCACCTTCGCCGGCGTGATCGGCACCGCCGTGACGAAGGTCTGCGACCTGGAGGTGGGGCGCACCGGCCTGCGCGAGAGGGACGCCACCGCCGCCGGCTTCGAGTTCGTGTCGGTGGTCGCCGAGTCCACCAGCCGGGCCGGCTACTACCCCGGCGCCCGGCCGATGACGGTCAAGCTGATCGCCGAGCGGCCGGGCGGTCGGCTGCTCGGAGCGCAGATCGTCGGCTGGTCCGAGGCGGCCAAGCGGATCGACACGCTCGCGGTGGCGCTGTGGAACGGCATGACGGTGGACGAGATGACCGCGCTCGACCTCGGCTACGCCCCGCCGTACGCGCCGGTCTGGGACCCGGTGCTGATCGCCGCCCGCAAGGCGGTCGACGCCCTGCACAACATCGACCGCTGAGCCGGCCGTCGCCTTCGGGTTTTGTCGGGGGCCGTGGTTAGCGTGCTGGCGTTGTCGCGCCGGTGTTCGGCCGGTCGCCCACCCCACCCGGAGGCACCCCCATGTCCCAGGAGACGACCTACCTCGAACTGTCCGAAGTGGACGGTGGTGCGCACAAGTTCTACGAGGTGGTGGTCGAGGACACGGCCATGACCGTCCGCTACGGCCGGATCGGCGACCAGGGGCAGGTCAAGACCAGCAGCTACCCGGACAACGCGCGGGCCCGGGCCGCCGCGGCGAGAAAGATCGGCGAGAAGATCCGCAAGGGGTACGCCCCGGCGGTGCGCGGCGTCCGGCAGAAGCGGTCGGTCTCCCGTCGGCAGATCGTCAGCACCCGCTCCACCGCGCGGACCGCGCCGGTGCTCTGGCGCTACGACTCGGGCGCGCCGGCGTTCGGCATCTTCGTCGACGGCCAGAGCTGCATGGTCGGCAACGAACACGGCGTGATCACCACCCTCGGCCACGACGCCCGGGTGCTCGGGCAGGTCCGGCTCCCCGACGGGGTGAAGTGCATCGTCGCCGACGACGCCTGGATCTACGCCGGCTGCGACGACGGCAACGTCTACGACCTGTCCGGCAAGGTGCCCCGGGTGGCGTACGCGATCGCCCCGGAGATCGACATCTACTGGCTCGACATCCACGACGGCGTGCTCGGCGTGTCCGACGCCGACGGCGGGATCGCCGCGATCGACCACGAGGACGAGTTCCTCTGGCGGCGGGCGGGCCGCGGCCGGGCCGCCTGGATGGTGCGCTGCGACGCGTCCGCGCTGTACCACGGCCACTCGCAGGGCGTCACCGGCTACGACTGGCGCACCGGCCGAGAGCTCTGGCACACCCCCACCGGGTCCGTGCTATTCGGCTGGCAGGAGCGGGGCACGGTGTTCGCCGGCACCGGCACCCGCGAGGTGGTGCGGTTGGCGAAGAACGGCCGCGCCGAGCGCAGCTACCGGTGCGACGCCCCGGTCTTCTCCTGCGCCACCGCCGAGGGCGGCCGGTACGTCTTCGCCGGCGACAGCCAGTCCTCGATCTACTGCTTCGACGCGGCCGGCAACCGGCTGTGGAAGCTCGGCACCGGCTGCGGCTCGGCCTACTCCATGCAGTACCACGAGGAGCGGCTCTACGTGGTCACCACCGGCGGCTACCTCGCGTGCATCGACGCGAGCGAGCCGGCGATCCGGGCCGCCGAGTCCGGCAGCGTGCCGGACGTCGTCGACGTCAAGGCCCCGCCCCGGCCGCCCGAGCCGGCGGCCTGGTCCACCGTCGAGGTGACCAGCGACGTCGACGGCGGCGTGGTGGTGCAGTGCCTGGAGGATCGGGGCCGGCTCCGCGTCCACGTGCTCTCCGGCGGCTATCGGCGGGACTGGTCGGTGCAGTTCCCCAAGGGCATCCGCGAGCCCGGGGCCCGTTACCTGGTCACCGAGGTCCGCGAGTCCGGCCGGGGAGGCTTCTACCGGGCGTACGGCGACATCCGCCGCCTGCGCTGAGCCCGAGGCCACCCCGCCGCGCCGCGCCGCGCCGGCCCGTGTCCTCCGTCAACGGAGCGACCGGACCGGCGCGGCGGGAGCGACGGGATCAGTGGCAGCGCCAGCGGACCGCCTTCATCACCACGCCGTTGCCACCCGGCGCGACGTCGAGTTGACCGCCGACCACCCGCCCGTCGTCGCTGACGCTCACGGCGAGGGCCGCGTACCGGCCGGTGCGCCCGTCGAAGTCCGGCAGTCTCACGGTTCCCGCGTCGGTGAGCAGGCCCGCGTCCATGCGGCTGACCGAGCCGACCACCCAGCCCCGGCCGTTGCCCGCGTCGGGGACGACGCCCCGGGGCAGCGGCTCGTACCGACCGGTCGGCAGGTGGTAGCGGGCCGCGTAGAGGCGCCGGACACCGCTCTCGTCCAGGAACGCGGTCCCGGTGATCCAACCGCCCTCGAAGCTGTCCGGAACGAACTCGCTCGCCACGCCGCCGTCCAGCCGCGGCATCGGCAGCAACTCGGGCTTCGCGCCCAGCCGCCAGACGACGGCCCGGGTCACCCCGGTCGGGCCGTCGTGGAGCTTCCCGACCGCGGTGCCCGCGGAGTCGACGCCGACGGCGGTCCCCTCCCAACGCGAGCCCGGCAGCGGGAGGTCCCTGGCCGAGGCGTCCGGCGCGGACCAGAGCACCGGGCGTTGCCGGTCACCGACCTGCCGGGCCCCCACGATCCACCCGTCGGTGATCGCGGTCGCCTCGCCGGCCGGCACACCGCGGAGCCGTTCGGGCCGGCCGTTCCGGATGACGTACGGCTGCGGCTCGTCGCCGACGTAGACCGACCCCACGGCGACTCCGGCGCTGTTCACGTCCGCCATCTGCTGGTCCGCGCCGGGGATCCGGTACTCCCGCGCCCGGTCGCCGTCCCAAATGATCACCGGGTTGCCCGTGCCGTCGCCGGGGTACGACCGACCGGCCAGGAATCGGCCGGTCGGGTCGCCGCCGGTGACCAGGCTCTTGGCGTGCCCGCCGGGGATCGGCAACGCCTCGGCCGTGCAGGCGGTCGGACCGCCCGGCGGGCGCGTCGTGGCGGGCGGACCGGCGGGTGTCGACGGTGCGGCGGGCGGGATCGTGGGCGCCGGTCCGCCCGACCGCTCACCGCCGAACGCCAACGGCACGGTGACCGCCGCCAGCACGGCCACCCCCGCGGCCGAGACACTCATCGCCCGACGGCTGCGCCGCCGGCGGCGCCCCTCGTGCATCGCGGCGGCCAGGTCGACCCGGGCCGGGCGCACCGGCTCGGCGTCGAGCCGGCGCAGCAGGCCGACGATGCGCTCCTCGTCCCCCGTCATCGCGCTACCCCCTTGGTCGTCTCCATCAACTCCGCGCCGTCGAGCAGGCGGCGCATCGCGGCCAGCCCGTGGGCGGTCTGGCTCTTCACCGTTCCGGCGGAGCAGCCCATGGCGCGGGCCACCTCGTCCACCGGCAGGTCGTGCAGGAACCGCAGCACCAGCACGGCCCGCTGCCGGGGCGGCACCTGCGCCAGCGCCTGCCACAGCACTGTGCGGTCCTCGACGCCCCGGTCCTCGGTCTGGCGTATGTCGGGCGGGGCGGCGAAGAGCCGGATGCGCCACCAGCCCTTGCGCCGGCCGTCGAGGAACAGCCGCACCACGACCGACCGGACGTACGCGTCGATCTGGTCGGCCCCAGCAACACGGGACCAGCGCTGGAAGATCCTGGTGGCCGCCTCCTGCACGAGGTCGTCGGCCTCGTCGCCGTCCCCGCAGAGCGAGTACGCCAGCCGGTGCAGCATGGGCAGCCGCGCGCTGAGGTACTCGACGAATTCCTGTTCCGATGCGTCCGGCATCCGGTTACCTCCGTCGGTCCCCCCTACAGACGAGCACCGGCCGGAATCGGTTGTACGGGTCGCCCCGACCGGTCGCAGGGTTCTGCTCCCCGGTCGCGGCGGGCGATCAGCCGGGCTGGCAGGTGGCACACCAGTAGAGGTTGCGCCCGGCCAGCTCACCCCGCCGCACCTGGGTGCCGCAGACGTGGCAGGGCGCGCCGGGGCGACGGTAGACGTACACCTCGCCGCCGTGCCGGTCGACGCGCGGCGCGCGGCCCATCGCCTCCGGCAGGTGCTCGTCCCGGACGGTGTCGATCCGGCCGAGCCGGACCGCCTGGGTCATCAGCGTCATCAGGTCGAGCCAGAGCCGGTCCCAGCCGGCCCGGTCGAGCCGCCGACCGGGCAGCGTCGGCGGCAGGCCGGCCCGGAACAGCGCCTCGGTCACGAAGATCAGGCCGGTGCCGGCCACCACCGACTGGTCCAGCAGCAGCGCGGCCAGCGGCGTCGAGCTACGCGAGATCCGGGCGTACGCCCGCTCGGGGTCGGCGTCGGCGCGCAGCGGGTCGGGGCCCAACCGGGCCCGCAACGCCGCCACCTCGGGTGGGGTGAGCAGCTCGCAGGCGGAGGGGCCGCGCAGGTCGAGCCAGTGGAGGTCGGTGGTCAGCCGCAGCCGCACCTGGCCGACCGGCTCGGGCGGCTCGCCGGCGCCGTCGGTGACCTTCCCGTAGAGCCCGAGGTGGACGTGCAGGGTCAACTCGCCCGCATGGTGGTGCAGCAGGTGCTTGCCGTACGCCTCGGTTGCCTCGAGCACGGTGCCGGTGAGCCGGGCGGCGCCCTCGGCGAACCGGCCCTGCGGGCTGCTGGCCTGCACCTTGTCGCCGGCGAACAGCTCGGCGTGCCGGGCGGCGAGGCGGTGGATGGTGTGTCCCTCTGGCACGGGCGTCAAGGGTAGTCAGCCGTTCCCACGTCTGCCATCTGAGGCGATGACCTGCTCGAACGCCATCGTTGACCACCCCTGACGCCCACCCGCGCCCGACCGGCGGCATCTCGAACGGCCGCCGTTCCAACTACTCGCGAACAGCTCCGCATGACGCCGTCGGTCAGCAGGACAACTCCTCACCGAGGGGCCGAGGTCAGGCTCGCGAACGCCACGATGTTGTCCTTGTACGATTTCGCCGCCTTGTCGTAGCCGCCACCACAGGTGATCAACCGGAGCTGCGCCTTGCCGGTGTGACCGTAGACCAGCTTGGAAGGGAAATTCTTCTTCGGGTAGCGGGCCACCCCATCGACGACGAAACGGGCCGTCTTGCCGTCCTTGCGGAGCACCTCGATGGTGTCTCCTGGCTTGAGCGCGCCCAGGCGGAAGAAGACCGCCGGCCCGGTGCCGCGGGCATCGACGTGGCCCACCACCACCGCGGTACCCGCCTCGCCCGGGCTTGGTCCCAACTTGTACCACCCGGTCAGCTTGGCCGGCGGGACCGCGATCTGTTGGTTCTTGTCCAGCCCGAGCGCGGTCGTCGACGCGTCGACGCCGATCCGCGGGATCCTGATGCGGGTGGGTTCCGACCGCGGCATCCCGTGCACCTGCGGTGACGGAGACGGGCTTGTCGCGGCCGGCGCGCGTTTGTCGGCGGGGCGGTCGCGCGCACCGCGCGCCTGGGCGGCGATCCCACCGACGGACGGTGACGCGCCGGCTTTGCTCCGCGTCGGCTCCGGCGCCGTGGCCTCATCTGGCGACGGTGGCAGCTGAAACGGCGGCGCGGCGGCGAGGTCGGGCTGTGGCGGCCGGACCGGATCGGGGGCCTTGGCGGCGAGCCCGATCAATCCCGCCCCGGTAAGGATGACGAGGACGACCAGGAGGAGGCCAGCGGCACGCCACGGGAAACCGTGGCGGCCGCTGGCGCTCCTGGCCGCCACCTCAGGCGACGGTGCCACCGGCGGACCGCCGACGCAGCAGACCGAGCCCACCGAGCACGCCCATCCCCATCATGCTGGCACCGATCGTCGTCAGCGAACCGGTGTCGGCGTCGGCGAGCGCACCGTCACCGGCCGCGACGGCCCCGTTCGCCGGAGCAACCCAGGCTCCGGCCGGACCCGCGGTCGCACCGCCGACCGCCGGGGCGGCGTCGGTCGCACCGCCGACCGCCGGGGCGTCGGTCGCGCCGCCGACCGCCGGGGCGTCGCCCGCGGGCTGGGTCACCGGGGTACCAGCCCCCTCGACCAGCGCGAGGAGGTCGTAGAGCAGCCTGGTCTCCACGTCCACCTCCACGTCGAGGTCACGGATGCAGACGACGATGGAGTTGTTCTCGATCTGGTTCGTCGCCTGCTGAGACACGTCCACCTGCAGGTTGAAGGTGACGACGCTGTTCTTGATGGTGTTGTCCTTGAGAATGTCTCCGACCTTCTGCTCGTTGCTCTGCTTGTTGGTCGCGCAGATGATCCCGTTGCCCTCCTTGTCACGCGCACTGAACGTCTTCTGCTCGTGGTTCGAATCGCTCTTTCCCGCCTGCTCCTGGTTCGAGTTCACGGGCTCCTTCGTCGGTTCCTCGCTCCCGGCGAACGCGGTAGCGGGCGCACCGAGCAGCAGGGCGGCGCTACCCAGCACCACCCCGCCGGCGAGCTTGGTCATAAATCTCATCGACATGTTCCTCACTCCTTCTCTCGTCGGCTCAGGAGAACGAGCCAGGACGAACGTTAGGACTTTTCATGTCGGATCAGGCCGGTTTCGAGCTATCTGAGGTGATGAGGTTTCTACATGTTATAAGTGGTATTTCATGCCAGCCACGGAGGAAGGCCTGGTTCAGGGTGTTTGGGCAGCCCCATCCTGCCTGCCCCCGAAGGAGCAACTAAACGGGTGAACGGGGGGCCACCCACACGGCGGGACCGGCTCTGGCGCCACCGGACGGTCTCCTCCGCCTGGACGCACATCGCGTTGAGGGTTTCGCCTCGACTGACCGGACCGCATCGCGGACAAGTCTCAACCGAGGGTTCAGCGATACGGTTTAAGGGCATGACTACCCGTATCGAAGACGCCGCCCACGCCGTCGACGCTGCCGCCGTCATGGGGTTGCTCCCGGCCCGGCCACGGCTGCTCGCCCTGGGCGAGCCCACCCACGGCGAGGACGTCCTGCTCGACGTGCGAAACGACCTCTTCCGGCAGCTCGTCGAGCAGGAGGGCTACCGGACGATCGCGATCGAGAGCGACTGCCTGATGGGCCTGGTCGTCGACGACCACGTCACGTCGGGCACGGGCACCCTGGACGAGGTCATGGAACGTGGCTTCAGCCACGGGTTCGGCGCGTCCGCGGCCAACCGGGAGTTGGTGCGCTGGATGCGCGCGTACAACGACGGCCGGCCCATGTCCGAGCGGGTGCGCTTCGCCGGCTTCGACGGCCCGCTGGAGATCACCGGCGCCGCGAGCCCCCGGCCGGCCCTCACCGCACTTCACGCCTACCTCGCCGCCCGGGTCGACCCCGATCTTCTTCCCTGCACCGTGGACACGCTCGACCGCCTGCTCGGTGGCGACGACCGGTGGCCCAATCCCGCCGCGATGATGGACCCGTCCCAGTCAGTGGGGCGGACGTCCGAGGCCAACCAGCTGCGGCTGCTCGCCGACGACCTGGTGGCCCTGCTGGACGCGCAGACACCACACCTGATCGCGGCCTCCGCACAGGACGACTGGGACCGGGCGCGCCTGTACGGTCGCACCGCCACCGGGCTGCTGCGGTACCACTCCTGGATGGCCGACACGACATCCGGCCGCCTGTCGCGCCTGCTGGGCCAGCGGGCGACGATGATGGCCGGCAACCTGCTCGCCCTCGCCGAGCGGGGCCCGACGCTGGTGTTCGCCCACAACGGGCATCTCCAGCGGGACAGGAGCACCATGCGGATGGGCGACCTGCCGCTGGAATGGTGGAGCGCCGGGGCGATCGTCGAGGCCCGACTGGGCGGGGCGTACGCCTTCCTGGCCACGGCCCTCGGCACGATCCGCCACCACGGTGTGCAGACCCCGTCCCCGGACACCGTCGAAGGGCTCCTGCACGCGCTCCCGGAGGACCGGTACGTCGTCGACGCCCGCCGACTGGCCGCCGTCCTCGGCGACGCGACGCCCGCTCCCCGCGTATCCCCCTGGTTCGGCTACTCCCCGTTGGACCCGGCACACCTGGCGAGCTACGACGCGATCGTGATCGTCAAGGACGCCCCCGAGGGGCAGACATGGTGGCCGGTCGCGTGATGCCCGACAGCCGGGCCGTCAACGATCACGACGTAATCATTGACTTCTATTACTAAGGAATATTAACTGTATCCACGGATGCCGCAGGTCGGGGCAATCCGTGACATCAGCGCGCGCTTCGCTCGGGCCTCGGCACCGCCACCCCACCGCCTCCTGGGAGAGGAAGACGCATGCCCACCTCCGCCGTACCACCGCCACCCCGCCGTCGGTCGATCGGTGCCGGCCTGCTCGCGCTCGGCACCGCCGCGGCCGCCGCCGCGTTCGCCCTGCCGGCTCCGGCCGCCGCCTCGAACGAACCGGTGAACGTCTGGCTGACCACCACCTCGGACAGCGGTGGCCGGCAGGTCACCCGGGGACTCCAGCAGCAGGCGCCCACCGCCTTCGCCGCCACCAGCGGCGGCGCGACGCACACCATCACGGTCAACGAGAACACGCGCTACCAGCAGTTCGAGGGCGGCGGCGCGTCGATCACCGACACCACGGCGTACCTGTTCCGGGGCGGCCCGATCAGCGCGGCCACCCGCGACGAGGTGATGCGCAAGCTGTTCTCCCCCACCGACGGCATCGGGCTCTCCTTCGTCCGCAACCCGATCGGCGCCTCGGACCTCTCCCGGCCGGGCAATGTCTCCCTCGACGACACCTGCTGCGACCTCAACGACTTCTACGCCAACGGCTACGACACCAACGTCCGGCTGCTCACCGCGCAGGCTCGGTCGCTCAACCCGGCGCTGCGGGTGATGGGCGTGCCGTGGAGCGCGCCCGGCTGGATGAAGGACAACGGCCGGATGGACCAGATGGGCTGGCTCAAGTGGGAGTACTACCCGATGTACGCCCAGTACCTGGTGCGGTACGTGCAGACGTACCAGGCCGCCGGCATACCGGTGAACTACCTGTCGGTGCAGAACGAGCCGAACTGCTGCCAGGCTGGCAACCCGACAGCGATGAACTACCCGGGCATGAGCTGGAACGGCTCCGGCCTGGTCGAGTTCACCAAGAACCACCTCTACCCCGCCCTGCGGGCGGCCGGCCTCAGCACGAAGGTGCTGGTGCACGACTGGAACTACGGCGACTACCCCAACTTCGGCGCGGTGCTGCTGGCCGACGCCGGCATCCGTAACGACCCGCTCTTCGGCGGCATCGCCTGGCACGGCTACTTCGGCGACCCGGCGGTGGGCACCCAGGTGCGCAACCAGTACCCGGCGGTGCGCCAGTTCAGCACCGAGCACTCCGGCGGGACGTGGATCGGCAATCAGCACAACGAGGATTTGGCCGACATCGTCAACTACGCCCGGAACTACTCCGGCAGCCTGGTCAAGTGGAGCCTCGCGCTCAACCAGAACATGGGGCCGCACAACGGTGGCTGCGACGTGTGCACCGGGCTGGTCACGGTGCAGGAGGGCGGCCCGCGTGCCGGCCAGGTCGACTACACGATCGAGTACTACACCACCGGGCACCTGACCAAGTTCGTCCGGCCCGGGGCGTACCGGATCGACTCGACCGCGAACGGCACGGTGCCGAACGTGGCGTACGTGAACCCGGACGGGTCCAAGGCGCTGATCGCGCACAATGGAGGAACCGGCGCCCAGTCGATCAAGGTGATGTGGGGCGGCCAGTCCTTCACCTACTCGCTGCCGGCCCGGACCACCGCCACCTTCACCTGGTCCGGCAACCAGTCGGGCGGCGGCCGGACCGGCCCGATCGTGGGGCTCGCCGGCAAGTGCCTCGACGTCGCCGCCGCGAACAGCGCCGACGGCACCCCGGTCCAGCTGTACGACTGCAACGGCACCGCCGCGCAGCAGTGGACGCTCGGCACCGACGGCACCGTCCGGGCCCTGGGCAAGTGCCTGGACGTACGGGACAACGCCACGGCCAACGGCACCCCGGTGCAGATCTGGAGCTGCACCGGCGCGGCGAACCAACGCTGGACCGCGACCGCGGCCCGCGACCTCGTCAGCGCCAGCGCCGGCAGTTGCCTGGACGTGGTCGGCAACACCTCCGCCAACGGCACGCCGACCCAGATCTGGGCCTGCACCGGGGGCGCCAACCAGAAGTGGACCGTGCCCGCCTGACGGTCCCGGACCAGCCACGACGGGCCGCCGGCGCGGGCACGTGCGCCGGCGGTCCATCGTCGACCAGCACACCGGGTGTCGGCAAACGGTCAGTTGGGTATTCCGGGTACGCATCGCGTGGGTGCCACCCGTTCCACGGCCACCCCGCATTCCTCAGGAGGTGTGTTGTGGTCAAGATTCCTTCGCTGTCGCGCCGGTCGGAACCGGCGCCGACGCGGGACGAGAACCTCGACGGCCGCATCGACGGCCGCGACGCCCCGGCCACCAGCGGCCGGGACGGATCCACGCCGGTCGCCACCGGCCCGGACGGATCGACGCCGGCCGGCGCGGACCGGACGGCGCCGACCAGCCCCGCCCCGGCGCGGACGGACCGGGACGCCGACCGGTCGACGCACCGCGGCAATGCCGCGCCCGGCGGCGAGGCGGTCACCGACACCGAGCGGCGGGCCGCGGAGCGGGGCGCCGTGGCGCGTGCGGCCACCGCCCGCCCGGCCGACGCTGGAGCGCGACGCGACCCGGAAACCACCCCGGAGCGCACCGTCGACCGCGGCTCCGACGTCGACCGCGACCGGACGGCGCGCCCGGACGGCACCGAGCAGGTCGCCACGGACGCCGACCGGGTCGAGCCGGCGCGACCCGTGGTGCGCGGCCCCCGGCCGCGGGCCAGCCTGCTCGCCACCCTCGGCCTGGTGATCGGCGTCGCCGGCGCGCTGTTCGTGCTCACCGGCACCCTCGCCGGGTACGGCATCGGGCTCGGCGCGGTCGGCGCGGTGCTCTCCGTGCTCGGGCTCGTCGCCACCCGTCGGCGGCACGTCGCCGGCAAGACGGACGCGCTGTTCGGCATCGTCTTCGGGCTCGGCGCCGTGGTCCTCGGCGTGCTCGCGATGACCGGCCAGTTCGACTGGCCGACCACCGACGGCGACTGGGTCCCGCGGTTCCGGGAGTGGCTTGACTCACAGTTTGTCGACCGGTTCTAGCGGGCACTGTCCGGCTCGCCGGCGATGCGCCGGCGACCAGCGCCGGTGGTGCACCGGCCACAGCCCGACCAGCCTGGTGGTTCACCAGCCGGGCAGACACCCATTCAGGGGCGGCGGTTCGCCGCCCCTGAAGTCTGTCCGGGGTCGGCCCCCACGCGCGTGGCCCCCGCGCTGGCGCAACGATCCGATGCTGATCGTCACTCAGACGCAACGAACAGCCGCCTCGTGCAAGTGTCAGCGGTGGATCCTGCCGACGACGCCGCATAACGTTGAACAACGGCGCCAGCCCGTGGGCCGACGGTGGCCGGGCGCGCCCGACCCTGGGAGCACGACAATGACGATGGACGCCACCCGCCAGCGCTTTCTGATGTGCCGGCCGACGTACTTCGCCGTGGACTACGCGATCAACCCGTGGATGGACCCGACCGCGCCCGTCGACGCCGGCCTGGCGATCCGCCAGTGGGAGCAGCTGCGGCAGGTCTACCGCGACCTGGGCCACACCGTCGACGAGATCACCCCGGTGCCCGGCCTTCCCGACATGGTCTTCGCCGCGAACGGCGGCACGGTGATCGACGGTCGGGCGATGGCGGTGCAGTTCCGAGACCCGCAGCGCGCCGACGAGGCCCCCGCCTACCGGGCCTGGTTCGAGTCCGCCGGCTTCGAACTGTCCGACCCGAAGCACGTCAACGAGGGCGAGGGCGACGTCCTGCTGGCCGGTGACCTGCTGCTCGCCGGCACCGGCTTCCGGACCGCGCACGCCTCGCACGCCCAGCTGCAGGAGGTCTTCGGCTACCCGGTGATCACCATGCAGCTCGTCGACCCGCGCTTCTACCACCTGGACACCGCGCTGACCGTGCTCGACGAGCGCACGGTGGCGTACCTGCCGGAGGCCTTCTCGCCCGGCAGCCAGGCCGTGCTGCGCCGGCTCTTCCCGGACGCGGTGCACGCCACGATGGCCGACGCGGAGGTGCTCGGCCTGAACGCGGTCAGCGACGGTCGGCACGTGGTGCTGCCCGCGCAGGCCACCGACCTGGCCGCCAAGCTGCGCGACCGGGGCTACGAGACCATCGGTGTCGACCTGTCGGAGCTGCGTAAGGCCGGCGGCGGACCGAAGTGCTGCACGTTGCGACTCCGACAGGGAAAGGCAGGCAAGTGATCGACGACATGCTGCGTACGCCGGGCGCGGTGCGGGACGCCGAGCGTTGGACCGCGCACAACTACCACCCGCTGCCGGTGGTGATCTCCTCGGCCGAGGGCGCCTGGCTGACCGATGTCGACGGTCGGCGCTACCTCGACTTCCTGGCCGGTTACTCGGCCCTGAACTTCGGCCACCGGCATCCGCAGCTGATCGCCGCCGCGCACGCCCAGCTCAACCGGCTGACCCTCACCAGCCGGGCGTTCGTCCACGACCAGTTCGCCGACTTCTGCCGCGAGCTGGCCGAGTTGTGCGGCAAGGACCTGGTGCTGCCGATGAACACCGGCGCCGAGGCGGTGGAGACCGGGATCAAGGTGGCTCGCAAGTGGGGCTACCAGGTCAAGGGCGTGCCGGCCGGCCAGGCCAACATCGTGGTGGCCGAGGGCAACTTCCACGGCCGCACGACCACCATCGTGAGCTTCTCGACGGACGAGGACGCCCGCGCGGACTTCGGGCCGTACACGCCCGGGTTCACCGTCGTCCCCTACGGCGACCTGGACGCGCTCACCGCCGCGATCGACGAGAACACCGTCGCGGTGCTGCTCGAGCCGATCCAGGGTGAGCAGGGCGTCGTCGTGCCGCCGGCGGGTTACCTGCCCGGCGTACGCCGGGTCTGCACCGAGCGCAACGTGCTCTTCATCGCCGACGAGATCCAGTCCGGCCTGGGCCGGACCGGCGCGACCTTCGCCTGCGACGACGAGGGCGTCACCCCGGACATGTACCTGCTGGGCAAGGCGCTCGGCGGCGGCATCGTGCCGGTGTCCGCGGTGGCCGCCGACGCCGACGTGCTCGGCGTGCTCAAGCCCGGTCAGCACGGTTCGACCTTCGGCGGCAACCCGCTGGCCTGCGCGGTCGCGGTCGAGGTGGTCCGGCTGCTCGCCACCGGAGAGTTCCAGCGCCGCTCGGCCGAGCTGGGCGCCCGGCTGCACGCCGGCCTGACCGCTCTGATCGGCAAGGGTCTCGTCGCGGTCCGCGGGCGTGGGCTCTGGGCGGGCCTGGACATCGACCCGGCCCTGATGACCGGCCGTGAGGCGTGCGAGCGGCTCGCCGAGCGCGGCGTGCTCGCCAAGGACACCCACGGCTCGACCATCCGACTCGCTCCGCCGCTGGTGGTCACCGAGGAGGAGATCGACCACGCGGTCGCCCAGCTCGCCGCCGTCCTGGCCGGCTGAACGTCGTACTACGACGGCGGGCGTCCGGGATCTGGTCCCGGACGCCCGCCGTCGTTATGCCTGTCGTAGGAGAGGCCGGCCCCGAGCGCCCTCCCCCGGCCCCCGTTGCCCGCCGGGCACCGGACGCCGGGCTTCGGACGCCGGGCTTCGGACGCCGGGCTTCGGACGCGAGGGACCAACTCCGCGAGCGTTATGACTCAGAGGCATATTAATGGCTCTTGTGACGTGTTTGTGGGTGGTTGGGCGCGTCCTTGATGGCGCACGCCGTTGTCCTGCCTAGGTTCTGGCTTGTCGAGGTCAGAACTGGATGGGCGGGAGAACGGCGTGCGTTCTGCCAGGGTATGGGCTGGGCTGCTCGGGGTCGAGCAGGCGGTGGTGGAGGGTGTGGAGTTCGATCCGGACGAGTCGGTGGTGGTGGCTCGGGTGCGGGTGCGTAAGGGCGCGTCGCGGCGGTGTCCGTATTGCCGGCGGCGGTGTGCCCGTTATGACGCTGGGGTGCGTCGTCGGTGGCGGGCGTTGGATCTCGGGACGGTGCGGGCGGTGATCGAGGCGGACGCGCCTCGGGTGTCCTGTCGGGTGCATGGGGTGGTCGTGGCGGCGGTGCCGTGGGCGCGTCACGGGGCGGGGCACACACGGGCGTTCGACGCGACGGTGGCGTGGTTGGCGGTGCACACGGCGAAGTCGGCGGTGTCGCAGCTGATGCGGGTCGGTTGGCGCACGGTGGGGTCGATCGTGGCCCGGGTATGGGCCGATACCGGTGGCCTTGAGGACCGGTATGACGGGTTGCGTCGTATCGGGATCGACGAGGTCAGCTACAAGAAGGGGCACCGGTATCTGACCGTGGTCGTGGACCATGACAGCGGCCGGTTGGTGTGGGCGGCGCCGGGTAGAAGCGCCACCACGTTACAGGCGTTCTTCGACCTGCTCGGTCCCGAGCGGGCCGCGAAGATCACGCACGTGTCGGCCGACGGCGCGGACTGGATCACGACGGTCGTGCGGCGCAGGTGCCCGAACGCGGTCCGCTGCGCCGACCCGTTCCACGTGGTGGCCTGGGCCACCGACGCCGTTGACCGGGTTCGCCGTCAGGCATGGAACGAGACCACCGGGCGAGGAGCCGGCCGCCGCGGTGTCGCCACCGGCGAGGCCCGAGAGCTGAAGAACACCCGCTGGGCGTTGTGGAAGAACCCCGACAACCTCACCGACGCCCAGCAGGCCAAACTCGCCTGGATCGCCAAGACCCATCCCCGCCTGCACCGGGCCTGGGCGTTGAAAGAGGGCCTACGGCTGGTGTTCACCCTGGCCAGGACCAGCCCGACCACGGCGGTCGAAGCCCTCGACCGGTGGATCGGATGGGCCCGACGCAGCCGCATCGACGTCTTCGTCGACCTGCAACGACGCGTCACGCGACACCGCGACCAGATCATCGCCGCCATCGAACACGGCCTGTCCAACGGCCGGATCGAGTCGGTCAACACCAAGATCCGCCTGATCACCCGGATGGCCTTCGGCTTCCACTCAGCCGAAGCCCTCATCGCCCTGGCCATGCTCAGCCTCGGCGGCCACCGACCCGAACTACCCCGACCATGACCCCGACCCACACATCAATCACAAGAGCCATATTTATGCCTCTGAGTCATAACGCTCGCGAGCTGGTTGGCCGCCCGGGGGCGCGTCCGGGCCGGGCCGGCGACGCCGGACCCGGACGGAGCGGGACGCCGGACCCGGACGGACCGGGACGTCTGACCCGGGCGGAGCGGGACGTCGGACCGGCACGGAGCGGGACGTCGGACCGGGGCGGAGCGGAGCCTCGGACCCGGGCAGGGCGGTCAGGGACGGGGTAGGCGCATCGCCATCGTCGGTGCCTCGGCCATCACAGAGGCGGGGGTGAAGGGCGCACCGGTGGGCAGCTCCTCGGCCCGGCCGACCTGCACGCCAGGGTAGAGCTCCACCATGTCGTTCTCGGCCAGCACCCGGGACTGCTGTGGGGCGAGCGGAACGCGTTCCGACTCGGTCATCGAGCCGCCCGGCCGGATGCCCGAGCCGTTCGTGCTGACGTCGGTCACGATCACCTCGCCGACCCGCAGCTCGAGCTGGACGTGGCTGCGGCTGATCCAGCGCCGGGCCTCGTCGTTGAGCCACTGCCCGAGCGTGATCCCACCGTCTCGCTCGGGCGCCCGGCCGACCAGCACCGGCTGCTCCTCGGTGAGCACGAACCGCCGTCGGACCAGTCCGCCGATCCGCACCGCGAGCACCTCGGACCGCGGGCGCGGGCCGGCGTCGCTGAGCCGGGCGCCGTGCCGGGGACAGGTCGGCACGCCACCGCGCAGCGTGGGCGGCGCCTGCCCCACGGGGCTGCTCTGCACCCGGGCCAGGTCGGCGAAGGCGCCGCCGCCACCGCCCCCGCCGAAGAGCGCACAGCCCGGCTCCGGGCACCGCCACCGGCGGGCCAGGAGCTTGACCCCGGCCGGCGACCGGCTGCCCGACACCGGCTTGTCACCGCCGCCGACGTGGGCGATGAAGGCCGGTCCGCCGGCGCCGGGCACCGGGGCGAGAACCCGGCCGGCCTGCTCGACCAGCCAGGGAAACCGGCCCCGCAGGCCGTCGAATCGGACCCGGCTGAGCACCGGCAGCCCGAGCAGGTCGGCGACCTCCAGCATCCGGTCACCCGGGTTGTCGAGCACCTCGACCAACCCGTCGTCGGCCCACCGGCGGACCACCATCCGCTCGTTCGAGGTCAGGTCGGCGTCGGAGAGGAGGGCGCGGTGCACCACGGCGTAGACCTGGACGCTGTCCTCTTCGAGCTGCCGGGAGAGCGCGTCGATCACCATGCCGAGCCGGAGCAGGCTGGCCGGGCGGCCGCCGTCGAGGTCCTGGAAGCGGATCACCTCCGCGAGGTCGACGACGGCCCGGGCCAGGGACGGGTCGATGCAGACGCGGCCCTCGATGGCGTCCAGCACCTTGCTGATCTCGAATCTCATCGGGCACTCCGGATGATCTCGTCGATCCGACGGGCCAACGCGACGTCACGGTCGGTGACCCCGCCGGCCGAATGGGTGACGCAACGGAAGGTCAGGGTCCGCCACCGGATGTCGATGTCGGGGTGATGGTCGAGCTCCTCGGCCGTCGCCGCGACCCGGTCCACCACCGTGATGGCGTCCGGGAAACTGGCCAACTCCACCGTGCGGCTGATGCCGGTGGGGTCTCCCGACCAGCTCGTCAGCCCGCCCAGCTCGTCTTCCACCGCCTCCGCGGTGAGCACGTCTGCCATGCCCAGACCCTACCGGTGCGAGGCGGCGGGGCATCGACAGGCGGTCTCCGGCCGGCGGGGCACGAGGTCGGTCACCCGCCGAATCGGCCCCCACCCGAGCCGGCCGGTGGGCGGCCGCGAGCGGCGGGCGCCACGCCCAGGTATCGACGCGCCCTGTTGGAACAGTTTGGCTAGGCTGGCCAGCGGCCCGGTCGGGATCGACTGACGTCGTCGCCCGGCCCAACCTTCACGAGGAGTAATCCATCATGAGAAGTCGACGGCTGGCGACCGCGGGGGTCGCGCTCGTCGCAGCACTCGGACTCGGTCTGACCGGTTGCGGTAACCAGTCGGGAGCGGACGATCCAGCCGCCAACGGCAACGCGGCACCCGCCACGAGCGCCCCGGCGGACCCGCGTGCCGCGCTGAACGCCGCCGCGCTGAAGCTCAACGAGCAGAGCGTTCGGATGAAGATCGAATCCAGCGTGCTCAAGGGCGACGGGGTGCTGGACCCGAAGACCATGACCGCGGAGATGACGATGACCGCGGGCGGTGGCACGTTCGGCGTCCGGACGGTCGGCGACGACTCCTACCTGAAGATCAGCGGAGTTCCCGGCGCGTCGAAGAACTGGCTGCACGTGAACACCGCCGCGCTCAGTGAGAACAGCCAGTTGAGCGTCATCACCAAGGACGACCCGGTCGGCGCCAACAAGCTCGTCAAGAGCGTGGTGGACGTGCAGAAGACCGGCGAGGGCACGTACGCGGGCACCATGGACTACACCCGCACCGTGCCGAACGACAAGGACATCCAGGCGCTCGGCGACAAGGCCAAGGCCGTCCCGTTCACCGCGAAGGTGGACGCCGAGGGTCGCCTCACCGAGATGACCGTGGACACCAGCGTGCTGCACGAGTCGCTCGGCAAGATGGTGACCACCTACTCCGACTTCGGCACGGCGGTCAAGGTGGCGAAGCCGGCCGCGGGTGAGACCGAGGAGGCTCCGGAGGAGCTGATCAAGGCCCTGAACGGGTAGTTCCGGCCCGGACGGGTGGGGGCGGCGCCGACCGGCACCGCCCCCACCGTCGTTCACCCGCCGGGCTCACCCGCGCAGCGGTCGGCCCACCTCGTGCAGGTGGCCCAGCGCCTGCCGGTACGAGTCGACCAGCCCGGTCTCCTCGTACGGGATGCCTCGCTCGGCGCAGTAGTCCCGCACGATCGGCTGGGCCCGGCGCAGGTTCGCCCGCGGCATGTTCGGGAAGAGGTGGTGCTCGATCTGGTAGTTGAGCCCGCCCAACGCCGTGTCGACGAACCGGCCGCCCCGCACGTTGCGCGACGTGAGCACCTGCTTGCGCAGGAAGTCGAGGTCGTCCTCCGCCGTCGGCATCGGCATGCCCTTGTGGTTCGGGGCGAACGCGCAGCCCATGTAGAGGCCCCACAGTCCCTGGTGGACGGCGGCGAAGACCAGCGCCTTCCCGGGTGACATGACCAGCAGCAGGACGGCCAGGTAGCCGAGGGTGTGCGCGCCGAGAAGCAGCGCCTCGACGACCCGGTGCCGCATCGGGGTGCTGAACCCGCCGGCGGGTTCCCGCCCGACGACCGCCCGGACGCTGGCGACGTGCAGGTTCAGACCCTCCAGCAGCAGCATCGGGAAGAACAGGAACGCCTGCTGGCGGGCCAGCCAGCGGCCGAAGCCCCGGGTGTCGCGCGCCTGCTCGTACGTCCAGACCAGCGCGCCGGCCCCGACGTCCGGGTCCTCGTCCTCGTGGTTCGGGTTGGCGTGGTGCCGGTTGTGCTTGTCGACCCACCAGCCGTAGCTGAGCCCCACGGCGAGGTTGCCGGCGACCAGGCCGACCACCTCGCTCGGCCCCCTCCGACGGAACATCTGCCGGTGCCCCGCGTCGTGGCCGAGGAACGCCACCTGGGTGGTGGCCACCGCCAGCCCGACCGCGACCAGCGCCTGCCACCACGAGTCCCCGACCAGGACCACGGCGACCCAGCCGGCGACGAAGGCGCCCACGGTGAGCACGATCCGGGTCGCGTACCAGCCCGGACGCCGCTCCAGCAGGCCCGCCTGACTGATCCGCCGCGACAACTGTGCGTAGTCACTCCCCCGTCGTACCGGCGGATCCGCCACCGCTCCGAGCACCATCGCCGCTCCCGTTCCTCGTGGTCCGGCCGCCCGTACGGCTCGACCCCCATCATCGAGTCTCCGGAGATCGGTTGCGCTGAGTAACCCTGACAGCCCCCGAATGAGGGGTAGGGCAGGCCCTACCCTCAGCCCATCCGGCCCACCGCGCCCCGAAGCCGGAGCAGGTCCCGCCGGCGGCGCTCGTAGGTGGCGGCCAGCCCGATGAGCGCGAGGCCACCGGCCGCCAGGAAGATCCACCGGGGTAGCAGGTCCCAGCCGCGGACCAGTTCGTGCAGCGCGAGCACGGCCAGGGTCGCGCCGCCGAGCAGCACCGGGGCCTGCCAGCGACGGGTGGAGCCGCCGAGCACCGCCCCGAGCGCCGCGACGCCGAGCAGCAGCCGCCGCCACGGTTGCGGCTCCGGCGCCACCAGCACCGACACCAGGCCGGGCAACAGGGCCGCGCCGAGCCCCGGGCCGAACGCGAGCCAACTGGTCAGCTCCGGCCGGCTCCGCAACGCCGTCAGACCGGCGGCGAGGGCGAGCGCCGCCGCCGGCAGGGTGTACGCCTCGAGCAGCACCACCCCGCCGCTGGCCAGCAGCAGCCAGGCGCCGATCAGCTCGCTGCCGCCTGCGATGCCGGCGAAGGCCCAGCGCCGGTCGACCGGCTCACCCCGGCGCAGCACCCGTACGCCGACCGCGGCACCCCACAGGACGCAGATCGCCGCCGCGTGCCGCAACGCGCCGACGGCGAGCAGGAGCGCGACCAGCGCCACCGCCTGGGCCGCGACGTCCAGCACCCGCCGACGCGATGCCGCTCCGGCGGTCACCGCTGCCGCGGCCAGGGTCAGCGCGGCCACGCCGAGCACGGCGAACGCCGCCTCGCGGAGCGGCAGCCCCCCGGCGAGCGACGCGGCGAGCGCGAAGGCCACGCCCGCCGCTACCGCCGCCAGGCTGCCGACGATCCGCGCCTCGACCCGCCGTCCCGCCGCGCCGGCCACCGTCGCGGCGACCACCAGCACGCCCAGGCCGGCGAGCGTGCCCGCCCGGGTGGCGACCAGCCCGGCCAGGCTGGCGGCCACCAGCGGCAGCCCGACCGGCACGGTGACCGGGACGAGCAGCCGGCGTGGGGCGGCCAGGGCCGCGGCCAGGAGCGCCGCCACACCGAGGAGCAGGGAGACCGCCGGCGTCACCGGCCAGGGCGCTCCGGCCGCGACCAGCAGCACCGGACACGCGGCGGCGGCGAACGGCAGGGCGGCGAGCAGCGCCGTCCACCGCGACGCGCGGTATGCCCGACCGGCCAGCGCCGCGGCGACCGCCAGCACCACCAGGGCCAGCCCGGACGGGAGGGACGCCGGCACCGCGTCCGCCACCGGCGGGCCGGACCAGATCGCGACCGTCCGCCCGTACGGGGTGACCAGCGCCGCCAGCAGCGCCGGCGCGGCCGCGGCCCCGGTCACCACCACGAGGACGCTTCCGCCCGTCCGAAGCACGTCGTCGCCGTGGGATCGCAGACCGGCCGCCAGCGGCAGCACCGCCAGCGCGGCGTAGAGCGCCACCGGCTCGTCGGCGGGCACCAGCACCGGCGCGACGCCGGCCACCGTCAGCGCGGCGGCGAGCGCGGTCGAGGCGTACCCGCCCAGCTCGGGCCAGTGGCGGCGGACCGCGAGCAGCGCCGCGAACAGCAGCCCGGCGGCGGCCAACGCGCCCCGGGACTGCCACCAGGAGGGCGCGCCGCTGGCGAGGAGGGCGACGGCGACACCGGCCGGCACCGCGAGCAGCGCGGCGGTCAGGGCCGGCCCGGTGACCGCGACCGGTGCCGCGGGTGCCCGACGGCCGAGGGCGGCCACCACCAGCCCGAGCACCACCACCGACCCGAGTGCGGTCAGCGCCCCGACCGGCGCGGCCAGCGCCACGAGCAGCCCGTGCCCCAGCAGCAGCGCCCCCGCGGCGGCCGTGGCCGGCACCGGACCGGCCCACCGAGGACGCCCGGCCACCGCGAGCAGCAGCACCGCGGCTCCGACCAGGTCGACGGCGACCACCGCCGGCCACGGCGACGGCCAGCCGGCGGGCACCGCGAGCAGGGTCACCGCCAGGCCGACCGGCCCGGCCAGCGACCGCACGGCGCGGGGCGCCGACAGCGACACCGCGGCCACGGCCAGCGCCACGGCGACCGGCAGTTGCCAGCCCCAGGCGAGATCCGGACCAAGGCCGCCGCCACCCCACGGCGGCAGTGAACGGCCGACGGTGTTGAGTGCGAACAGGGCGGTGAGCACGACGGTGACCGCCGTCGCGCCGGCCGCCACCAGCAGCGCCGCGACCCGCGGGCCGCGACGCCATCCGGTCGGGAGCAGGACGACGCCCCCGGCCAGCCCCGCCGCGACCACCGCCGTGGCCAGCAGCAGCTCGGACGGGCGCAGCTCGGCCACCGGGCGCAGCAGCCCGGCCCCGAGCACCGGCACGAGCGCCCCGATGGCCACCTGCCGGAACGTCTGGTCACCAGCGAGCAGCGCCGCGCCGGCCACGGTGGCGGCCACCAGGAGCAGCGGCAGGCCGGCCAGCAGCGGCGTGCCCGCCGCCCGGCCCTGCCCTAGCGACACCAGCGCGCCGCCGGCTGCCGCCACCAGCGCCAGGCCGAACCCCGTCCAGGCCAGCACGCGCCCGGCGACCAGCGCCGCCCCGCCGCGCGCCGCCCCCCGGGTCAGGGCGGCCAGCACCGCGAGGTCCAGCAGCGCCACGCCGACCAGCGTCGCCGCCCAGCCGTCAGCGGCCGGCCCGGCCTCCGCGACGAGCAGCGGCAGGACCGGCTGGGCCGCCACCAGTGCCGCGAACCACGGCCCGGTCAACCGGCTGAGCCGGGCGTACCCCGCCGCCACCGCCGCGCTGGCCCCCCCGACCAGCGCGGCGTAGCGGGTGCCGGGCCAGTCGGCCACTCCGCCCAGATCCACCGACCAGGCGGCGTACCCGTCGAGGAGCACCAGGAGCAGCCCCACCGCGGCGAACGTCTCCGCGGTGCCGCGCAGCCCGCGCCGCACCGCGACCAGCGGCCCGGTCAGGGCGAGCGCGGTGAACGCGGCCAGGATCAGCGCCCGCCCGACGATCCCGACGGACGCCCAGGCCACCGCGGTGAAGACCACCGCGGCGGTGCCGAGCAGCAGTCCACCAAGGACGAAGAGCAGACCCTGCATCGTACGGGCCGACGTCTCCGGCTGCCCGGGATCCGCGGGGGGCCGCGGCGGCAGCCGCTCCGGCAGCGGTACGACCGGCGCGGCCACCCGGGCTCGGACGCGGTCGGCCAACTCCGCCCGGCGCTGCCGGGTGTGCTGGAACCGCGCGGCCAGCTCGGCGTACGCGAGCCGCGCCCGCTCCACGTCCGCGCCGAGCGCGACGAGGTCCCGGTCGAGCCGGATCACCTCGGCGGCCTCCCGGTCGGGCGGCCGGCGGCAGCCGGTGCAGCCGCCCATCAGGTCGGCCGGGGCGCCGCACGCGGGGCAGGGGTAGGGGCTGTTCTCCACCGGGCCATCGTGGACACCCGCCGGGTGCCCGGACCAGAGTGCGCGTACTCAGGAACGGGTGTGCTCGTACACCCAGGTCGCGTACGCCGGGTCGCCGCTCTCCACCCGGGTCACCAGGATCTCCGGGACCTCGTACGGGTGGCTGGCCCGGATCTGCTCGACCAGCGCGACCACCCGGTCCGGCGCGGTCTTGAACTGGACCGACCACTCGGTGCTGGTCTCCACCCCGGAGCGCCACCAGTACGTGCTGTCCACCTGCCCGCCCACCTGCGCGCAGGCGGCCAGCCGGCCGGCGACGGCGGCGGCCGCCAGCACGTCGGCGACCGAGCGCGCGTCCACCACCGTCGTCACCACGCTGATCTGGTCCACGACCGCACCCTACGCGGCGCCGTCATGATTGGCCGCTATCCATTCGTCGATCCGCGCCCACCAGTCGAAGAGCCAGTCGATGCGCTCCTGCCGGTCGGCCGGAACCTCCTCCGGCGGCACCGACCAGAACCGCATCACGATCCGCTTGTCCATGGGCAACTCGCGCCAGACATCGGTGACGGTGATCATCCGATCCAGCCCGGTGTGCGCCACGAAGATCACCCCGGCCTCCCGCGCGGCGTCCAGCGCGGCCAGCACCCCGCCGGGCCGCGGGGCGAGCACGTGCCGCATCCGTTCCGCGCGCCGCGCCATCCGCTCCAGACCGAGCGAGCGGAGCCGGGCGATGGCGCGCAGCCGTCGGCGAGGGGTGAAGTTGCCGCCCTCCGGAAAGATCACGAACGCGTCGTCGTCGTCCAGCCCGGTCGCGAGGTGCGCGATCTGCCGCAGCAGCTCCTCTCCCTGGTCGCCGTCCCGCGGTGGCGCGATGAAGCGGTTCGGCAACCGGTTGAGCAGCACGTCGATCGCCGGGTCCCACTGGAGGCTCTCCTTCAGCACGATCCGCGGCTCGCGTCGGAACCAGTTCACCAGCGCGTGGATCAGGATGAACGAGTCGCCGGGCCCGGCGTGCCGGCAGAGCACCAGCTCCGGCCGGCCGGGCAGCGCGGTGTCCGGGTCGGTGCCGACCACGTCGATCCGCAGCCGCAGCGTCCACCGGGCCTGCCAGAACAGCACGCGCAGGAACCAGCCGGCGAGCTGGTAGTGGGCGCGCTGGAAGGCCGGCGAGCGTTCCCGGAGGCCGAAGCCGGCGGCGAGCCAGAGCGCGAAGAGCGCGAGCAGCGCTGCCGCGTCCCAGACCAGGTAGACGCAGCCGATCCAGAGCAGGCGCAGCGGGCGCAGCCGGCCCGGGACCAGCGGTGACAGGGCCACCGCGAGCAGCGCCCAGACCGGCAGCGTGGTGACCACCGCGAACGCGAGGACCACCACGGCGGGCGCCAGCAGCACCCGCCGTACCCACCGCGGTGGCAGTGGCATCAACGCTCCAGGTTGGCCAGGTACCGCCGGGAGGCGGTGTAGGCCCGGCTGATCCGCCGTCCCACCGCCGCCATGTCCCGGTAGGCCCAGGGCGTGTCGTCGCGCGGATTCAGCCCACCGGTGGGCAGCACGTGCACCTCCACCCCGTCGGGCAGGGCTGCCATCTCGCGGAAGAACCGGTGTCGCCGGGCGATCTCGAAGGCGACCTGGGCGATCTCCCAGGGCCGGCGGGGCGGCGACAGCTCCCGCTCGATCCGGCCGACCTGGAGGACGAAGACCCGGGTGGCCCCGGCGGCGACCGCCTCGCCGATCGGGATGGAGTTGACGATCCCGCCGTCGATGTAGTGCGCGCCGTCGATCTCGGTGGGCGGGAGCAGGCCGGGCACCGACGCGGACGCCAGCACCGCCGGAACCACCGGCCCGCTGTCGAACCAGTGCTCGGCGGCGCGCTCGATGTGCGCCGCGCAGCACCGGAAGGGCACCCGCAGGTCGGCGAAGGTGGTGTCGGGCCCGAGCTCGGCCTCGAGCAGCCGGCGCAGCGGTCGGGGTGAGTGCAGGTGGGTCCGGGCCGCGAACCGGCGCAGCTGCCGGGCCACCGAGTCGCCGTACACCTCGCTCGCCTCCGGCGAGGCCCAGAGCCGGACCAGCCGGTCGGTGACCGCCTCGGACGGGTCGGCGGCGACCAGCGCGCCGTTGACCGCGCCGATCGACGTGCCGAGCACGAGATCGGGCTGGATGCCGGCGCGGAACAGGGCGCGCAGCATGCCGACCTCGACCGCCCCGAGCACACCTCCGCCCCCGAGCACGAACGCCACCGGTCCCCCCGCCATGCCGTTCATCCTGGCACGACCGTGCCGCGCGGCGGCCGGCCCGGTCGCCGGCTCGACCCCGGCCGCGCTCGCGACGGGCCGGCGCCGTCCGGCTGGACGCGGCGATCGCCGGGCTGGCCGCCGCCCGGGTCTGAATCGGCGTCAGCGGACGCTGACCGGCGCCGGCTCGCGTACGCCGAGCGCGGTGGCACCGGCGGCGACCAGCCGGTAGACCGCCGTGTAGCCCTCCGCCATCCGGGTGGTCGAGAAGTTCTCCGCCACGTGCGCCACGCAGTCGGCCGGGTCGAGCCGCTCCACCGCCCGCAGGGCCGCCGGCAACTCCGCGGCACCGCGGCAGATCAGCCCGGTCACCCCATCCCGGACCAGCTCCGGCACGGCGCCCCGGCCGAGCGCGACCACCGGCGTGCCCGTCGCCATCGCCTCCACCATCACCATGCCGAACGGCTCCTCCCACTGGATCGGCATGATCAGGCAGCGGGCGTCGACCAGCATCCGCAGCGTCGCCGCCCGATCGGCGTTGAGCACCACCTCGACGTCGTCGCCGAGCATCGGCGCCACCACCTCGTCGTAGTAGCGGCGTTCGGGCGGCTCGTTGCACTTGCCGGCCAGCAGCAGCGGCAGCCCGGCCTCGCGGCAGGCGCGGATCGCGACGTCCGGCCCCTTGTCGGGGCTGAACCGGGCGAGCCAGAGCACCGGCCCCGGGCCGGGCGCGGTCTTCCGCGGGAGCGTCCGCAGGTCAAGCGCGTTGTGCACCGTGCCGACCCAGGGCAGTCCCGGGTTCAGCCGACGCTGGGCGTGTGAGATGGCGACCAGGCCGACCCCCTGGTCGGTGTCGCTGAGCACGTCGCCGTACTCGCCCACCGGGTTGCCGTGCACCGTCGCCACCGTCGGCACCGCCCGCCGCCCGGCGACCAGCGGACCGATGGTGGTGTGGTCGTGGATCACGTCGAAGTCCGCCGGACCGATGCGACGCCGCACCCGAGCCAGGTGGGCCAGCTCCGGCAGCGCCTCGCCGAGTCGCTCGTACTGCACGGCCGGTTCCGTCGAGACGAAGCCCTGCGCGGCGGTGCCGTGCCGGTCGCCGGTGCCGAACAGGGTCACCGCGTGCCCCTGGTCGGTGAGGGCGTCCACCAGCCCCGCCACCACCTGCTCCAACCCGCCGTAGCCGGGCGGGGGCACGGTCAACCACGGCGGGACGACCATGGCGATCCGCAGCGGCCGGTCGTCTGGGCGACCGGTCGGCGGGTGGTTCACGGCCACGAGTCCTCCCGTTGGTCCCCGGAGTGGGCCCTCCGCTGGCTGCCGGTACGCGTGGTCGCCGCCGCTTTCCCCGATGGCATCGATGATAAACCGGACAACCCGGACGTGTGGTCACTCGCCGACGAGCAGCTGGTCCTCCACCGCCCGGACGCCAGGAGCCGACCAGGCCACCCGTTCCGCCTGGTCCCGTTCCCACCAGGAGCGCACGACCCCGCTGATGACGAGCGTGTCGCCGTCCACGGCCACCGACACCCGCTCGGTGCCGACGGCGCGGCCCAGCGCCCGGCGTACGTCGCGGAGCATCCGGTCGGTGTCCGTCGGGGCGGGCGGCCGTACCTCGATGAGGTTGGTGATCCCGCGGACTCCCCGCAGCCGGCGCAGCTCCCGCTCGGCGGCGCGCCGCTGCCACCCGAACTCGACCTCGCCGCGGAGCATCACCCAGCCGTTGGCCACCGTCACGTCGAGCCGCTCGGCGGGCACGAAGCTGTCCCATTCCAGCGCCCGGCCGGCGGCGATGGCGATCTCCGGGTCGGTGGCGCCCGGGCTGCCGGGCAGGTCCACCTCGATGTCGTCGGCGACCGCCCGCACCCCGCGTACGCGCTGCGCACAGCGGGTCGCGGCCCATCGGCGGGCGGAGCTGTCCACCCAGCCGGTCAGGGTGACCACACCCCGTTCGACACTCACGCCGATCTCGTTCGGCTGCGCCTCGGCGTCCCAGGCCAGCTCGGCCAGGACGTCCTGCTGGATCCGCTGGTCCTCGCGGGCCTCGGCTGCCGTGCTCATCCCGCCCTCCCCTCACCGGTCCCGCCGAGACTGCCCCCGCTACGGGTGACGGCGGTTCACCCGGATCGGGTGAACCGCCGTCGGCGGGAAGGGTGGCGGCGGGCGACGGAGCCAACCCCCTTGGCCCCGTCACCCGCCGCCGGAGGGAGGAGGCAGGTTCAGGTGTCGGTCAGGACGTCTCGGCGAGCGTCACGGTCGCCGTCGCCTCGGAACCGTTCCGCTTGTAGTGCACCTCGACCCGGTCGCCGACCTTGCCGGCCTGGACGGCGCCGACCAGGTCGTCCGAGTCGTTGATCATCGTGTTGCCGAAGCGGGTGATGACGTCGCCGCGCTGGAGGCCGGCCTTCTCAGCCGGGCTGCCCGAGGTGACCGCCGCGACCAGCGCGCCGCCGCCCTCGGCCATGTTCACGCTGACGCCGAGCGACGGGTGGCTCACCTTCTCGCCGCGCTGGAGCTTGCCCGCGACGTCCTTGGCCTTGTTGCTCGGGATGGCGAAGCCGACGCCGATGTTGCCGGTGCTCTGCCCGGAGGTGGCGATCGCGGTGTTGATGCCGATCACCTCGCCCCGGGTGTTGACCAGCGCGCCACCGGAGTTGCCCGGGTTGATCGGCGCGTCGGTCTGCAGCAGCCCGGCGATGGAGCTCGCCCCCTGGCGCGGGTCCTGCTCCTGGCCCTCACCGGCCTGGATGGTGCGGTCCCGGGCGCTGAGGATGCCGGCGGTGACCGAGCCCTGCAGGCCGAGCGGGCTGCCCAGCGCGAGCACCTGGTCGCCGACCTGCATCCCGTCGCTGTCGCCGAAGGTGGCCGGCTTCAGGCCGCTCACCCCGCTGGCCTTGACGACCGCGAGGTCGGTCTTGGGGTCGGTGCCCTTGATCTCCGCCTCGGCGCTCTTGCCGTCGGCGAAGACCACCCGCACGGTGTCGCCGTTGGCCGACGCGACCACGTGGTTGTTGGTGAGCACGTAGCCGTCGGCGGTGAGGATCACACCCGAGCCTTCGCCGTTCTCGGTGGCGATGGAGACGACGCTGTCCTGCACCGAGGCGGCGATCCGCGGCAGGTCGGCGCCGTTGATGACCGGGGCGGCGGAGTACGTGCGGGTGATGCCGCCGCCGTCACCGTCCACGGCGAGCGCGAGCGCGCCGCCGGCGACGCCGGAGCCGAGCATCAGGGCGAGCACCGCGACGCCGGCGCCGGCGAACTTGGCGACCCGACCGGGACGCGGCCCGGTGTGCTGGCCGCCCGGCGTCCACGGCGGTACGGGCTGACCCGCGTGCTGCGGCTGTCCGTACGGTCCCGGGTGCGCCGCGTGCTGCGGCTGCTGCCCGTACGCACCCGGCTGACCCCCGCCGGTCCAGCCGGACTGCTGGCCCGGGTACCAGTGGCCGCCGGAGTAGCCGCCGGCCGCCGGCTGCGGGTGGCCGGGCGCCGGGTGACCGGAGATCGGGTGGCCGGGCTGCCCGGAGACGGGGTGGCCGGGCTGGGCGGGGACGGCGGCCGGCGGCTGGTAGGCCGCGTGGGGGCCGACGGGAGCGCCGCCGGCGGTCGCGACCGGCACCGTCGGGTCGGCGTCCGGCCCGGTCCCGGTCGCGCCGGAGACGTCGACGCGGGCGGGCTCCGGGGTGATGGCGCCCGGGGCGTCGTCAGCGACGGTCTGGTCGTTGTCCCGGGCAACCGTGCCGGCCACGGCCGGCTCGGTGGTCGGGGAGTCGGACTGCGCGCGCTCCACGCGCGGCAGCTCGGCGGTGGGGTGCGACGGCTCGGCGTCGGTGGGGGCCGGCCGGCGCTGCGGGTCGGACTCGTACTCGGTCATGGATCAACCTTCTCCCGTGCCACTGCGACCAGCCTGGAACCCGACTGGAAGTTGGCTGAAAGTCACTCGACGACCTCGGCGGCCTCGGGCACCAGGGGTAGCCGCACCCGGAAGGTCGCCCCGCCGCCGGGCGTCTCGCCCACCTCGACCATGCCGTGGTGGGCGGTCACCAGGGCCGCCACGATGGCCAGGCCGAGGCCGGTGCCGGTGTTGCCGTCGGCCCGCCGGGTGCGGGCGGCGTCGGCCCGGTAGAACCGCTCGAACACCCGCTCCGCCTGCTCCGGGGAGAGACCGGGGCCGGTGTCGGCGACCTCCACCACGGCCAGGTTGCCGGGCTCGGCACGCAGCCGCAGGGTCACCGAGGCGTCCGGCGGAGTGTGGGTCAGCGCGTTCGTCATCAGGTTGCCGATCACCTGCCGGAGCCGGGCGTCGTCCCCGAGGACCACCAGCGGACCGGACCCCGGCTCGATCTCCAACTGGATCCGCCGGTCCGGCGCCACCGCCCGGGCGGCCTGCACCGCGTCGCCGGCGAGCACCGGCAGCTCCACCGGGGCCAGCGAGATCGGCCGCTCCCGGTCCAGCCGGGCGAGCAGCAGGAGGTCCTCCACCAGCAGCCCCATCCGGGCCGCCTCGTCCTCGATCCGGCGCAGCAGGCCGGCGGTCTGCTCCGGCGCCCGCGCCGCGCCCTGCCGGTACAGCTCGGCGAAGCCGCGGATGGTCGTCAGCGGGGTACGCAGCTCGTGTGAGGCGTCCGCGACGAACTGCCGCATCCGCTCCTCCGAGCGCCGCGCCCGCGCCTCGGACGCCTGGGCGGCGACGGCCGCGTCCCGGGCGGCCACCTCGGCCGAGCGGGCCGCCGTCTCCGAGGCGGCCCGGGCGGTGAAGGCCGCCTCGATCTGGGTCAGCATCGCGTTGAGCGCCCGGGACAGCCGGCCCAGCTCCGACGTGGGGTACTCCTGCCCTTCCTCGGGGTCGGGGACGCGCCGGGTCAGGTCGCCGCCGGCGATCGCGGCGGCGGTGCGTTCGATCTCCACGAGCGGTTTCAGGCTGGTGCGGACGATCGCGGCGCCGAGCGACGCGAGCATGACCAGCACCGCGCCGCCGACCAGCAGGTCTATCCAGACCAGCCGCTTCACCGCCCGGTCGACGTCGGTGAGCGGCTGCCCGACCGCCAGCACCTCGTCCTCGGACAGCGCGGCGTAGTACACCCGCCAGCGGGTCCGGCCGTCCTGGGAGGTCACGGTGAACGGCTCGCCCTCGCGCGCGGCGAACCCCGACACGTCGGCGGGGAAGCGGGGCAGCTGCGGCGGGTCCAGCGCGATGTCGTCGTAGCTGGGCTGGCTCACCGTGTCGCGGTCGGCGAGCACCACGACGTAGTCGCTGGGCAGCGACGCCTTCACCTGGCCGGCGCGCAGGAGCGGGACCAGCGGGCCCAGGGCACGGCTGGCACTCTGCAACTGCCCGTCCACCTGGCCGACCAGATAACTACGCAGAAAGAAGGTGGTCAGCGAGCTGATCACCAGGAGCGCCACGGCGACCAGGGCCAGCACCGCGGTGACCAGCTTCACCCGCAGGGGTACGCTCCGCAGCCGCCCCTTCGCCTGGTGAACGGCGTTCACGCCGCCGGCTTGCGCAGCACGTACCCCACCCCGCGCAGGGTGTGGATGAGCCGGGGCTGGGTGGTGTCCACCTTGCGGCGCAGGTAGGAGATGTAGGACTCGACGATGTTGTCGTCACCGCGGAAGTCGTAGTTCCACACGTGGTCGAGGATCTGCGCCTTGGAGAGCACCCGGTTGGCGTTGAGCATCAGGTAGCGCAGCAGCTTGAACTCGGTCGGCGACAGCTGCACCCGCTGGCCGGCCCGGTAGACCTCGTGGGTCTCCTCGTCCAGCTCCAGGTCGGCGAAGGTGAGCCGGGAGGGCGCGGCCTCGCCGCTGCTCGTACGGCGCAGCACCGCCCGGATCCGCGCGGTCAACTCCTCCAGGCTGAACGGCTTGGTGACGTAGTCGTCGCCGCCCAGGGTCAGCCCGCGGATCTTGTCGTCGGTGGCGTCCCGGGCGGTCAGGAACACCACCGGCGTACGCGTGCCGCCCTCGCGGAGCATCCGGATGACCTCGAACCCGTCCAGGTCGGGCAGCATCACGTCGAGCACCACCAGGTCGGGCCGGTGGTCCTTGGCGGCGTTCAGCGCCGCGCTGCCGCTGGTCGCGGTCGCCACGTCGAAGCCCGCGAACCGCAGGCTCGCGGAGAGCAGTTCGAGGATGTTGGGGTCGTCCTCGACGACGAGCAGTCGCGCCTCGGTCTGGGTAGCGGGCATTGCCCCATCATCCGTGCCCCGGCTGCGCCCGCGCTGGACGCTTCCTGCAAAAAGGCTGTGAGCGCCGAGCGCCCGCACCGACAGTCTGCCTGATCGACTCCCGATGCCGGAAACGCCCGCGCGTTCGCCGGGGTCAGCGCAGCAGCCGGCGGAGCCCGTCCAGGGCGCCGTCGAGCAGCCGGATCGCGGTGCTCAGCTGTGCGTCGCTGAACCGGCGGGCCCGGACCAGCCGGCCCACCTCGGCGGCGAAGGTGGCCAGCCGCTCGTCGAACTCGGCGAGCAGGGGCGCGGCGGGCTCGGGGCGCGGCGGCGGGCCCGGCACGAACGGTGGCGGCTCCCACCGCGTCCGCCGGGTCTGCCGGGCGGCCTCCCGCAGCTCCCGCTTGAGGTCGCGGACCGAGCCGCGCACCTCCGTCTGGATCTCGCCGGCCAGGCTGGAGAGGTCCTCCACCGAGGCCGCGATGTCCGACTCGAGGGTAACCAGCTCGCCGGCGCGCTGGCGCAGCTCGTCGCGGCCGGCCTCGGTGATCTCGTAGGTCTTGCGCCCGCCGGCGGCGGTGTGGCTGACCAGGCCCTCCGCTTCGAGCCGTTGCAGCCGCGGGTAGATCGTGCCGGCGCTCGGGGCGTACAGGCCGAGGAAGCGGTCCTCCAGCAGCCGGATCAACTCGTAACCGTGCTTCGGGCCGTCGTCGAGGAGCTTCAGCAGGTAGAGCCGGAGCCGCCCGTGACTGAACACGCCCGTCACGGCAGCTCCTCCTCGTCGTCCTCGTCCACCGGGCGGGCGAGCAGCGCGATGCTGCCGGACGTGGCGGACGCCCAGAGCTTACCGGCGCCGGCGCCGAGGACCCCCTCGCTGTTGCTCACCGAGCCGAGCGTCGACTCCGTGCGCACCTGGGGGAAGCCGCTGGTGATCCGGCCGGCGGTGGTGTGCAGCCGGACGGCCAGGTCGCTGTCCTCGCGCACCCGGACGGTGATGCTGCCGGAGATCGTGTGCAGCCGGATCTCGCTGCGTCGCGGGTTGTCCAGGTCGCAGGTGATCGCCCCCGAGACGGTCTGTGCCCGGACCTGCGCCGCGGCGCCGTCGGCCAGGATCACCTCGCCGGAGACGGTCTCCATGGTGAGGTCGCCGGCCACGCCGAGCGCCTCCACCGGACCGGAGACGATCTTCGCGGAGGTGATCCCGCGCAGCCCCATCAGGGTGATCTGACCGGAGGTGACGTCGGCCTTGGTCTGCCGGCGCAGGCCCGAGACGACCAACGAGCCGTCGACCAGGCGCAGGCCGGCCGACACGTCGGCGGGGACCGCGATGGAGACGTCCACCCGCGGCCACCCCCACGGCCCCCACCAGAACAGGTCGGACCAGCGCCGGCCGCGCTCCTGCCGGACGGAGAGCCGCCCGTCCTGGTGCTCGACCAGCACCGGGCGGCGCCCCACCCGGGTGATGTCGACCCGGGCCGGGCCGTCCGTGGCGACGACGTTCAGCCGCCCGGTGAACAGTCGGACGTCGAGCCGGGTGACCGGGCCGTCCAGAGTGAGCCGCTGTGGGCTGTCGACCGTCCAACCGGCCATGGCGTCCTCCCTTCGCGACACGCCGACGGCGCGTCCGACGGGACGAACGATAACGCGATACATCGCGACAGCACAAGACTGTCGCGTCTCGTCAGGCCGCCAGGTCGAGCCCCCGCCCCGTGCCGGCCGGCTCGCCGCCGTCCTGGGCGCCGGACCCGGCCAGCGGGACCAGCCCGGCCGGGACGGTGACCGCGGTCGCCTCGTGCGGCGCGTCCAGGCCAGCCGCGACCGGCACGGCCGCGCCGCCCGACACCGCCGCCGGGACCGGCACGGTCGCGGGGACCGGCACGGTCGCGGGGGCGAGCGCGGTCGCCGGGACCGGTGCGGTCGCCGGGGTCGGGGCACCGGCCGGCTGCAGCGGGACCAGCACCGGCGGCGCGGGCACCAGGTGTACGGCCGACTCGGCGGTCCGGGCGAGCAGGCGTCGGTCCGCGTCCGCACCCGGGTGCAGCGCCGCGCCCACGGTCACCCTGACCTCCAGCCCCCGGGCCGCGACCACCCGGCGCACCGAGCGCAGCAGGGTGTCCTCGCCGAGGAAGGCCGCCGCGGTGGTGCCCGACCCGGTGGCCGACGAGCGGTAGCTCAGGCGCAGCGGCACCACCGGCGCGCCGGCGTCGACCGCCGCCTGGAAGACGGCCGGCCGGAAGCCACCGGCGGGGCGGCAGTCCACCACGCCCTCGCCCGCGCACCAGGTCGTACCCTCCGGGAAGGCCGCGACCGGTCGGCCGGCCCGCAGCGCGTCGGCGACCCGGCGCACCGTGGCCGGCAGCTCCCGCGGCCGGGACCGGTCCACGAAGATGGTGCCCGCCGCGGCGGCCAGCAGCCCGACCAGCGGCCAGGACCGGACCTCGTGCTTCGCGACCATCCGGGCCGGCCCGACGGCCAGCACCGCGAGGATGTCCAGCCAGGAGACGTGGTTGGCGACCAGCAGCGCTCGCCGCCGGGGCAACCGGCCGCGGACGAGCAGACGCACCCCGAACGCGCGCGCCGTCCCCCGGGCCCAGGCCCGCACGGCGGCCTGCCCGTCCCGCGCCGGCAGCAGCGGCAGTGCGGCGGCCACCCCGGCGCCGGCCAGGAGCATCCCCGCCCCGGCGAGCATCCGGCCCAGCCGTAGGGCGACCGGTACGGTCGGCACCTCCCCCGGCACCGGCAGGCACTGCTCGCCGCAGCCGGACGACGGACGCCAGAGGTCGTGCGGCACCGTGGTCACTCGTCCGCTCCGCCCAGGAAGTGCCGCAGGTAACGCGGGTTCATCCGGTCCAGGGAGAAGAGCACGTAGAAGTCGGCGACGCCGAAGTCGGGGTCGTACGCCGGCTCGCCGCACACCCAGGCGCCGAGCCGCAGGTAGCCGCGGAGCAGCGGCGGCACCAGGGCGCGACCGGCCGCACCGCCGACCGGCTCCAGTCCGTCGGCGGGCGCCTCGGCGAACCAGGGCCGCAGCGGGTTGACGCGCAGCGGCGGCGGCGCCAGGTGCCGTGCCTGGACCAGGGCCCACACCTCGGCCACCGCCTTGCCGCCGTCGGCCACCGGCACCGACGCGCACCCGCCCAGCCAGCGGGATCCGCGCAGATGCAGGTAACGGGCGATGCCGGCCCACATCAGATTGATCACGGCGCCGGAGCGATGATCAGGGTGGACGCAGGAACGGCCCGTCTCGACGAGATCGTCCCGAAGCGCGTCGTGCGCGGCCAGGTCGAACTCCGTCTCGGAGTACCGGCGGTCGGTCCGGCCCGGCGGCAGCAGTCGGTACGTGCCGACCACCTGGCCCGTGCTCTCCTGCCGGACGATCAGGTGGTCGCAGTACTGGTCGAAGGGGTCGACGTCGAGCCCGTCGCTCCCCGGGTGCAGGGTGGCGCCGAGTTCGGTGGCGAACACCTCGTGACGGAGGCGTTGCGCGGCCGCGACCTGGGTCGGGTCATCGGCGATCGACAGGGTGTAACCGCTGGTCGAGAGGGGGGTCCCAGCGGCGTGCAGAACGGCCATGGCATCTGTGTAGGGGTCCCGGGTTGCCAGTCCGGGTGGCGAGGAGTGTCGATCCGGTGAACGGCGGTCGGCGGCCCGTGTGCGCCAGGCCACCGGAACCGTGCGAAGCTGCCGGGCGAAGCCCGGCGACGACGCCGGGCCGCGTCCGCACGGAGGCCGCCGATGCGCATCGAATCCCGTTACAACGGGCCACCCGGCTCGGGAAACGGCGGCTGGAGCGCCGGGGTCTTCGCCGGCGCCGCCGAGGTGCCCGGGCCGGTGGAGGTGACCCTGCGCCGACCGCCGCCGCTGGACATCCCGCTGAGCCTCGTCGACGGCGAGGTCCGCGACCCGGCCGGGCTGGTGGTCGCCGAGCTACGCCCGACGGCCGGGTTCGACGCGGTGGTGCCGCCGGTGGACCGGGCGACCGCGACCGCCGCCTCGGCGGCGTACCCCGGACTGGTCGACCACCCCTTCCCCGGCTGCTACGTCTGCGGTCCCGAGCGGCCGGACGGGCTGCGGATCTTCCCCGGCCGGTTGCCGGACGGCCGGACGGCCGCGCCGTTCCGAGCGCCGGAGCAGGTCACGACGGCGACGGCCTGGGCGGCGCTGGACTGCCCGGGCGGGTGGTCGGTGATCGCCCCCGGCCGCCCGTATGTCCTGGGCCGGATCGCCGCGCTGGTCGAGGCGCTGCCGCAGCCGGGTGACGAGTGCGTGGTGACCGGCGTGACGGTCGACGTCGAGGAGCGCAAGGCCCGGGTGCACACCAGTCTGTACGGCCCGGACGGCACGCTGCTCGCCAGCGCCCGGGCGACGTGGATCGCGCTGGCCCCCGCGACCCCCTGAGCGGCGGGCGACGCGCAGTCGCCCGAGCGGCCGGCCCACGCGGGCGGCCGTCGCCCCGGGCGTGACCGGTGACGCGCCCATCGTCCCTGAGGAGGAGGCGCCTCCTGCCTGAGACGGACACGAAGCTACGGACCGCGCCTGATTGACCTTGTTGCCTCGGCCCGTCACGCTGTGCCACGGCGCACCTCGACGCCACCGCACGGGAGGAGAACGATGTCTGACGGGCAGCGAAGCCCCACCACCGACGGTCAGATCGTGGTGGCCGGCCTGACGAAGCAGTACAAGAACGTCAGGGCGGTCAACAACCTGTCCTTCACGGTCGAGCCGGGTCGGGTGACCGGCTTCCTCGGCCCGAACGGCGCCGGGAAGACCACCACCCTGCGCATGCTGCTGAACCTGGTCACGCCGACCGCCGGCACGGCGACCATCAGCGGTCAGCGGTACGCCGACCTCGCCGCTCCGCTGCGGCACGTCGGCGCGGTGCTGGAGGCGTCCAGCGCGCACAAGGGCCGCACCGGGATCAACCACCTGCGGGTGATCTGCGCGGCGGCGGGGCTGCCGAAGCAGCGGGCCGACGAGGCGCTGGCCCTGGTCGGGCTCACCCCGGCGGCGAAGCGCAAGTTCAAGGGCTACTCGCTCGGCATGAAGCAGCGGCTCGGCATCGCCGCCGCGATGCTCGGCGACCCGCGGGTACTGATCCTCGACGAGCCGGCCAACGGGCTGGATCCGGAGGGGATCCGGTGGATGCGCGGGTTCCTCAAGAACCTGGCCCACGAGGGCCGGACGGTGCTGGTCTCCAGCCACCTGCTGTCGGAGATGCAGCTGCTCGCCGACGACGTCGTGATCATCGCGGCCGGCCAGCTGGTCCGGCAGGGCCCGGTCGACCAGGTGATCGGGTCGATGGCGCAGGGTGGCCGGGTCCGGGTCCGCACCCCGCAGGCCGAGGCGCTGACTACCGCGCTCAAGGGACAGTCGGCGACCGTCGACACCGACGAGCAGGGCACGCTGCTGGTCTCCGGCGTGGACGCCCCGACGATCGGCCGCACCGCCCTGGCCGCGGGAGTGGAGCTGCACGAACTCACCACGGAACGCCCCGACCTGGAAGGCGTCTTCCTGGAGCTGACGGCCGGAAAGGCGGGCATCCGATGAACCTGGTCCGAGCCGAACTAATCAAGATCCGGACCACCAGCACCTGGTGGGTCTTCGCGCTCATCTCGGTGCCCCTCTGGGCGCTGACCCTGCTGATCAACTGGCTCCAGGCGGACACGCTGACCAGCGGAAACCTCGGCGACGTGCCGCCCGACCAGGCCGACACCCTCGCGGCGGCGGCCCACCCGGACGCGCTGTCGGCGAACCTGTTCACCACCGGGCAGTTCTTCGGCCTGCTGATCGTGATGCTGCTCGGCATCATCGTGGTGACCAGCGAGTTCTTCCACCAGACGGTGACCACCACGTTCCTCACCTCGCCACACCGCAGCGCGGTGATGACGGCGAAGCTGGTCGCCGCGGCTCTGCTGGCGCTGCTCTTCTGGGTGGTCACCACCGGCCTCAACCTGGTCGCCGGTGCGGCGGTCCTGAAGGCGGTCGGCGTCGGCACGCAGCTCGACAACGGCGCCGCCTGGGAGGCGATCGGGCTCAACGGGCTGGCGTACCTGCTCTGGGGGATCCTCGGCGTGGGTCTCGGCGTGCTGATCCGCAGCCAGATCGGCGCCACGGTCACCGGCATCCTGCTCTACCTCGGCGGCACCATCGGCGCGGCGATCGCGATCAGCATCCTCGCCAGCCGGTTCGGCGACTGGATCAACGACCTTCAGCTGCTGGTGCCGTCGCTGGCGTCGTCGCTGATGGTCACCGGCGCCGAGATCCCCGGCAACCCGCCGCGCTGGGCGGGCGCCGTCGTGCTGATCGGGTACGCGGTGGTGGCCGGCGTCGTCGGCACGCTCACGCTGCGCCGGCGGGACATCTCCTGACCTGGCGGCTCCGGGGTGGCGGCGGCACGGTCGGCACCCCGGAGCCGCCCGGCACGCGTCAACCGCCGGGGCAACCCCGGCCGCCGCTGATCGGGACGCAGTGGCTGACGCGCGGCGTCTGCTCCTGGTCGGCCGGGACGTGGCCGACCAGGGGCGACGTCGCCGTGCCGCCGGCGAGCGCCACGGCCAGGTACACCACCACCAGCGCCGCGCACGCCCCGGCGAAGTGCCGCCGCCAGTACCCGTCGCCGGCCAGCCCGGCGAGCAGCAGCCCGGCGAGCGGGAGCACCACGTTGAGCACGAGCCCGGCGATCAGGAGGGCGTCCGTGGTCGCCCCGAACGCCCGCGCCGCCTCCCGAGTCGGCGTGTACGGCGTGGAGGTCCGCCGGATCAGGCCGCTGACCAGCAGGAACGGCACCCCGTAGAGCCAGCAGAGGAAGAGCGCGCCGAGGCCGCGCCGCGCCAGCGACGCCTGGCGAGCCCGAGCCGACTCACCAACGCGCTCCGAAGCCGCGCCGGTCACAGCCGCCCTCCGATTGCCGCGGCGGCGACGGCACAGACCGCCACCGCGACCGCCGCGGAGAGGGTGCCGGCCACGATCGCAGAGGCGACCCGGCGGGCGACCAGCGCGGTCACGACAGCCGTGACGATCATCAGCGCGACGAACACGGGCGCGCCCCAGACCAGCGCGACGACGGCGAGCGTCTCCCCCGGCGACAGACAACTGAAGATGGCGGAGCAGTCCTGCGGCGGAGCGTTCGGCACGCTCAGCGTGCCCACGGCGAGCGCCGCCACCGCCGTGGCGTACCAGCCCGTCGCGACCGCCAGACTCTGGCCGTACCGCCCGCGCGTCCCCGTAACGTCCACGGCGTCGATCCTGACGGCCACGGGCGGGGAGGACATCCGTACGGATACTCAGTCTCGACACGGCGCATTAGCAGGCATCGAGGGGACACGCAGCGCTTGCGGAACTTCTGGCATCTTCTGTGAATCCGACCACGCAACCGAGGCGGAAATGCCTGCCGCATCCGTACGGCGTAGCCTTGGAGCGGTCTCGTTCGCGTCCGGAACCGGGTGCGGGAGACGCCGCGTGACACACAAACCCGCGTGAAAGAGGCGATTACCGGCCGTGTCGACCCAGCAGACTTCGCAGGAGAACCCACTGGCGGGTTTCGGCCCGAACGAGTGGATCGTCGAGGAGATGTACCAGCGGTACCTCGCCGACCCCAAGAGCGTCGATTCGGCCTGGCACGACTTCTTCGCCGACTACCGGCCCGCGCCCGGCGCCAGCACCCCGCGCCCGGAGGCCAGGCCCGCCGCCGCCGCACCGGAGCCCGCTGA
This sequence comes from Micromonospora sp. WMMD812, assembly GCF_027497215.1. Taxonomy (NCBI): domain Bacteria; kingdom Bacillati; phylum Actinomycetota; class Actinomycetes; order Micromonosporales; family Micromonosporaceae; genus Micromonospora; species Micromonospora sp. WMMD812. Next base: position 5,693,557 of record NZ_CP114904.1, on the reverse strand, counting down.
GCAGCAGGAGGCGGTGGCCGCCGTCACCCAGCCCGCCGCGCCGCAGCCGCCCGCGGCCGCCCCGGCGAAGCCGGCCGCCGCCAAGGCCGCCGCCCCCGCCAAGGCCGCCGCCCCCGCCAAGGCCGCCGCCCCGGCGAAGCCGGCCGCGCCGGCCAAGGCCCCGGCCGCCACCGCGCCCACCGTCACCGGCCCGCAGACCACCCCGCTGCGCGGCGTGGCCGCGAAGATCGTCCAGAACATGGACGCGTCGCTGAGCGTGCCGACCGCGACCAGCGTCCGCGCGGTTCCGGCCAAGCTGCTGGTGGACAACCGGATCGTGATCAACAACCACCTCGCCCGCGGGCGCGGCGGCAAGGTCAGCTTCACCCACCTCATCGGCTACGCGCTGGTCCGGGCCATGGTCCAGCACCCGGAGATGAACAACTCCTTCGCCGAGGTCGACGGCAAGCCGACGCTGGTCCGCCCCGAGCACGTCAACCTCGGCATCGCGATCGACCTGGTGAAGCCGGACGGCAGCCGCAACCTGGTGGTCCCGTCCATCAAGGCCTGCGAACAGATGGACTTCCGGCAGTTCTGGCAGGCGTACGAGGACGTGGTCCGGCGGGCCCGGCGCAACGAGCTGACCATGGAGGACTACTCCGGCACCACCATCTCGCTCACCAACCCCGGCGGCATCGGCACCGTGCACTCGATGCCGCGGCTCATGCAGGGGCAGAGCGCGATCATCGGCGTCGGCGCCATGGAATACCCGGCGCCGTACCAGGGCATGTCCGAGGCCACCCTCGCCGAGCTGGCGGTCAGCAAGGTCATCACGCTGACCAGCACGTACGACCACCGGATCATCCAGGGCGCGCAGTCCGGCGAGTTCCTCAAGGCCATGCACGAGCTGATCCTCGGCGAGCACGGCTTCTACGACCAGATCTTCACCTCGCTGCGCATCCCCTACGAGCCGGTGCGCTGGGTGCGCGACGTCGCCGTCGACAGCGAGGGCCAGATCAACAAGACCGCCCGGGTGCACGAGCTGATCCACGCGTACCGGGTGCGTGGCCACCTGATGGCCGACACCGACCCGCTCGAGTTCAAGATCCGCAAGCACCCGGACCTGGACGTGCTCCAGCACGGCCTGACCCTGTGGGACCTGGACCGGACGTTCCCGGTCAACGGCTTCGCGGGCAAGCAGCGGATGAAGCTGCGCGAGATCCTCGGCGTCCTGCGCGACTCGTACTGCCGCCGGGTCGGCATCGAGTACATGCACATCCAGGACCCGGAGGAGCGGCGCTGGCTCCAGGAGCGGATCGAGCGCAGGTACGAGAAGCCGGCCGCCGACGAGCAGAAGCACGTGCTCAACCGGCTCAACGCCGCCGAGGCGTTCGAGACCTTCCTGCAGACCAAGTACGTCGGCCAGAAGCGGTTCTCGCTGGAGGGCGGCGAGTCGCTGATCCCGCTGCTCGGCGAGGTGCTGGAGTCGTCCGCCGAGGGCGGCCTGGACGAGGTCGTCATCGGCATGGCGCACCGCGGCCGGCTGAACGTGCTGGCCAACATCGTCGGCAAGCCGTACGAGAAGATCTTCTCGGAGTTCGAGGGGCACCTCGACCCGCGCTCGACGCAGGGCTCGGGCGACGTGAAGTACCACCTCGGCCAGAACGGCAAGTTCACCACGCCGGACGGCGAGCACTCGGTCAAGGTCTCGTTGGTGGCCAACCCGTCCCACCTGGAAGCCGTCGACCCGGTGCTGGAGGGCATCGTCCGGGCCAAGCAGGACCGGATCGACCTCAAGCTGGAGGGCTACACCGTGCTGCCGCTGGCGGTGCACGGTGACGCGGCGTTCGCCGGCCAGGGCGTGGTCGCCGAGACCCTCAACCTGTCCCAGCTGCGCGGTTACCGCACCGGCGGCACCGTGCACGTGGTGGTCAACAACCAGGTCGGCTTCACCACCGCCCCGGAATACTCCCGGTCCAGCCTCTACAGCACCGACGTGGCCCGGATGATCCAGGCCCCGATCTTCCACGTCAACGGCGACGACCCCGAGGCCGTCGTCCGGGTCGCCCGGCTGGCCTTCGAGTACCGGCAGGCGTTCAACAAGGACGTCGTCATCGACATGGTCTGCTACCGCCGGCGCGGGCACAACGAGGGCGACGACCCGTCGATGTCCAACCCGCAGATGTACAAGATCATCGACTCGAAGCGGTCGGTGCGGAAGCTGTACACCGAGGAGCTGATCGGTCGCGGCGACATCACCGTGGAGGACGCGGAGGAGCTGCTGCGCGACTACCAGGCGCAGCTCGAACGGGTCTTCAAGGCCACCCGCGACGCCGCCTCCACGCCCCGGCAGCTCAGCCGGCCGCGCCGCGAGGAGGAGCCGGAGCCGCAGGTCGACACGGCCACGGACGCGTCGGTGGTCCGGGCCGTCGGCGACGCGCACGTCAACCTGCCGGAGGGCTTCACCCCGCACAAGCGGATCCAGCAGTTGCTCGACCGGCGGGCCAAGATGTCCGTCGAGGGCAACATCGACTGGGGCTTCGGCGAGATCATCGCGTTCGGCTCGCTGCTGCACGACGGGGTCACCGTCCGGCTCGCCGGGCAGGACTCGCGCCGCGGCACGTTCGTGCAGCGGCACGCCTCGATCGTGGACGCGCGCACGGGCGACGACTACCTGCCGCTGAAGTCGCTCACCGCCGGCGGTGAGCGCTCCCGGTTCTTCGTGCACGACTCGCTGCTCAGCGAGTACGCGGCGATGGGCTTCGAGTACGGCTACTCGGTCGAGAACATCAACGCGCTGGTCGCCTGGGAGGCCCAGTTCGGCGACTTCGTCAACGGCGCCCAGTCGGTGATCGACGAGTTCATCTCCTCCGGCGAGGTCAAGTGGGGGCAGCGCTCCGCGGTGACCCTGCTGCTGCCGCACGGCCACGAGGGGCAGGGCCCGGACCACACCTCCGGTCGCCCGGAGCGGTTCCTCCAGCTCTGCGCCGAGGACAACATGCGGGTGGCCATCCCGACCACCCCGGCGAACTACTTCCACCTGCTGCGCCGCCAGGCCCTGTCGCCCAAGCGCAAGCCGCTGGTGGTCTTCACGCCGAAGTCGCTGCTGCGGCACAAGCTCTGCATCTCGTCGGTCGAGGACTTCACCACCGGCACCTTCCAGCCGGTGCTGCCCGACTCGGCCGCCCCGGCGCCGGAGTCGGTGAAGCGGGTACTGCTCTGCACGGGCAAGGTCTACTACGACCTGTTCCAGGCCCGGCAGGAGCGTGGCATCACCGACACCGCGATCCTCCGGATCGAGCAGCTCTACCCGATGCCGGTGGAGGAGGTCCGGGCCGCGCTGGCGCAGTACCCGAACGCCGAGGACTTCGCCTGGGTGCAGGAGGAGCCGGCCAACCAGGGCGCCTGGTCGTTCGTCGCGCTCAACCTGCTGGAGCACCTGGCGGACGTGCGGCTGCGCCGCATCTCCCGCCCGGCGGCGGCCGCCCCGGCGGTCGGCTCGGCCAAGATGCACGACGTCGAGCAGCACGCGCTGATCGAGGCGGCTCTCCCCCGCCCGTGACCTGACCGTAAGCGCCGAGTGCCGGGGCAGGGCCGTCGTGACGGCCCTGCCCCGGCTGGCGTCACAGGACCGCCCGGCCCCGCGCCGGGTCCGACAAGAGGACGTACCCATGTACTTCACCGACCGCGGCATCGAGGAACTGGTCGAACGCCGGGGCGACGAGCAGGTCAGCCTGGAGTGGCTCGGCGAACGGCTGCGTGACTTCGTCGACCTGAACCCCGAGTTCGAGACCCAGATCGAACGCTTCGCCACCTGGCTGGCCCGCCTGGACGACGAAGACGACGAGTAACCCCCGTGGCACCGCGTTGATCATGAACTTATTGCGCGGCGGAACGGCGTGTCGCGGCAATAACTTCATGATCAACGGACGGCGGCGGGGAGCCGGGCGGTCAGCGGGTGAGGTGGGACCTAGGACACGGGCGGCGGGCTCCGCGATCTTCTAGGGTTGGGGCGTGGCGCGGAGCGTGTACCTGACCAGCGTGGGATCGGGCGGGGGCAAGTCGACCATCGCACTCGGACTGGCGGAGCTGCTGTCCCGTCAGGTCGGCCGGATCGGCGTGTTCCGTCCGCTGATCGCCGGCACCGGCCCGGACCCGATCCTCGCCCTGCTCAGCGAGCGCTACCGGATCGAGCTGCCGCTGGCCGACCTCGCCGGTGCCACCTACGCCGAGGCGACCACGCTCGTCGCCGACGGCCGCCGCGAAGAGCTGATCTCCCGCATCGTCGAACGATACCGGGCGGTGGAGCGGCGCTGTCCCGCCGTGGTCGTGGTGGGCAGCGACTTCGACGACACCGGCGACCCGGCCCGCCCCCGCGAGCTGGCGTTCAACGCCCGGCTGGCCACCGAGTTCGGCAGTGTCGTGGTGCCCGTGGTGGACGGTTTCGGCCAGGAGCCGGCGGCCATCGCGGCGGCCGCCCGCGGCGCGTACCACGATCTGGCCGACCTGGGCGCGACCGTGCTCGCGGTGATCGCCAACCGGGTGCCCGGGCCGATGGCGCTGCCGGACCTGCCCGTCCCCGCATACGCCATCCCGGAGGTGCCGAGCGTGTCGGCGCCCACGGTGGCCGAGGTGGCCGCGGCGCTCGACGCTACCGTGCTGACCGGTGACGAGAGCGCGCTCAGCCGGGACGTCCTCGACTACGTGGTCGGCGCGGCGCACGTGCCGATCCTGCTCGACCACCTCACCCCGGGCGCGCTGATGATCACGCCGGGCGACCGCGCCGACCTGCTGGTGGCGGCGAGCGCCGCGCACGTGGCCGGGCAGGTGTCCCTGGCCGGGCTGGTCCTGACCCTCGGCGAGCAGCCGGACCCGCGGGTGATGCGGCTGGTCGAGGAGTTGAACACCGGCCTCGCGGTGCTCTCCGTACCCACCGACAGCTACGGCACGGTGGCCGCGTCCAGCCGGATCGAGGGCCGGCCCAGCGCCGCCAACCCGCGCAAGGTCGAGGCCGCGCTCGGCGCCTTCGAACGCTGCGTGGACACCGACGACCTGGCCCGCCGGTTGCGGGTCAGCCGGGCCACCCGGGTCACCCCGCTCATGTTCGAGAACGAACTGATCGACCGGGCCCGGACCCGGCGCCGGCACCTGGTGCTGCCCGAGGGCTCCGAGGAGCGCATCCTGCGCGCGGCGGAGGTGCTGCTGCGCCGGGGCGTCGCCGAGCTGACCCTGTTGGGCCGGCCGGACGACATCGCCCGGCGCGCCCGGGAGCTCGGCGTCGACGTCGGCGACGCGCACGTGGTGGACCCGCTCACCAGCGGCTGGCGGGACGACTTCGCCGCCGAGTACGCGCGGCTGCGCGCCCACCGGGGCGTCACCGCGGAGCTGGCGTACGACATCGTGGCCCAACCCAACTACTTCGGCACGATGATGGTGCGCGCCGGGCACGCCGACGGCATGGTCTCCGGGGCGACGCACACCACCGCCGCCACCATCCGCCCGGCCTTCGAGATCATCCGTACGGTGCCCGACGTCTCGGTCGCGTCCAGCGTCTTCTTCATGCTGCTGGCCGACCGGGTGCTGGTCTACGGCGACTGTGCCGTCAACCGCGACCCGGACGCCGCCCAGCTCGCCGACATCGCGATCTCGTCGGCGGACACCGCGGCCCGCTTCGGCATCGAGCCGCGGGTGGCAATGCTCTCGTACTCGACCGGCAGCTCGGGCGCGGGCGCGGACGTGGAGAAGGTCGCGGCGGCCACCGCCCTGGTGCGGGAGCGCCGGCCGGACCTGCTGGTGGAGGGGCCGATCCAGTACGACGCGGCGATCGACCCGGCGGTCGCCGCCACCAAGTTGCCGGGCAGTGCGGTCGCCGGCCGGGCGACGGTCTTCATCTTCCCGGACTTGAACACCGGCAACAACACGTACAAGGCGGTGCAGCGCTCCGCCGGGGCGGTCGCGGTCGGGCCCGTCATGCAGGGCCTGCGGCGGCCGGTCAACGACCTGTCCCGGGGGGCCACCGTGCCGGACATCGTCAACACGGTGGCGATCACCGCGATCCAGGCCGCCGCGGAGGAGTCGTCATGAGCCGGGTGCTGGTGCTCAACTGCGGGTCGTCGTCGGTGAAGTACCGGCTCTACGACGGCGACGAGGTGCGGGACACCGGCACCGTCGAGCGGATCGGCGAGCCCGGCGGCGGGCCGGCCGACCACGAGACCGCGGTGCGGCAGATCCTGGCCGGGCTGGACCTGTCCGGGCTCGGCGCGGTCGGGCACCGGGTGGTGCACGGCGGCAAGCGGTTCGGTGAGCCGGTGCTGATCGACGACGAGGTGCTGGCGGCGATCCGCGACCTGGTCCCGCTGGCGCCGCTGCACAACCCACCCAACCTGGCCGGCATCGACGTGGCCCGGGAGGCGCTGCCGGGCGTGCCGCAGGTCGCGGTCTTCGACACCGCGTTCCACCGGACCCTGCCGGAGGCCGTCGCGACCTACGCGATCGAGCGGGACACCGCCGAGCGGTACGGCATCCGCCGCTACGGCTTCCACGGCACGTCCCACGATTTCGTCTCCCGACGTACGGCGGAGCTGCTCGGCCGGCCGTACGCGGAGCTGAACACGATCACCCTGCACCTGGGCAACGGGGCGAGCGCCTGCGCGGTCGCCGGCGGCCGCAGCGTGGCGACCTCGATGGGCATGTCGCCGCTGGAGGGCCTGGTCATGGGAACCCGTAGCGGCGACCTGGACCCGACGGTCGTCTTCCACCTGCGCCGCGAGGGCGGGCTCTCGGTGGACGACATCGACGACCTGCTCAACCACCGCAGCGGGCTGTTCGGGCTGGCCGGCGCGAACGACATGCGGGAGGTGCTCGCCCGCCGGGCGGCCGGTGACCAGGCCGCGGCTCTCGCCTTCGACGTCTACTGCCGGCGGATCACCAGCTACGTGGGGGCGTACTACGCGCTCCTCGGCCGGGTCGACGCGGTGACCTTCACCGCCGGGGTGGGCGAGCACGCCGCCCCGGTGCGGGCCGCCGCCCTGGCCGGCCTGGACCGGCTCGGCATCACGGTGGATCCGGCACGCAACGCCGGCGAGGGCGACCGGGTCATCTCACCGGACGGAGCCGAGGTCGCGGTCTGCGTGATCGCCACCGACGAGGAACGGGAGATCGCCCGCGCGGCCCGGGAGCTGGCCGGCGACCGGGGCTGACCGGTTCAGCGGCGCCGGACGCGGATCCGCCGGACGCTGCGGGTGCGGCGGATCCGGGGCGAGCCGGCTCCCCGCGGAGTTGCTGTGCAGGTGCCACTTGAAGCTCGCGACGGCCGTCGTGTACGACAGGCCGGCGAGCAGCACGAGCAGGCCGAGCACGGCGGGGCCGCGCCGGATCTCCCGCAACCGGGATCGGAGCCGCCTCGGCTCCTCGACGGACTCAGCCAACCGCGAGCCAGACGGCGAGCGCGAGGAGCACCACGGCGACCACCGCGGCGCCGACGAACATCGGCAGCCGGCCGGCGGTCCCGGTGGGCGCCTCGGCGGCCTCCGGTGTCTGGACGAAGGCGCGGAACGCCTCGGTGTTGCCGCTCGGGTCGGTGTAGTTCTCAGACATGCCGGTGACCCTAGCGAAGCCTGTCGAGCCGGGGTGTCCGGCGTCACCGGCGCCCACGGGTCGGACCCGGCCGGCGGACCGTCTTCCGGCCCGGAAGACGGCGGGACCGAGCCGGACGGTGGGGACGGTACGGGCGGACGGCCACCTACCGTGGAACGGTGGGGGCGAAGCGGCTGGCGGCCGTGCTGGTGACGGCGCTGCTCGCGGGCTGCGCGCCGGCCACCGCGGCGACCGGGGGCCCGGTTCCGGCGCGCCGCGCGCCCGAGGGCACGTACGCCGTCGGCGTGCGTACGTTCACCCTCGATCCCGGCTCGGCGCGCCCCCTGGCGGTGACCGTGTGGTACCCGGCGGAGGGCCGCGCGGTGGCTCCCGGGCGATTCCCGGTGGTGGTCTACAGCCACGGGTTGGACAGCCTGCCGGTGCTGCACTCCGGGTTGACCACCAGATGGGCCGCCGCGGGCTTCGTGGTGGCCGCGCCGGCCTATCCGCACACCCGGCGCGGCGCGGCCCACTTCACCCGGGCCGACGTCCGGCACCAGCCTGCCGACGGCTGGCGGGTGATCCGGCACCTGGTCCGGCTGGACGGCCGTCCGGGCGACCCGCTCGCCGGGCACCTCGACGTGACCCGGTTCGCCGCGGCCGGGCACTCGGCGGGTGGCTTCACCACGGCCGGCATGTTCACCTCCGGTCGCTCGCCGCGGTTGCGCTCCGGCGTGGTCATCGCCGGCGGTGGGCTCGCCGGCAGCTTCGCCGGACCGGCCGCCCCGATGCTCTTCGTGCACGGCACCGCCGACGCGGTGGTGCCGGTGACGGTGGGCCGGGCGGCGTACGACCGCACCCCGGGCCCGGCCGCGTTCCTCAGCCTGCTCGGGCAGGGTCACGGCGAGTACCTGACCCCCGGCCGGCCCGGCTTCGCCCAGGTCCTCGCGACCACCACCGACTTCCTTCGCTGGACCCTGTACGACGACCCGACCGCCGCCCGACGCCTCCCGACCGACGCCCACAACCCCGCCCTGACCCACTACACCGCCCGCCACACCCCCTAACCGGCCTTGCCTCCACCCCCGCCCCGTCGATCATGCAGTTGTGGTGCCTAACGAACCGGATGTAACGGGATGAGCCGGGCACCACAAGTCCATGATCGACGCGGATGGACGGGACGGGCGAAGGCGAGGGGTGGGGCTAGGGTCGCGGCATGGACGGGTTGGCGGGGCGGCAGTTGGCGGCCATCGGCGAGGTGGTCGAGACCGTCAGGGCGGCCGGCATCGACGTCTGGTTGCGTGGCGGTTGGGCGATGGACTTCCACCTCGGCGCGGTGACCCGGCCGCACGTCGACGTCGACTGGTACTGCTGGCGTGCCGAAGCACCACGGCTGAAAGCCCTGCTCAGCGGCCGTGGTTGGCGGGCCGATCCGCGGATGCCGGTCGAGGTGCAGCTCGATCTGCTCCGCGACGAAGTCGAGGTGAGCTTCGCCTACCTGGGCCGGGACGCGGCCGGCCGGGTGACGGTCGGCGCCGGCCCCTGGGAAGGGACACCACTGCCGGTCGGCCTGCTGGACGGCCCGCCCGGCAGGATCGGGCCCCGCACCGCGCCGATGATCGCGGTCGCCGCGCAGATCGAGTTCAAGGAGATGTATCCGGTCTGGATGCCGGAGCGCCCCCGCCGCCCCAAGGACGCGGAGGACCTCAGGCGGCTGCGCGCCTCACTCGCCTGAGCGACGCCAGCGGGGCTCGTCATGATCGCTGACGGCTCAGCGACCCGCCCGGCGGCGTGTCGAGTCGCCCACGCCTCAACGATCAGTCCGTGGCGCCACAGGCGCGGTAAGGGGCCTTCGGCCGCCACCGCGCCGGGCACAATCGAACTCATGTCCCGTCGCCGCACCCCCGCCCTGCTCACCGCCGCCCTGCTCACGGCCGGCCTGGTGGGTTGCTCGGGGCCCGCCCCGGTCGCCGAGCCGCGCAACCCACCGGCGGATCCGCCGAAGAGCGCCACGCCGGCTCCCCGGGTACCCGCCGGCACCGCGCCGGAGAAGAGCTTCGCCGTCGGCGTACGCCAGCTGAAGCTGAACCGCGACGGCGACCGGCCGCTGCCGGTGACCGTCTGGTACCCGGCGGCGGGCCGGGCCGGCGGCGCCCCGGAGCGATCCGCGACCGCGGCCGGCGGCCGGTTCCCGGTGGTGATGTTCAGCCACGGACTGGGTGGCCGCCCGGACGACTACGCGACGCTGCTGACGCGCTGGGCGGCGGCCGGGTTCGTGGTCGCCGCGCCCACGTTCCCGCACACCGCCCGCGGCACAGAGGTCAACGTGCTCGACGTGCTCAACCAGCCGGCCGACGTGTCGTACGCGCTGACCCAGGTGCTCGCGCTCGACGGGAAGGCCGGTGACCCGCTCCGGGGCCACCTGGCCGGCGACCGGGTGGCCGCGGCCGGGCACTCGGCCGGCGGCGTGACCACCATCGGTCTCTTCACGGCGGGGCGCGACGAGCGGCTGGACGCCGGCGTGGTGTTCGCCGGTACGGCACTCGGCGTGGGCACGGGCTTCGCGGGCGCCGCCGCCCCGCAGCTCTTCGTGCACGGCGAGTTGGACGAGGTGGTGGAGTACGCGGCGGGCAAGGCCGCGTACGACGCGGTGCCCTGGCCGAAGGCCATGCTCAGCCTGACCAGGGGCGACCACGGCCGGGCGCTGCTGACCGACGGCGACGCGCTGCGGGTGGTGTCGGACACCACCGTCGAGTTCCTCCGCTGGTCGCTGTACGGCGACGCGGCGGCCAAGCGGCGGATCCCCACCGACGCGGCCCGCGACGGTCTGGCCACCCTCGACAACCACCTCTGACCGCGGGGCGCGTGCCCCTGGCGGTCAGGCCGTGTGGTCGAGCACGATCTTGCCGAAGGCCTCCCCGCCGTGCAGGCGCGCGAACGCCTCGTCGACCTTGCTGAACGGGACCACGCTGTCCACCACGGGGCGCACCTGCCGCTCCGCGCAGAACGCGAGCAGGTCGTACAGCTCGCCCGGGGTGCCCATCGAGGTGCCGAGGATCTCGAGCTGCATGGCGAACACCCGGCGCAGGTTGACCGTCGGAAGGTGCCCGGCGGTCGCCCCGGAGACGACGATCCGGGCCATCGGCGCGGCGGACTTCAGCGAGTGGTCGAAGGTGGCGGCGCCGACCGTCTCGATCACCACGTCCACCCGCTCCGGCAGCCGGGCGCCGGGCTCGACAGCCGTCGCGCCGAGGGCGGCGATCCGGTCCCGCTTCGCGGCGTCCCGGCTGGTCGCGTACACCCGCTTGCCCATCGCCACCGCGAGCGCGACGGCGGCCGTCGCCACCCCGCCGCCGGCGCCCTGCACCAGGACGGCGTCGCCGTCCTCCACCCGCCCCTTTGTGGTGAGCATCCGCCAGGCGGTGAGCCAGGCGGTGGGCAGGCAGGCGGCGTCCGTGAGCGACAACCCCTCGGGCAGCGGCACGAGGTTCGCCCGCGGCACGGCCACCCGCTCGGCGAGGGTGCCCGGGAAGTGCTCGGAGAGGATCGACACCCCGCGCGGGTCACCCGGGGTGGGGACGACCGGGTAGACGACCACCTCGTTGCCGTCCGGGTCCAGGCCGACGGCGTCGCAGCCGAGGATCATCGGCAGCTGCGCCTCGGTGAGGCCGACCCCACGCAGCGACCAGAGGTCGTGGTGGTTCAGCGAACTGGCCCGGACCTGCACGGTCACCCAGTCCGCGTCCGGGTGGACCGGCTCCGGCCGCTCCCCCACGGTGAGCGCGGCGAGCGGGTTGTCGTCGTCGAGACGGGAGGCGAAGGCGGCACGCATGATCGGCACGGTAACAAGCTGAGCGCCCGTTAAGAAGGGCCCTTCCTGTGCGGGTCGCGACAGGAAGGGCCCTCGATCAGGCGCGGGCGACGCCGTCGCGGCGGGCCGCCTCGGCCACCGCCTCGGCCACGGCGGGGGCCACCCGGGGGTCCAGCGGCGACGGGACGATCGCCTCGGCGGTCAGCACCTCGGCGACCACCCCGGCGATGGCGTCCGCGGCGGCCACCTTCATCGTGTCGGTGATCTGGGTGGCGCGCGCGTCCAGCGCGCCACGGAACACGCCCGGGAAGGCGAGCACGTTGTTGATCTGGTTCGGGTAGTCGCTGCGCCCGGTGGCCACGACCGCGACGTGCCGGGCGGCCACCTCCGGGTGCACCTCGGGGGTCGGGTTCGCCAGCGCGAAGACGATGCCGCCGGGCGCCATGCCGGCCACCGCCGCCTCGGGGATCTGCCCGCCGGAGACGCCGATCAGCACGTCCGCGCCGCGCAGCGCCTCGGTGATGTCGCCCGCGCGACCGTCGGCGTTGGTGGTCGCGGCCAGCTCCGCCTTCGTGCCGGTGAGGTCGGTGCGGTGTCGGCCGAGGATGCCCTTGGAGTCGCAGACCACGACCTGGTCGGGGTTCACCCCGCCGGCGACCAGCATCTTCGTCACCGCGACGCCGGCCGCGCCCGCGCCGCTGACCGCGACCCGCAGGTCGCCCAGCTTGCGGTTGAGCAGCGCCGCGGCGTTGCGCAGGGCGGCGAGCACCACGATCGCGGTGCCGTGCTGGTCGTCGTGGAAGACCGGGATGTCCAGCGCGTCGTCGAGCCGGCGCTCCACCTCGAAGCAGCGCGGCGCGCTGATGTCCTCGAGGTTGATGCCGCCGAACGACGGCGCCAGTGCCCGCACGATCGCGACGATCTCGTCCACGTCCTGGGTGTCCAGGCAGACCGGCACCGCGTCCACACCGCCGAACTGCTTGAACAGCACCGCCTTGCCCTCCATCACCGGCAGCGCCGCGCGCGGGCCGATGTTGCCCAACCCGAGTACCGCGGACCCGTCGGTCACCACCGCGACGGTGTGCGACACCCAGGTGTAGTCGGCGGTCAGCGTCGGGTCGGCGGCGATCGCCTCGCACACCCGGGCGACCCCGGGGGTGTACGCGAGGGAGAGGTCCTCGCGGCTGGTGAGCGGGACCGTCGAGGTTACGGCGAGCTTGCCGCCCCGGTGCAGCCGGAAGACGGGATCGGCGGGGTCCACGGTGGACGAAGGCATTGGTGACTCCAGGATCTGTCGAGCAGACGGGGCGGCCGGCTCCGGCCGCGAGGTGTGCGGCGAGCAGGGGCACGCGGTGCGGGGGTCACCCGGGCACGTTTCGAGCATAGTGTCGGAGGTGCCCGCCGGATGTGAGGAGGGTCATAATGCCTTCCGCCGCACCCGGCCGGGGCGGGGCCAGTAGCGCGCCAGCACCCGACCGCGCACGTCGGCCACGCCGTACGCCCGGGAGTCGTCGGTGACCAGGTCGTTGTCGCCGCGCAGCCACCAGCCGCCGTCCTGCGGTCGCACCGCGCGCTTGACCACCAGCAGGTCGGGTCGGGTGCGGAAGACGGCGACCACCACGTCCCCGGGCCGGACGGGGCGCCCGCCGCGCCGCACCAGCACGGCGTCCCCGTGCCGCAGCGTGGGCGCCATGGACGGGCCGGTCACCAGGACCGCGGTCAGCGGCCGGCGCAGCCCGGAAACCTCCGCCGGGTGACGGGTCACGACGGTTTCACCTCCATCCGGTCGGGGAGCCGGTCCAGGAGTAATGTCGTCTTGGATCATCGCAAACTTCCCATGGAGGATCCCGATGCGACTTCCACGCATCCTTGCGCCCCGTGTCACGGCGAGCGCCCACTGCGATCTGCCCTGCGGCGTGTACGACCCGGCCCAGGCCCGGATCGAGGCCGAGTCGGTCAAAATGATCTGCGAGAAGTACCAGGCGAACACCGACCCGGAGTTCCGCACCCGCGCGGTCATCATCAAGGAGCAGCGCGCCGAGCTGGTCAAGCACCACCTCTGGGTGCTCTGGACCGACTACTTCAAGCCCGCCCACTTCGAGAAGTACCCGCAGCTGCACCAGCTCTTCAACGAGGCCACCAAGCTCGCCGGCTCCGGCGGCGTCAAGGGCAGCCTCGACCCGGCCACCGCCGACCAGCTGCTGCAGAAGATCGACGAGATCGCCAAGATCTTCTGGGAGACCAAGAAGGCGTGACGCTCGGGGCTCAGGCACCGACGATCCGGCCGGCACGTCCCGAGGACGTGCCGGCCGTCGTCGCTATGGTGCACGAACTGGCGGCGTACGAACGCGCGCCCGACCAGTGCCACCTCACCCCGGAGCAGCTGACCGCCGCACTGTTCGGCCCGGCGCCGGCCCTGTACGGGCACGTCGCGGTGGACGCCGGCGACGAGCCGATCGGGTTCGCGCTCTGGTTCCTCAACTTCTCCACCTGGGCCGGGGTGCACGGCATCTACCTGGAGGACCTCTACGTCCGCCCGACGGCGCGGGGCACCGGTGCGGGTCGACGGCTGCTGGCCACCCTCGCCGCGATCTGCGTCGAGCGCGGCTACCGCCGGCTCGAGTGGTGGATGATCAACTGGAACCCGGCGGCCGGCTTCTACGCCGCGATCGGCGCCGAGAAGATGGACGAGTGGGTCCCCTACCGGCTCAGCGGCGAGGCGCTGCACGGGCTGGCCCGCCAGGTGGCGGCGGCCCCCACCCGTCCCAGCGCCTGACCGGGTAGAGTCCGCGACCGGGGGGATGAGTGGTGACTCAACTGACCGGCCAGCCGGCCACCGACGACGACGTCGTGCACCTCACCGTGCCCGCCGACGGCGGCTACCTGGGCGTGCTCCGCACCGCCACCGCCGGTCTGGCGGCCCGGTTGCAGTTCGCGCTCGACGAGATCGAGGACCTGCGGATCGCCGTCGACGAGGCCTGCGCGATGCTGCTCGCCATCGCGACGAAGGACGCCGAGCTGGAGTGCCGTTTCTCGGTCACCGAGGACGCCCTGACCGTCGAGGTGACGGTGCCGATCGTCCGGGGCGCCAAGCTCCCCGCCGAGTCGTCGTTCGCCTGGAAGGTGCTCACCGCGCTGACCACGGCGGCGTCCGCCACCGCCACCGACGGGCAGGCGACCATCTCACTGCTCACCCGCCGCTCCTCCGGCTACTGATCCGCGGCGGGCTGCGGCGCGGTCCGGCGGCGGCCACGGCGGGTCCTCCGGCCCGGCGGCTCAGGAGAAGCCGAGCGCCCGGGTGGTGGCCGGGCTCACCAGGAGCGCGCTGACCCCGACGCCGAGCGCCATCAGGGGCACGCCCAGCCAGCCCAGGCCGCCCTGGACCATGTACCAGCCGATCGGCAGCAGCATGAGCTGGAGCACGATCGCCGGGGCGCGCGCCCCGGCGCGGCAACGGGCCAGCGCGCCACCGAGTGCCCAGAGCGCGACCGCCGCGCCGACCGCGAACGCGGTCACCAGCAACGCCGAGGTGAGTCCGGCGGTGGTGTCGGCGGTCAGGTCGGCCCAGACCAGCCAGACGGCGATGAGCGCGACGGCGACCGCCTCGCCGCGCAACAGCCGGACCGCCCAGCGGAGCGTGACGGGAATCGGGTCGGAGTCGATGGTCACGCGCGCCACGATACCCGGGCTACCGGGGGGTACAGTGCCGCCCATGCGGGCCGTCCTGGTGGTCAATCCGAAAGCCACCACCACCAGCGAGCGCAGCCGGGACGTGCTGGTCCGGGCGCTGCGCAGCGAAGTCGACCTTTCCGTGCGGTACACCCGGCGGCGCGGGCACGCCACCGCGCTGGCGCGGGAGGCGGCCGAGGAGGGGGTCGACGTCGTGGTCACCCTCGGTGGCGACGGCACCGTGAACGAGGTGGTCAACGGGCTGATGGCCGCCGAGCCGCCGACCGCCCCCGGCGCCCTCCCCCCGGCCGAGCGGCTGCCCGCGCTGGCCACCGTTCCGGGCGGTTCGACGAACGTCTTCGCGCGGGCGCTGGGCCTGCCCGGGGAGTGGCCCGAGGGCACCAGCATGATCCTGGAAGGGCTGCGGCTGGGCCGCTACCGCACGATCGGGCTCGGCCGCGCCGACGACCGCTATTTCACGTTCTGCGCCGGCTTCGGCCTCGACGCCGCCGTGATCCACCGGGTGGAGCAGGCCCGCCGGAAGGGGCGGGTGTCCAGCCCCGGGCTCTACCTGCGCGCGATCCTGAGCCAGTACTTCTTCGCCTCCGACCGGCGGCACCCGGCGATCAGTCTGGAGCGCCCTGGCGAGGCGGGCCAGGGCGAGCTGGCTTCGGCCATCATCCAGAACACGGCGCCGTGGACCTACCTGGGCGACCGCGAGATCAACCCGAACCCGGAGGCGTCGTTCGACCTGGGCCTGGACGTGCTCGCCTTCCGTCAGCTCCGGGTGCCCAGCACGGCACGGACAGTGACGCAGTTCGTCTCCGGGCACCCCGATCCGCATGGTCGCCAGGTGTTGCGGCTACATGACGTTGCGGAGTTCACGCTGCTGTCGAGCCGTCCGCAGGCGTTCCAACTGGACGGCGACTACCTCGGCGAGCGGGAAAAAGTCAGATTCACATCCGTTCCCGCGGCACTGAGAGTAATCTGCTAGCTCTCGGGTACTGCCCTAGGTCGACGCGGCCGTGACACCGCAACGACGCGGTGGCCGCAACACCGAGGGGCAGGTGCCGGAAATGTCAGCAATGTCACGCGGACTGTACTATATTGATCCTCGACTGTGGTACGCGGGGTAACCGGATCACTCGGAAACCCGGACAAATGGGTTGTGGGCTTGCTCACCGCGCGGAGTTTTTCCGAGCGTCACCCTTGACATTGTGTGAGTTCGTGAAAGTATTCACAAGCGAACTTGAGTTACCGGGACATTGCCTGGATATGCTCGGCACGTTGAGCCGTTCCGGCAGGTCCCCGGTGCCAACAGCCTGCTCACGCAATGCCGAATAGTCGAACGCGAACCGTTACGACCGGCGTTGCGGATGCATATAGGAAAAGCAACAAAGCACGATCTGCCACCCATCCAGAATGAGGAGTGTTGCCGCCATGGACTGGCGTCACCATGCTGTCTGCCGCGACGAGGACCCGGAGCTGTTCTTCCCGATCGGGACGTCCGGACCGGCTCTCCTGCAGGTCGAGCAGGCCAAGGCCGTCTGCCGGCGCTGCTCCGTGACCGACCAGTGCCTGCAGTGGGCGCTCGAGTCGGGTCAGGACGCGGGCGTCTGGGGCGGGATGAGCGAGGAGGAGCGGCGCGCCGTGAAGCGTCGCGGCGGCCTCCGGGTGCTGCGCGCTCACTCCGCCTGACCCACCGACACAGCTGCACGCCCCGCCGGGTTCAACCCGCCGGGGCGTTCTGCTGTCCGGAGCCGGCCGACCGGCCGCTGCGGGCCGCGCGCGACACCAGCCCGAGGCCCGGTCCACCGCTCCGGGCCACCCGCGCCCCAACGGCTGTTGTCAGTGGCCGGGGCAGGCCGCCCGCCAGCGCGGCGTCGACTCTGCGCAGCACGAGATCCGCGAGTTCCGGGGCGTCGGTGAGGGGCGCGGAGACCGCCACCGCACCGGCGGCACGCGCCGCCACCGTCACCGCGTCGTGGAAGAGACCGGGCGCCAGGAAGTACGCCGACACCGCCACCCGGCGGGCACCCTCCGCGCGCAGCCGGGCGACCGCCGCGTCGACCGTCGGCGGGGCGGCCGAGGCGTACGACACCCGGACCGGCACGCCGAGGCGGCTGCCGAGGGCGGCGGCCACCTGACCCACCGAGCCGCGGGCCCGAGGGTCCCGGGTGCCCGCCGCGGCCAGCACCAGCGCGTCGAACGGACCCGGCTCCGCCTCCGCCAACCGCCGCCGCAGGCCGGCCAGCAGACTCCCGTCCACCGCCCCGCCAACCGGACCGAGCACGTCGGTCACCCGTACGGACAGTGACGGCGCCGAGGCTCGGGCCGCGGCGACCGCCGCCGGGATGTCGACCCGACGGTGGTACGCGGCGGTCAACAGCACCGGGACCAGCACCGCCCGCGGATGACCGGCGTCGGCGAGCGCCCGCAGCGCCTCGGCCGGATCCGGATCGGTGTGGTCGAGCCAGCTCGCCGACACCGGGGTGCCCGGGCGGGCCGCCGACACCGCCCGGGCCAGGGCCCCGGTCGCCGCGGCAGCCCGCGGATCACGGCTACCGTGCGCGACCAGGACGACGGGATCGGCGGACGGCCGAGGCGCCGCCGCCCCGCTCACCACCCGCCGGACCGGTCGGGTCAGACGTGCAGTCCGCACTCGGTCTTCTCGAACATCGCCCACCGCCCGGCCCGCGGGTCCTCCCCCGCGGCGGTACGGCGAGTGCACGGCCAGCATCCGATCGAGCCGTAGCCCTGCTTGAACAACTCGTTGACCGGCACGTTCCATCGGGCGACGTAGCCGTCCACGTCGGCCTGCGTCCAGGTCGCGATCGGGTTGACCTTGACCTTTCCACGCCGGGCGTCGAACGCCACCACCGGCGTGTTCGCCCGCGTCGGCGACTCGTCCCGGCGCAGCCCGGCGGCCCACGCGTCGTACCCGGACAGCGCCCGCTCGAGCGGCTCCACCTTGCGCAGCTGGCAGCAGTCGTCCGGGGACTTGTTGAACAGCCGCGGCCCGTACTGCCCGTCCTGCTGGCCCACTGTGAGACGGGGCCGGATCGACCGTACGGTCACCGGCAGCGTCCGGGCGACCTCGTCGCGGACCCGGAGCGTCTCGGGAAAGTGCAGGCCGGTGTCGAGGAAGACCACGTCCACCCCGGGCGCCACCCGGGACACCAGGTGAGCCAGCACCGCGTCGGCCATCGAGCTGGTCACGCAGAGCCGGTCACCGAAGGTCTCCGCCGCCCAGCGGGCGATCTCCAGCGCCGGAACACCTTCCAGCTCCCGGCCGGCCTCCTCGGCCAGCGCACGCAGCTCCTCGGGGCTCCGACCCGGCACACCGGCCGGCTTCGAGCCGCCGATCCCGACCAGGCCCAGACCCGCCGCCGACACGAGACTCACGGGTGCCTCCTCTGGTTCGCGACCGCGGGGCCCGCAAGCTCACTCCTCGCGCTCACCGGGCCACCGCCCGGCTGAGCAGGCCGGTGAACTTCACCGTGAAGACCCGGGCGCAGGCGTGGCACTCCCAGGCGCCGTGGCCCGTCTCGCTCGGCCGCAGGTCCTCTTCGCCGCAGTAGGGGCAGTACAGGGGTGCCGCACGGTTCTCGCTGCTCATCGCAGTTCCTCCTCGTCGACTCTGATCACCCACTGGGCGAACGCCTCGCCCTCGTGCCGGCCGGCCAGGTAGCGGCGGGCCAACCGTTCCACGTACTCCGGAAGCTCCTCGGCCGTGGTCTTCAGGCCGCGCAGCTTGCGGCCGAAGCCCGACGTCTGCCCGGCGGCCATGCCGAGGCCGCCGCCGAGATGCACCTGGAAGCCCTCCACCTGGCGGCCGTCCGGGCCGACCACCAGCTGGCCCTTGAGGCCGATGTCGGCCACCTGCGTCCGGGCGCACGCGTTCGGGCACCCGTTGAGGTGGATCGAGATGTCCGCGTCGAAGTCGCGCAGCCGCTCTTCGAGCCGGGCCACCAGCTCCTCGCCCCGGGCCTTGGTCTCGACGATGGCGAGCTTGCAGTACTCGATGCCGGTGCAGGCCATGGTGCCGCGCCGCCAGGCCGACGGGCGGGCCTCCAGGCCGATCTCCCGCAGCGCGCCGACCAGCGACTCGGTCCGCTCCGGTGCCACGTCCAGCACCAGCAGCTTCTGGTACGGGGTGAGCCGCACCCGGTCGCTGCCGTGCGCCTGGACGACGTCGGCCAGCTTCGCCAGCTGCCCGCCGGAGACCCGGCCGACGACCGGAGCGCCGCCGACGTAGTGCCGGCCGTCCCGCTGCCGGTGCACGCCGATGTGATCGACCGGCTTGTCGGGAAGCTGCGGGGCGGGTCCGTCGAGCAGCGTCCGGCCGAGGTACTCCTTCTCCAGCACCTCCCGGAAGCGCTCGATGCCCCAGTCGGCGAGCAGGAACTTCAGCCGCGCCCGGTGGCGCAGCCGCCGGTAGCCGTAGTCGCGGAAGATGCCGACCACGCCGGCCCAGACGTCCGGCACCTCGGCCAGCGGCACCCAGACGCCCAGCCGCTGGGCCAGCATCGGGTTGGTGGAGAGGCCGCCGCCGACCCAGACGTCGAAGCCGGGGCCGTGCTCGGGGTGGTCGACGCCGAGGAAGGCGATGTCGTTCGCCTCGTACGGGGTGTCCACGAGCCAGGAGATCGACGACTTGAACTTGCGCGGCAGGTTCGAGTACTGCGGGTCGCCCACGTACCGGCGGACGATCTCGTCGATCGCCGGGGTCGGGTCGATCGCCTCCGCCTCGGCCACCCCGGCGACGGGGCTGCCCAGCACGATCCGGGGGCAGTCGCCGCAGGCCTCGGTGGTCTGCAGGCCCACCGACTCCAACCGGCGCCAGATCTCCGGCACGTCCTCGACCCGGACCCAGTGGAGCTGGATGTTCTGCCGGTCGGTGATGTCGGCGGTGCCCCGGGCGAACTCCTCGGAGATCCCGGCGATCGTCCGCAGCTGGGCCAGGGAGAGCTGGCCCCCGTCGACCCGGACCCGGAGCATGAAGAACTCGTCCTCCAGCTCGTGCGGCTCGAGCACGGCCGTACGCCCGCCGTCGATGCCCGCCTTGCGCTGGGTGTAGAGGCCCCACCAACGGAACCGGCCGCGCAGGTCGGCCGGGTCGATGGAGGCGAAGCCGCGGTGGGCGTAGATGTTCTCGATCCGGGCCCGCACGTTGAGCGGGTTGTCGTCCTTCTTGGTCCGCTCGTTCGGGTTGAGCGGCTCACGGTGGCCAAGGGCCCACTGGCCCTCTCCACGAGGGCGCCGCGGTGCCCGGGTGGGGCGTGCCGTCGGGTCGTCGGACCTGGCCGGGATGCTGCTGACCGCCATCGCGGCGTCCTCCGTTGTCTGCGGTGCCGGTGGAGCGCGTACGCGACGGCGGCCCGTCAGTTACGGGCTCAGGACAACGGTGTCAGGAGGGCCGGCGCGGAACGCGCCCGAGACAGAATGATCGGGCGTCGTCAGTAGGCCGGACAGATGGCGCTGCGCACGCGGCCGTAGTCGACGTGGCGACGAGCCACGAAGCGGCGTACGACAGCGGCGGTCATGCTCGTCATGCTGCCACACGCCGAGCAGACCGGCCAATGTCCGCGTGCCCGATCCCACATGACGGGCCTGAGCGGCGGCGGCTGCGTCCGCTCCGGCCCCGTCGGGCACAACGGTGTGCGAGGCTCGGCATCGTGGGCGAATTGTCCGATAGGCGGGATCGGGCGACCCCGACCGGGACCGGCGCGGACGGTCCCCCCGCACCGCGCGGCCTCCGCGGCGTGCGCCTGCCGGTGTGGGTGCCGCCGGCGCTGCTGACCCTCGTGGTCACGGGTGCCGGGCTCAACCGGGCCCAGCTCTGGCGCGACGAGCTGGCGACCTGGAGCGCGGCCACCCGTTCGGTCGGCGACCTGGTCCGGCTGTCCGGCACCATCGACGCGGCCACCGGGCCGTACTACCTGCTCATGCACGGCTGGTTGGCGCTGGTCGGTGATTCGGTCACCGCGCTGCGACTGCCGTCGGTGCTGGCGATGACCGGGGCCGCGGCGCTGACCGCGCTGCTCGGCCGGCGGCTCGCCGGCGCCCGGGTCGGGCTGCTCGCCGGCCTGCTCTTCGCGCTGCTGCCGGGCACCTCCCGGTACGCCCAGGAGGCCCGCCCGTACGCGCTGGCCACGTTCCTCGCCGTCCTCGCCACCCTGCTGCTGGTCGACGCGCTGCGCCGACCCGGCTGGGGACGTTGGGCCGGGTACGCCGCCGCCCTCGCGGCCCTCGCCCTGGCCCATCTGATCGCGCTCACTCTGCTCGCCGCCCACGCGCTGGCGGTGCTCGCCGCCCGCCGCGCCGGCCTCACGCCGGCCCGTCCAGGCCACCCGACCGACCCGGCCAACGGCACGAGCGGCGACGACGCGGACCAGCACGCCAGCCGCGGCTCGGGCGACGGCGCGAGCGGGGTCCGCGACGGCGCCGGGTCGGGCGGCGGCTCAGGCAGCGGCCCGAGCGGGGTCCGCGTCGCCGGCGGGTCAGCTGGCGGCGGGCGCCGAGGGGATCCGCGGTGGTGGTGGCTGCCGGCCGTCCTGCCGGCGCTGCTGCTGGTTACCCCGCTGGCGCTGGCCGCCCGGAGCCAGCGGGGCCGGCAGCTGAACTGGGTGGACCTGGTCCGGCCGACCGACCTGACCGCGCTGCCGGGCGGCGTCGCCCAGAGCAGCGTCGTGGGCGGGCTGCTGGTGGGCCTCGCCGTGCTCGGGACCGCCCGGCTCGGCTGGCGCGCGCTGCTGCCCGGCAGCGCCGTGCTGCTGCCGGTGCTGCTGCTGTTCGCCGCGGGTCTGGTCGTACCGCTCTGGGTACCCCGCTACCTGGTGTTCGTCGTGCCGTTCGGCTGCCTCCTGGCCGGTGCGGCGCTGGCCGCGGTGCCACTGCCGGGCGGGCTCGCCGTACTGGCCCTGGCCGGTCTGCTGGGCCTCCCCGACCAGGCGGCGCTGAGGCGTACCCACGAGTGGCCGCGCAGCGCTCCGATCGACTACCGCGGGGTGGCCCGCATCGTCGCCGAGGGGCAACGCCCCGGCGACGCGGTCGTCTACTCGCCCCGCCAGAGCTGGCTCTTCCTCGACCTGGGGCTGGAGTACCAACTCCGGGGCCAGCGGCCGCGCGACGCGCTGCTGACCGAGGGGCAGGCCCGCCGCGGCGACCTCTGGGCCGCCGAGTGCGACCGTCCCGCCGAGTGCCTCGCCGGGACGCAGCGGCTCTGGCTGGTCGTCGCCGGCCGGCATGCCGACCCGGTGGCGACGGTGCCCGGCGCGAAGGGTGCGGCACTACGGGACGGTTTCACCGTCGAGCAGGTCTGGCAGCGCCCCGGCCTGACCGTCGCGCTCCTCACCCGCTGAGCGCTACCGGGTGGAGCCGCGTGTCGCGCCGCCGGGGGCCAAGCTCGTCTGAGCGTTATGACTGTGAGGCATATTTATGGCTCTTGTGATTGATGTGTGGGTCGGGGTCATGGTCGGGGTAGTTCGGGTCGGTGGCCGCCGAGGCTGAGCATGGCCAGGGCGATGAGGGCTTCGGCTGAGTGGAAGCCGAAGGCCATCCGGGTGATCAGGCGGATCTTGGTGTTGACCGACTGGATCCGGCCGTTGGACAGGCCGTGTTCGATGGCGGCGATGATCTGGTCGCGGTGTCGCGTGACGCGTCGTTGCAGGTCGACGAAGACGTCGATGCGGCTGCGTCGGGCCCATCCGATCCACCGGTCGAGGGCTTCGACCGCCGTGGTCGGGCTGGTCCTGGCCAGGGTGAACACCAGCCGTAGGCCCTCTTTCAACGCCCAGGCCCGGTGCAGGCGGGGATGGGTCTTGGCGATCCAGGCGAGTTTGGCCTGCTGGGCGTCGGTGAGGTTGTCGGGGTTCTTCCACAACGCCCAGCGGGTGTTCTTCAGCTCTCGGGCCTCGCCGGTGGCGACACCGCGGCGGCCGGCTCCTCGCCCGGTGGCCTCGTTCCATGCCTGACGGCGAACCCGGTCAACGGCGTCGGTGGCCCAGGCCACCACGTGGAACGGGTCGGCGCAGCGGACCGCGTTCGGGCACCTGCGCCGCACGACCGTCGTGATCCAGTCCGCGCCGTCGGCCGACACGTGCGTGATCTTCGCGGCCCGCTCGGGACCGAGCAGGTCGAAGAACGCCTGTAACGTGGTGGCGCTTCTACCCGGCGCCGCCCACACCAACCGGCCGCTGTCATGGTCCACGACCACGGTCAGATACCGGTGCCCCTTCTTGTAGCTGACCTCGTCGATCCCGATACGACGCAACCCGTCATACCGGTCCTCAAGGCCACCGGTATCGGCCCATACCCGGGCCACGATCGACCCCACCGTGCGCCAACCGACCCGCATCAGCTGCGACACCGCCGACTTCGCCGTGTGCACCGCCAACCACGCCACCGTCGCGTCGAACGCCCGTGTGTGCCCCGCCCCGTGACGCGCCCACGGCACCGCCGCCACGACCACCCCATGCACCCGACAGGACACCCGAGGCGCGTCCGCCTCGATCACCGCCCGCACCGTCCCGAGATCCAACGCCCGCCACCGACGACGCACCCCAGCGTCATAACGGGCACACCGCCGCCGGCAATACGGACACCGCCGCGACGCGCCCTTACGCACCCGCACCCGAGCCACCACCACCGACTCGTCCGGATCGAACTCCACACCCTCCACCACCGCCTGCTCGACCCCGAGCAGCCCAGCCCATACCCTGGCAGAACGCACGCCGTTCTCCCGCCCATCCAGTTCTGACCTCGACAAGCCAGAACCTAGGCAGGACAACGGCGTGCGCCATCAAGGACGCGCCCAACCACCCACAACACGTCACAAGAGCCATAAATATGCCGGAGAGTCATAACGCTCATGAGGACACCGGCAGGCCAGCAGCCCGGCGAAGGCCGAGTGCGGCGAAGGCCCGGTGCGAGGTGACGGTCGGGTCGGTCGCGCGGCGGTCAGGCCGCCGCGCGACCGTCCGGGGCGCCGCGGCCCAGCGGGACGACGAGCAGTGCCTCGGTACCGCCGCCGCTGCCGTGGCGCAGCTCGATCGTGCCGCGCAGCTCGCCGGTGACCAGCGCCCGGACGATCTGCAACCCGAGGTTGCCGCCCCGCTCGGCGTCGAACCCGGTGGGGAGGCCCCGCCCGTTGTCGGTCACCGTGACGTGCAGCTGCTTGCGGAACCGGTGCGCCGAGACCACCACCTCGGGCGCCGAGCCTGGCGCGCCGGAGCCAGCCTCCGGCTCGCCGGCGAGGAGCTCGCCAGCGACCGGCTCGCCGGCGGCGCCACCGCCCGGCACGGCCACGCCGGTTGCCTCGGCCGGCGCCTCGTCCGCCGGCGGGAAGCCGTGTTCGACGGCGTTGAGCAGCAGCTCGTTGAGGACCATCACCAGCGAGGTGGCCACCTCCGCGGGCAGCACCCCGAAGCTGCCCTTGCGGCGCATGCCGACGGTCACCTCGGTCGCGGCCACCTCGGTCGCCGCGCTGGCCACCCGGTCGACGATGCCATCGAACTCCACCGCCTCGTCGCTGGACATCGAGAGCGTCTCGTGCACCAGCGCGATCGAGGCGACCCGGCGTACCGACTCCTCCAGCGCGACCCGGGCCTCGGGCATCGAGACCCGGCGGGCCTGCAGGCGCAGCAGCGCGGCGACGGTCTGCAGGTTGTTCTTCACCCGGTGGTGGATCTCCCGGATGGTGGCGTCCTTGGTGATCAGGGCACGGTCCCGGCGGCGCACCTCGGTGATGTCCCGGACCAGCACCAGCGCGCCGATCGGCACGCCGGCCGGCATGAGCGGCAGCGCCCGGGTGAGCATGGTGGCGCCGCGGGCGTCGATCTCCCGGCGGGGCGGCGCGTCGCCGCGCAGCGCGGCCAGGATCGCGTTCGCCGCGTCGGTCCCCTCCAGCGGATCGCCGGCGAGCCGGCGGTGCAGTGCCGCCAGGTCCTCGCCCACGAGGTGCGAGGCGTAGCCCAGCCGGCGGTACGCGGACTGGGCGTTCGGGCTCGCGTAGGTGACCTTGCCGTTGGCGTCCAGCCGGACCAGGCCGTCGCCGACCCGAGGAGCGGACGTGGTCTCCCCCGGATGCCGGGGCGGTGGGAAGGTGCCGTCGGCGATCATCTGGGCCAGGTCGTCCGCCGTGGTCAGGTAGTTCAGCTCCAGCTGGCTGGGCGTACGCGCGGTGGAGAGGTTGGTGTCCCGGCCGACCACCGCCACCACCTCGCCGGCCTCACCGTCGGCGGTGCGCAGCCGGACCGGGATCGCCTCGTGCCGGGCGGGCACGTCGCCGTACCAGACCGGGTCGCCCTCCCGCCAGATCCGCCCCTGCCGGTACGCCACCTCCAGGTGTGCGACCTCCGGCCCGCCGACGATGCGGCCCACCTGGTCGTCCTGGTACGCCGTCGGCGCGGTCGTCGGGCGCACCTGGGCGACGCAGAGGAACGTGCCCTCGGCGTCGACCGGCACCCAGAGCAGCAGGTCGGCGAAGGACAGGTCGGAGAGCAGTTGCCAGTCTCCGGCGATCCGGTGCAGGTGGTCGATGTCGGCCGGACGGAGGTGGGTGTGCTCCTCGGCGAGATCGCGCAGCGTGGACACGCTGACCAGCGTGCCACGCCGCGCCTCACCTCGTCGCGGTGACCTTCTTGAGCCCGCGCGGGGCGTCGGGATCCTCGCCGCGGGCCAGTGCGAGCGCCAGCGCGAGCCGCTGGAGCGGGAGGATGTCCAACAGCGGGGCGTACCGCTCGTCGACCTCGGGGACCGCGATCCGGGTCGCGCCCTCGACGTCGGCGGAGCCGACCACCACCACATCGGCACGACGCTCGCCGAGTCGGGGCAACACCTCGCCCATCGACCGGCCACCGGGCCCCGACCCGACCACGGCGAGCACCGGCACGTCCGGGTCGGTCATCGCGAGCGGGCCGTGCAGCAGGTCCGCGCCGGAGAAGGCGAGCGCCGGGAGGTACGAGGTCTCCATGAGCTTGAGCGCCGCCTCCCGTGCCGTCGGATACGCGTAGCCGCGGCCGGTGGTGACCAACTGGGCGGCGAAGCGGTAGCGGGGCGCGAGCTGGGCCGGGGTGGTGTCGGCGAGGGTGAGCGCGGCCAGCTCGGGCAGCGCGGCGAGCGCCGCCCGCTCCTCGGCCGGCAGCACCCCGTCACCGGCCCGGACGCCCTCGACGAGCATGAGCAGGGCGAGCAGTTCGGCGGTGTACGTCTTGGTCGCGGCCACCGCCCGCTCGTGCCCGGCGGCGATGTCCACGCTCAGCTCGGCGACGCCGGCGAGCGGCGAGTCCGGCGCGTTGGTGACGGCGAGGGTGAGCGCGCCTGAGGCCCGGGCCTCCCGCAGCACCTCGGTGAGGTCCGGCGAGCCGCCGCTCTGGCTGACCCCGATCACCAGCGCGTCGGAGAGGTCGGGCCGCGCGCCGTAGAGGGTCACCACGCTCGGCGAGGCCAGCCCCGCGGGCAGGCCGAGCCGGATCTCCGTCAGGTAGGCCCCGTAGAGCGCGGCGTGGTCCGAGGTGCCCCGGGCGGTGAAGACGACGTGGCGGGGCCGTCGTTCGGCGATGACGGCGGCCACCCGGGCGATCGCGCCCGCGTGCTCCGTGGAGAGCAGCCGCTCGTAGCCGGCCGGCTGCTCGTCGATGTCGGCCGCCATACCGGCCCCTGCACGCGTCACGGAAACCCCTCCCCTGCGCGGTTGCCGCGCGTTTGCTGCTCAGTCTTGCATCTTTGATCTGGTTAGAGCAATCGAACGAACAGTAGTGCGCAGTCGATCAGCGCTTCGGCCCGTCATCACCTAGTCTGGCCCGGCTCGACACGACCCCGCCCACGGACGACGAGAGGACGACGTGCCCGAGGACGATCGCGCGCTCTCCGCGGCGGAGGAGCTGGCCCTGGCCCGACTCGCGATCGACGAGGGTGACCTGGACCATGCCGCCGGGCACGTCGCCGGCGCGCTGGTGCAGGCGCCGACCCTGCCCGAGGTGCACGAGGCGCTGGCCCGGCTCGCCGCGGCCGACGGCGGGGGCGTCGAGCTCTTCCCGCTGAACCACCACGCCTTCGTCGGCGCGGTGGTCGCCCGCGCCCACCTGCTCGCCGCCGCCGGCCATCCGGGCGATGGGCTGGACCTGCTCGTCGCGGCCACCGGGTACGCGCCGCAGACCGACTGGGCCGGTGTGCCCTGGGTGACCGCCCCCGAGCTGGCCGAACGGCTCGCGCCGGAGCACGCCGCGCGGATCCTCATGCAGGTCTGCGCCGCGCTGCCGGACCCGGTGCCGCGCGCCGGCCGGCCGGCGCTGGCCGCGTACCTCACGCTGGCCCGCAACGCGGTCACCGTCCACCCCGAGCACGGGCTTCTGCTGGGCGCGGCGTCCGCGCTGGCCCGGCGGGTCGGCGAGGTCGCGCTCGCGATCCGGTGGGCCAGCCGGGGCGTCCGCGCGCAGCCGTCGAAGATGGGCGAGGTGTGGCTCGGGTACGCGTACCGCAGCGCCGGCCGGACCCGGGAGGCGCTCGCGGCGCTCGGCCGAGCGGTCGGGCACGACCCCGACGACCTCGCCGTCTACGCGGACATCGCCGGCACCCTGGCGGACACCGGCCGACTCGACGAGGCACTGGAGTGGATCGACCGGGCGCTGGCCCGTGACCCGTCCTTCGACTGCGCGGTGCACACGGCGCACCGGCTGCGCTTCCAGCGGGACGGCGAGGTGGCACACCTGGTCGCGCTCGCCGACTTCGTCCGGGACCACCCGGACGACACGCACGAGCACGGCGA
Source organism: Micromonospora sp. WMMD812 (assembly GCF_027497215.1). NCBI lineage: Bacteria > Bacillati > Actinomycetota > Actinomycetes > Micromonosporales > Micromonosporaceae > Micromonospora > Micromonospora sp. WMMD812. The sequence goes on along the minus strand of NZ_CP114904.1, from coordinate 5,665,754 downwards.
CCTTGCCGAGTGTTGCCGGAGCCGGCCGTGGCTGGGGCAGGTCACCCCCGCGACCGGGCCGGCGGTCGACGCGCTGCGCCGGGCGGTCGTCGGCGATCACGGCGATCTCGGCGACGCCGTACGCCTGGCGGCCCCGGCCCCGCCGAGCGCGCTGCGCACGGTCGCGACGGCGGTGCCCGGGCTGCGGATCGAGATGGCCGGGGTCGTCGAGCCGGACGCGCGCGAGCCGCGACGGCCCGGCGTCCGCCCGCTCTGGCGCTACGACGGGACGAGCGTGGCGCCCGCGGTCCCGGCGCCGTCGTCGACGGCGGCCGAGCGGATCCGCCAGCTGGTGCACCCGGCCTGGCCGCACCCGCCGGCCGCCTACGACGCGGCGGTCGGGCTGGCCACCCTGGAGCTGGCGGACCTGGTCGGGCTGCTGGCGCACCCGCCCGAGCCGCCGGCCACGGCGGTCGGCCGGGTGCTGGCCGGGCAGGACCCGTCGCTCTGGGTCCGCTGCGTGCAGGTCTGGGCCTGCCTCGGCCTGCTGCACCACCGCACGGACGAACCGTGGGACTCGTCCACCCGGCGCCGGGTGCTGCTCGACCTGGTCTGGGGCGTGGAGGACTGGGTCACCGAGGCGGCGCTCTTCGCCCTGGTCACCGCCGCCTGGGTCGATCCGGCGGTACGCCCCGAGGTGGCCGGGGTGGTGGCCGAACGGCTCGCCGACGCGGCGGCGGTGGCCCGGGTACGCCCGATGCCCGTCGCCGCCTCGCTGGCCCATCTGGCCCTGGCCACCCCCGACCTGGACCGGGAGACGGCCACGCTCGCCGCCGAACTGATCGGCGGGGGGCTCGGCGTCCCGCGCCCGCGCAATCCGCTCGCCCGCCTCTGGCAGCGCCTGACCGCCCCCCTCCGCCGCCCCTGACCCCACCCCTCAAAGTGGGTTGATCATGAAGTTGTTGCCATTCGCGTCGGCGTGTCGCGGCAACAACTTCATGATCAACCTGGGCCGGTCAGGGGGACGGGGTGGGTCAGGCTACCGGGGCCTTGCCCAGGGCTACCTCGGCCTCCTCCTCCGGGGTGGCCTGCGCGGGCGCCTCGTTGGCGGTACGCAGCGGGATCTCCTTGATGAACCAGGCGAGCACCGGCACCGCCACGGTGAAGAGCACCGCCCACCAGAAGACGTGCGAGATGGCGTCGGCGAGACCGCCGAGGACCAGCTCGCGGGTCTGCGCCGGCAGTTCCTTGAGCTTCTCCAGGTCCATCCCGGCGCCGCTCCCGCCGCCGCCGAACGCCGCGCCCGCCCCAGAGTCGGCGAGCCGGTTGGCGAAGATCGCGCCGAACAGCGAGATGCCGAACGAGCCGCCGATCGAGCGGAAGAAGGTGGCCGCGCCGCTCGCCGCGCCGAGGTCCTTCTGCTCCACGCTGTTCTGCGCGATCAGCATCGAGGTCTGCATGAGGAAACCCATGCCGACGCCCAGCACGATCATGAAGAGCGAGGATTCGACCTTGCTGGTCGTCACGTCCAGCATGGTCAGCAGACCCATGCCGGCGGTCATCACGACGCCGCCGACGATCGGGTACGCCCGGTAGCGCCCGGTCCGGGTGATCGCCCGGCCGATGAGCAGCGAGACCACCAGCATGCCGAACATCAGCGGGAGCAGCAGCAGGCCGCTGTTGGTGGCCGAGGCGCCCTGCACCGTCTGCTGGTAGAGCGGCAGGAAGTTCATCGCGCCGAACATCGCGAAGCCGAGCAGGAAGCCGATCACCGAGATCAGCGCGAAGTTGCGGTTGGCGAAGAGGCCCAACGGCAGAATCGGCTCGGCCGCCCGCCGCTCGACGAAGCCGAACGCGACCAGAGCCACCACGGCGAGCGCGGCCAGGGCGAGGATCTGGCCGGAGGCCCAGTCGTACTCGTTGCCGCCCCAGGTGGTGATCAGCACGATCGCGGTGATGCCGACCGAGAGCAGCGCCGCGCCGAGCCAGTCGATCCGGTGCTCGGTGCGGTACTTCGGCAGGTGCATGGTCGTGATCAGCACCGCCAGCGCGACGCCGCCGAGCGGCAGGTTGACGTAGAACGCCCAACGCCAGGAGAGGTGGTCGGTGATGAAGCCGCCGACCAGCGGACCGGCCACCATGGCGATCGCCATGATGCCGGCGATCATGCCCTGGTAGCGCCCGCGCTCCCGGGGCGGGACCATGTCACCGATGATCGCCATCACGCCGACCATCAGGCCACCGGCGCCGAGGCCCTGGACCGCCCGGAAGGCGATCAGCTGCACCATGCCGTCGCCCGGGCCACCGAGGAATCCGGAGCCGGCCATGCCGCACAGCGCGGAGCCGACGAGGAAGATGCCGACCGAGGTGAGGAAGACCGACTTGCGGCCGTAGAGGTCGCCGAGCTTGCCCCAGATCGGTGTGGAGACGGTGGTGCCCAGCACGTAGGCGGTGACCACCCAGGTGAAGTGGTCGAGGCCACCGAAATCGCCCACGATCCGCGGCAGCGCGGTGCTGACGATCATGTTGTCGAGCATCGCGAGCATCATCGCGATCATCAGGCCGAAGAGCACGACCCGTACGTTGGGTCGTGCGGCGGCCTGCGTTGCCTGAGTCATCGGTACGCTCCCCCCGGAGACGAGCGGCGCACTTACTTGCCGCCCGGCTAGTTTACTTACTTGCCGTACGGTAAGCTGGTTGACGAACGACGGTCAAGCGAATTGGGTGGTACGAGTGAGGGAGAGCAGCGGCGGCACGCGGGAACGGATCCAGGCCGTTGCGCTGGAACTCTTCACCGAACAGGGGTACGAGAAGACCTCGCTGCGGGAGATCGCCGAGCGGCTGAACGTGACGAAGGCCGCGCTCTACTACCACTTCAAGAGCAAGGACGAGATCGTCACCAGCTTCGTGACCGACCGGGTGGAGCGGATCGACGCGCTGGTCGCCTGGGCCGAGTCACAGCCGGCCACCCGCGAGACGCGGCGGGAACTGATCGCCCAGTACGCCGACACGATGTTCGCCGGCGACCATCCCTCGGTGATGCGGTTCTTCGAGCAGAACCAGACGGTGCTCAAGAGCCTCGCGGCCGGGCAGCAGATGCGCGGCCGGATGATGCGACTGGCCAGCGAACTCTGCCGCGGCGACGACTCCCCCGCGGCCCAGCTGCGCGCCGCGCTCTCGCTCTTCGCGGTGCACACCAGTTGGTTCGCCGTCCGGACGCCGGACATCACCGACGCCGAGCGCCGGAAGATCGCGCTCGAGGTGGCCGACGAACTGCTCGCGCGAATCGGCCAGCCGGCCGACGGCGACACGGCGGCGGGCCGCCCGCCGGAGGGCGGGCCGGCGGACTCCCAGTCGGCGGACCGCGGCTGACCAGCTCGGGTCAGGGCCGCGCCGGCGTGGGTCAGGGTCGGGGCAGCTCCAGGCGCAGGCCGAGCAGCCGCACGCCGGGGACCGGCGACCAGTCCTTCTCCGGGGTCCGGACGAAGCCGAGCCGCTCGTAGAGCCGCTGGGCCGTCTCGGCCATCCCGCTGCGTACGCAGATCACCACGGCCGAGCAGCCCAGCTCGCCGGCGCGGGCGACGCAGGCGAGGGCGAGCGCCGCACCGGCGCCCCGCCCCTGGGCGGCCGGGTCGACGGCCAGCATCCGGAACTCCGCCTCGCCCGGGCCGGACAGCTCGGCGAAGCGGCTGCCGGCGAGCACGAACGTGACCGAGCCGAGGACCGCTCCGGCCTCGTCCACGGCGACCAGCACCTCGCCGGCCGCCGCCCGGGTCGCCACGTCGGCGAGCACCGTGCCGTAGCCGTGTTCGCCCTTGAGCTGCCCGTCCGCCTCGTAGGCCGCCAGGGTCAGCCGGGCGATCGCGGGGAAGTCGGCCGGGGTCGCGGGGCGGACCAGCACGCCGGTCAACCGATCACCGCGATCAGGTCGCCGTCCTGCACCACGTCGCCCTCGTTGACCGCGAGCTGCTGCACGACGCCGTCGGACTCGGCGATGACCGGGATCTCCATCTTCATCGACTCGAGGATCACCAGGGTGTCGCCCTCGGACACGGTGTCCCCGGCCGACGCGACGACCTTCCACACGTTCGCCACCATCTCGGCGCGAATCTCCTCGGCCATCTCACGGCCCTCCCTCTCGCGTTGCCTGCCGACGTATCCAATCATGCGGCGGCGGCCCGCGGGCGCGGAGCGGACGGGTAGTGTCCACGCCCCGGCGCGGTGCCGCCCAGGCCGGCCGCACTAGCATCAGCGGGTCGGACCCGGTCGCCGGGCCGCCCGGTGCGCGCACCGGCGCCGCGGCCGTGCGCAGCCGGATCAGCCATCACGAGGAGGTCACCATGGCGAAGAAGGCCCGTAGGAAGAAGGCCCGTAAGAAGAGCAGCGCGAACCACGGCAAGCGCCCCAACTCCTGACCTCGCCACGGGCCACGGCCCGTCGACGACCAGTCACCCGGCCGGCGGCCGGGACGCCGGTGGCCCGGGTCGATGTCGACCCGGGCCACCGGCGTGTTGTTCGGTTGGTGCGCTACCGGCTCAGTCGGCCAGCTCGCGGGACTCGCTGCTCTCGAAGACCACCAGCTCCGTCAGCCGGATCCGCAGCCGCTCGCGCAGCTCGTCGGGCGCGGTCTCGTTGCCGCAGCACCGCGCCACCAGCGCCCTGACCTCCTGCTCGATGCCGTATTCGCGCAGGCAGTGCCCGCAGTCGTCGAGATGGTGGCGGATCAGCGTGCGTCGCTCGTCGGCGCACTCCAGGTCCAGGTACAGGTAGACCTCCGCGAGCACCTCACGGCAGTCCGTCTCGTGCGGCTCTCCACAGCTCACGTCACACCTCCCGGCCGGCGGGAGCGGTCGAGCCCTTGGCGGCGGCGGAGAAACCCCGCTCCCTGGCGTACTGCTCCAGCAGCTTGCGCAGATTACGCCGACCGCGGTGCAGACGCGACATCACGGTGCCGATCGGCGTACCCATGATGTCGGCGACCTCCTTGTAGGAGAACCCCTCGACGTCGGTCAGGTAGACGGCCAGGCGGAACTCCTCCGGCAGCTGCTGGAGGGCCTCCTTGACGTCGCTGTCCGGCAGCCGGTCCAGCGCCTCGGTCTCGGCGGAGCGCAGCCCGCTGGAGGTGTGCGACTCGGCCTCGGCGAGCTGCCAGTCGGTGATCTCCTCGGTCGGCGCCTGCACCGGCTGGCGCTGCCGCCGCCGGTACGAGTTGATGTAGGTGTTGGTCAGGATCCGGTAGAGCCAGGCCTTCAGGTTGGTGCCCTGCTCGAACTGGTGGAAGGCGGCGTACGCCTTCAGGTAGGTCTCCTGGACCAGGTCCTCGGCATCCGCCGGGTTGCGCGTCATCCGCAGCCCAGCAGCGTAGAGCTGATCGACGAATGGCATCGCGTCCCGCTCGAAGCGGGCCCTGCGCTCGTCCGTCTTCTCGGTGGTCAACCGCACATCCCCTCGCGTCGGATGCTTCCCCGCCGAGGATACGCGTACGGACCTGCCCACAGATTCACTTCCGGCCGGTGTGCTCGCGCTCACCGCGGCCGCCCCGCCCGGTTCTCCCGTGGCGGGCCACTCGGGCGCGGCGAGCAGCTGACGCAGCTGCTGCGCGTCCCGGTCGTCCCGCTCCCGGCTCCGTGTCTCGGTCGGCACCGGTCCCCCCTCCGCCAGAAAACGTCGTCCGGGGGTAGTAACGCCCGGCGTGGGGCGGAGCATTCCGGCCCGCCGTCCGCTTCCTGAGCCGCCCCCTTTCCTGGCCCCGGCATCGGCGCACCGATGCTGGGACCAGGAAGGGCCTGGGAGGATGGTTCCGCCGCCCGAACCGGGCGGCCGGCACCAACCGATGCAACGACCAGACGAGCCCCCCGGAAACGGGCCATCCGGACGCCACGGACGCGCGCCCGCGCGGTCAGCCGGCCGTCCAGCCCCGCCCGCGAAGCCACTCCCGCACCACCCCGGCGGTGCCGGACAGGTCCTTCCGCAGGTCGTGCCCCTCCCCCGGACGGGTGACCACGGTCACCCCCGGGCCCGGGTCGGGCACCCCGAACGGGTCCCGGTCGCCGTTGACCACCAGGGTCGGCAGGCCGGTCAGCAGCTCCGCCGCCCGGGAGCGCTCCGGACGGCCCGGCGGGTGCAGCGGGAAGGCAAGCGCGACGATCCCGGCCGCGCCCACCGCGCGCGCGGTCCGGCAGGCCACCCGAGCGCCACTGGAACGCCCACCGACGAGCCACACCGGCACGTCGGTGTGCCGGTCCCGCAGCGCGGCCAGCACCGCCGTCCACGCCTCGTCCAGGTGCCCGGCGGGCGCGGGCGCGCGCCGGCCGGCGACCCGGTACGGCTGCGTCACCCGAACCACCGCGACGCCGGCCGCCACCGCCACGTCCCGGACGGCGAGCAGGTCCGGCGCGTCGACCCCGCCGCCCGCACCGTGCCCCAGCACCAGCAGGGCGGTCGCCGGTCCGCCCGGCAGGTCGGTGTCGATCCGGGCCGGCCCGCGCGGGGTCTCGATGTCGTCGCTGCTGCTCACCGGCCCATTCTCCGCCCCGGCAGGCGACCGCCGGCCGGGACCGGTCGGTGCACGGTGACGCACCGGCCAGCGGGCGGCCGTCGGCCGGACCGGTCGGTGGCACGGCGACGCACCGGCCGGCGGGTGGGCCGGCCGGTGCGCACGCTCGGGATCAGCTCAGCGGCACCAGGGTGAGCAGGCGGTCACGGACCGGCGGACCGGCCTCGTCGGCGGCGTCCGGATCCGGCTGCACCTCGCTGCGCCAGGCGACCAGCATGGCTCGGCGCTCGCGTGGCGTGGTGCCGCCCCATACGCCGTGACAGTCGCCGACCTCCAGCGCCCAGGCCAGGCAGGAGCCCTGCACCTCGCAGCTGCGACAGAGCGCGACCGCCGCGTCGGCGGGCTCGTTCGGCGCCGGAAAGAAGGTCTCCGGATCGACGCTCTGGCAGGTTCCTCTGGTTCGCCACGCCTCGTCCTCACGACGCTCGCGCAGCGCGCGGAGCAGTCGCGGATCTCGGCGCGCGGCGGCCACCTCATGCGGACGGGGCATACGCGCCCGGGTCATCCACCCACCTCCCCCGTGGGACCGGCAAGATCGATGGGTGCCGTCCGCCCCCTGCGAATCGACACTCACCACCGGCGCTGTGTTGTATCGCACTTCTGGACGGGGTCACAAGGGGCTACCGGGAAGATGGCTGAACGGTCAGGCGACGTTTCCCCGCAACTCTGGCAAATCAGTGCGCGACAATGCGCCGATCATGATCAGAATAGGGTCAGTTCCTCCGGCGCGCTGCGGGCGACCGGCACCCGCTCGGTCAGGTGCGGGCCGTCATTGCGGACGTCGCCGACCGCCGGGCCCACCGGCCGGACCTCCAGCCCGGCGAGCCAGTCGGGCGATGGCGGGGCGAGCAGCGCGCCCGGGTCACCGGCCGGCGCCAGCCACGGCGCCCAGCGGTCGCGCGGGAGCAGCAGCGGCATCCGGTCGTGCACCTCGGCGAGTTCGCCGACCGCAGCCGTGGTCAGCACGCTGAAGGTGAGCCGGGCGTCGTCACCCTCGCCCCAGACCGACCAGATGCCGGCGAAGGCGAGCACGGACCCGTCCAGCGGTGTCATGTAGTAGGCCTGCCGACCGTCCGGCGCGCGGACCCACTCGTACCAGCCGTCCGCCGGGACCAGGCAGCGGCGGCGGGCGAAGGCGCCCGCGTACGCCCGGCTGGTGGCCACCGTCTCGGCGCGGGCGTTGATCATGCGGGCGGCGCCGGCCGGGGTGCGGGACCAGTGCGGGAGGAAACCCCAGCGCGCGGCGGCGAGGACGCGGTGCCCCTCGGCGGTCATCCGCACCAGCGGGACCGGGTCGGTCGGCGCGACGTTGTGGTCGGGGCCGAGCCGGTCACCGGTCTCGTCGTCCGCCTCGAAGAGTGCGCTCAGCTCGCCGGCGCTCCGGGTCGTCGCGTACCTGCCGCACATGGGGCACACGCTATCCCGCCGCACGCCGTCCCGGCTGTCCCGCCAACCGGGAGTCGACCCGGCGGCCGGCGCGACCCCCCGCCCGACACGGCAGAATGTAACCGTGGGGAACCTGACCGCGACCCGGCCGCTGCAGCCGTGGACCGCACCGACCGCCTCCGACCCGGTCGCGGCCACGCTGCGCCTGCCCGGGTCCAAGTCGATGACCGCCCGCGCGCTGGTGCTCAGCGCGCTCGCCAGCGGCCCGTCGACGCTCTCCGGGCCGCTGCGCGCGCGGGACACCGAGCTGATGGCCGCCGGGCTGAGGGCGATGGGCGCGCACATGTCGATCAGTGACGACGACCGCTGGCTGGTCCGGCCGCACCGGCTGGTCGGCCCGGCGCACGTCGACGTCGGCCTGGCCGGCACGGTGATGCGCTTCGTGCCGCCGGTGGCCGGCCTCGCCGACGGTCGGATCACCTTCGACGGCGACCCGCACGCGCGCACGCGACCGCTCGGCCCGCTGATCGGCGCGCTGCGCTCGCTCGGTGTGCGGATCGACGTCGCCGGCGCCGACAGCCTGCCGCTGACCGTGCACGGCGCCGGCCGGGTCGCCGGCGGCGAGGTGGTGATCGACGCCTCGGCGTCCAGCCAGCTGGTCTCCGGCCTGCTGCTGGCCGCGCCGCGCTTCGACCGTGGTGTGGTGGTCCGGCACGTCGGCCCGCCGGTCCCGTCCGCGCCCCACCTGCGGATGACCGTGCAGATGCTGCGCGCCGCCGGCGCCGCGGTCGACGACACCGTGCCCGACGTCTGGGCGGTGGAGCCGGGTCCGCTCACCGGGCGCGGCTGGGAGATCGAGCCGGACCTGTCCGGCGCGGTGCCGTTCTTCGCCGCCGCGCTGGTGACCGGCGGCGAGGTGACCCTGCAGGGCTGGCCGCACAGCAGCGCCCAGCCGGTGGAGCGGCTCCGCACGCTGCTGCAGCGGATGGGCGGCGAGGTGACGCTCTCCACCGCGGGGCTGACCGTCCGGGGCACCGGCACCGTGCACGGCCTGGAGGCCGACCTCTCCGACGTCAGCGAGCTGACCCCGGCGTTGACCGCGCTGGCCATGCTGGCGGACTCGCCGTCCCGGTTCACCGGCGTGGCCCACATCCGAGGTCACGAGACCGACCGCATCGCCGCGCTGGCTCGGGAGTTCGCCGCGCTCGGCGCCGACCTCACCGAGTCCCGCGACGGGCTCGAGATCAGGCCGCGCCCGCTGCGCGGCGGGACGTTCCAGACGTACGCCGACCACCGGATGGCGCACGCCGCGGCGGTGGCCGGGCTGGCCGTGCCGGGCATCGAGGTCGACGACGTCGGGTGTACCTCCAAGACCATGCCCGAGTTCCCGGCACTATGGTCAGCGATGGTGACCGGCAAGAGCTGAGGCGACGGAGGGCGGTCCTGGCGACCAGACGGCGGGAGTACGACGAGGACGACGTACGGGTGCGGCCCGGGAAGTCGTCGCGCCCGCGTACGCGGACCCGCCCCCGGCACGCCGACGCGGTGGACGGGTTCGTGATCGCCGTCGACCGGGGGCGCTACACCTGCGTGGTCGGCGACACGGACGTCCCGACGGTGACCGCGATGCGCGCCCGGGAGCTGGGTCGCAAGTCGGTGGTGGTGGGCGACCGGGTAGGGCTGGTCGGGGACACCTCGGGCGCGGCGGGGGCGCTGGCCCGGATCGTCCGGATCGCCGAGCGGAGTTCCGTGCTGCGCCGCACCGCGGAGGACGACGCGACGACCGCCGAGGGCCGGCTGGAGCGGGTGGTGGTGGCCAACGCCGACCAGTTGGTGATCGTCAGCGCGCTGGCCGACCCGCCGCCGCGTACCGGCTTCATCGACCGGTGCCTGGTGGCCGCGTACGACGCGGACATCGAGCCGCTGCTCTGCCTGACCAAGGCCGACCTGGCCGGGCCGGAGGCGGTGCTCGACTACTACACCGAGCTGGAGCTGCCGTACGTGCTGATCCGACCGGAGTCGGACCTGGACGCGCTGCGGGCGCTGCTCGCCGGGCGGATCTCGGTGCTGGTGGGGCACTCCGGGGTGGGCAAGTCGACGCTGGTCAACCGCCTGGTCCCGGAGGCCGCCCGGGCGGTCGGCACGGTCAGCGCTATCGGCCGCGGGCGGCACACGTCGACCAGCGCGGTCGCGCTGCGGTTGCCCCCGGCGCCGGGCGCCGACAGCGATCCGGGCTGGATCATCGACACCCCCGGCGTCCGCAGCTTCGGGCTGGCGCACGTCTCGGCGGACAGCCTCCTGCACGGCTTCCCCGACCTGGTCGAGGGGACCGTGGACTGCCCCGCCAACTGCCCACACACCGCCGACGCGCCGGACTGCGGGCTGGACGCCTGGGTGGCCGCCGGCAAGGCCGACCCGCGACGGCTCGCCTCGTACCGCCGGCTGCTCGCCTCCCGGGCTGGCGAGACCGACCCGCGCGGCGGCGACGCCGACCAGCGCGGACCCGGCGAGGGCGACCGGCGCGGGCCCGACGAGTGATCCGGCGGGCGTCGGCTAGGTTGCCAGCATGACCTGGTACGCCGCGGATCTCGACCTCGCCCACCTGCTCGCCGACGCCGCCGACGCGGTCTCGACCACCCGGTTCCGGGCCCTCGATCTACGGGTGGAGGCGAAGCCCGACCTCACGCCGGTCTCCGACGCGGACACCGCCGTCGAGCGGGAGATCCGCGCGCTGCTGGCCGCGCACCGCCCGGCGGACGGGCTGCTCGGCGAGGAGTACGGCGCGCAGCCGGCGACCGGGCCGGACGGCCGGCGCTGGGTGGTCGACCCGATCGACGGCACCAAGAACTTCGTCCGCGGGGTGCCGGTCTGGGCCACCCTGATCGCCCTGCTGGAGGGGGACCGGCCGGTGCTCGGGCTGGTCTCCGCCCCGGCGCTGGGCCGCCGCTGGTGGGCCGCCGAGGGGTCCGGGGCGTACGCCGGGCCGGACCAGGCCACCGGCGTACCGATCCGGGTCTCCGACGTGGGCCGGCTCGCCGATGCCAGCTTCTGCTACTCCTCGCTCACCGGGTGGGAGGCGGCCGGGCGCCTGGACGCGATGCTCGGCCTGATGCGGGAGTGCTGGCGCAGTCGGGCGTACGGGGACTTCTACGGTTACATGTTGCTGGCCGAGGGGGCACTCGACGTGATGGTGGAGCCGGAGTTGTCGCTCTGGGACGTCGCGGCGCTGGTGCCGATCGTCGCCGAGGCGGGCGGCGCCATCACCGACCTGTCCGGCGCTCCCGCCCTGGCCAGCGGGCCCGACCTCGAGCACAGCGCGATCGCGAGCAACGGCGCGCTGCATCCCGACATCCTGGCCCGGCTGGGTCGACCAGCCGAGCGCTGACCCCCGGCAACCTCTATCCTCGCCAGGTGGTCTCCTCGGGCTGGTGCTTCCTCGCGTCGATGATCGTCGCGTACGGCATCGCCAACCTGCTCCAGTCGGTCGCCGCCGCGCGCACCACGGTGCACCACACCTTCGATCCGGGCCTGCTGCTGCGCCTGGCCGGCCACCGGACCTACCTGGTCGGGCTGGGCTGTCAGGTCGGCGGCTTCGTGCTGGCCTTCCTGGCCCGCCGGGACCTGCCCCTCTTCCTGGTGCAGTCGAGCGTGGCGGCGGGGCTCGGGGTCACCGCCATCCTCGGCGTGCTGGTGCTGAAGTGGCGATTACCGGTCGCCGAGGTGGTGCTGCTGGCGCTGCTGTTCGCCGGCATCAGCGCGCTGGTGCTGGCCGCCCGGCCGGCCCCGTCCCGGCAGCTCGGTCCGGCCGGCCTGATCGCGCTGCTGCTGGTGCTCGCCGTCATCGCGGTGCTCGGGGTGTTCGCGGTCCGGCTGCACGGGGCACCCGGCTCGGTGGCGCTCGGCTCGCTGGCCGGGCTCGCGTTCTCCGCCGCCGCGGTGGCCGCCCGCCCGCTGGCCTCCGCGCCGTCGGCGGAGGCGTTCGCCCGCAACCCGCTGCTCTACCTGCTGGTGGCGCACTCGCTCGTCGGGCAGCTCCTGCTCGGCCTGGCGATGCAGCGCGGCTCCACCACCGCGGCGGTGGCGGCGATGGACGCCGCCGGCGCCCTGCCCGCGGCGATCGTCGGGCTGCTGCTGCTCAACGACAAGATCTGGCCGGGCCGGGAGTGGCTGGCCGGGGTGGGCTTCCTGGTCACGCTGGCGGCGGTGATAGGCCTGACCCGGTACGCCGAACCGCAGCACCATCACGCGGTCGCCCGCAGCCGCGACCGGGCCATGGCGGGCGTCGGCCACCCGGGTTGACGGCGACGCCGGACGGGCGTCAGGCCTCGACCGGCTTGCGCCGGCCCACCACCCGCTCGTACAGGCGCTCCAGCGCCCCGGCGGTCCGCTCCCACGTGTAGCTGCACCGCACCCGGTCGACCGCCGCGTGCCCGTACGCGAACCGCCCGGCGTTGTCGGCGAGCAGCCGGCGCAGCGTCACGCCGAGGACGCGGACGTCTCCCGGCGGCACCAGCCGACCGGTCACCTCGTCCACCACCGCGTCGGCGATCCCGCCCATCGCGTAGCCCACCACCGGCACGCCGCAGGCCATCGCCTCCAACGACACCCGCCCCGCCGAGGAGTAGCGCGGGGTGCAGGCGACCACGTCCGCCGACCGGTACCAGGTGGCCATCTGGTCGTGCGGCACGGCGCCCACCAGGCGCACCTGCTCGGCCACCCCGTTCCGCTCGGCCAGCTCCCGCAGCCGGCGGGCCTCGGCATGGCCGGCCAGCTGCTCGGCGGGCGGGCCGCCGGCGATCACCAGCTCGGCGTCGCCGACGAGCCGCATGGCCTGGATCAGGTCCTCCTGGCCGTGCCCGGCGGCGAGGCCGCCCACGGAGAGGATCCGGGCCCGCTGGTCGCGCGGCGCGGCCTCGCCGTCGGGGTGGAACTGCCCGGTGTCCACGCCCGCGGGCACCATCGCCACCGAGGTGCGTTGCAGCCCCATCCGGGTCAGTTCGTCCACCTCGTCGTTGCACTGGGCCACCGCGATGTCCACCGCCCGGGTCAGCGCCCGCTCCAGCGGGATCCGCTCCCCCGGGCCGTCGTACTCCCGCCCGAGGTGCCGCAGCTGCTCGACGCCGAGCGAGTGGAAGGTCTGCACGACCGGGATGTCGGTCTCCCGCACGGCGTGCGCCGCGGCCAGCCCGCCGACCCAGTAGTGCCCGTGCACCACGTCCGGCCGCCACTCGCCGGCCCAGCGGTCGGTCAGCCAGCCGCCGAACTCCGCCACGTACGGGATCAGCTCGGCGGTGGGCAGCGCCGCGGCCGGGCCGACGGGCACGCGTTCCACCCGGTAGCCGTCGACGTCCAGCGTCGCGGGCAGGCCCGCAGAGTCCTGGCGTTCGTAGACCCGCACCTCGTGGCCTCGTCCGGCCAGCTCGGCAGCGACCCGCGCGATGTGCTGGTGGGTGCCGACGGCCGGACCGTCGGTCGCCCTGGGCGGGCCGGCGTGCGCGCAGACGAGACCGACGCGCATGCGTCACCTCCATGCGATCTTTCCAGCGGTGGTCCTCCCGGTCAGAGGGTCCCATTAACCACGACCCCGTAAGCCGAAACCTGGCAGATCGGGAAGAGCCCGGCAGGTGCCGCAGACACTTGCGCCACGACAATCACTCGGCGCCCCCGATCCTCACATGATGATCACGGTGCGTGGTGATCCGACCGGATCTCGCCGGCATGACCCACCCCGGCCGGGGGTACCGGCGAAGAATGCCTCTCACCCGCAGCCTCGACGCCGCCACCGTGGTGATCACTGGCGCCTCCAGCGGGATCGGCACCGCCACCGCGTACGCGCTGGCCCGGCGGGGCGCCGCTCTCGTGCTGGCCGCCCGGAGCGAGTCCGCCCTGACCCGGGTGGCGCAGCGGTGCCGGGAGCTGGGCGGCCGGGCCTTGGTCGTACCGACGGACGTCACCGACGCCGCCTCGGTGGAGCGGCTGGCCGACCGGGCGGCGGCCGAGTTCGGCCGGATCGACGGCTGGGTCAACAACGCCGCCGTGGGCGCCGTCGGGCTCTTCGACGAGATCCCGGTGGCCGAGTTCCGCCGGGTGCTGGAGGTGAACCTGCTCGGCACACTGCACGGCATCCGGGCCGCACTGCCGCACCTGGGCGCCGCCGGGGGCGGGGTGGTGGTCAACAACGCCTCGGTGCTGGCCGAGGTGGCGATGCCGTACCAGTCGCCGTACAACGCCACCAAGCACGGCATCCGGGGCCTGGCCGACACGGTCCGCCAGGAACTGCGGGTCACCGGCCGGGGCAACATCTCGATCTGCACGGTCCTGCCGGCCACCATCGACACCCCGTTCTTCCGGCACGCGGCGAACCACACCGGCCGGGAGCTGCTGCCGCCGCCCCCGGTCTACCCGCCCGAGACGGTGGCGGCGACGATCGTCCGGCTGCTCCGGCGGCCACGCCGCGAGGCGTACGCGGGGGGCGCGGCCCGGTTGATCGGCCTCCAGTGGCGGCTCGCCCCGACGCTCGCGGAGCGCGTGCTCGGCTGGTACGTGCACCGGACCCAGTTCGGGCCGGGCACCCGCCCGGACAGCAGCGGCAACGTGTTCCGGCCGGACGCGGAGGGCCGCCGGGAGGGCGGGTGGCACGGCCGGCGCCGGCAACTGGTGCGGATGACCGCCGCGTTCGGTCTCGCCGCCGCCGGCACCGCGGTCGGCACGATGGCCGCCCGCACCCGCCGCAACCGGACGGACCGCTGATGAGCCGGACCGAGCGGGCGGATGCGCGGGCAATGACCCACCGGCACAATGGGGCGATCATGCCGACGGACGCGCGATGCCTGGTGGAGACGGACGAGTCCGGCCCGGTGGTCCGGCTCACCGGGGTGCTCGATTTCGCCAACGCCGACGTCGTCCGCGACGCTCTGCTCACCCGGCTCTGCGAGCGGCCCGGCCCGGTGGTGGCCGACCTGACCGGCCTGCGCGTCACCGACCCGGCCGCCGTCGGCGTCCTCGCCGAGGTGCACCGGGAGGTCGCCGACTGGCCGGCGGCGGGCCTGCTGGTCTGCGACCCCGGCAACACCGGCCGACCGGATCCGGCGCTGGCCGGGGTGCCGGTCTGGCCCACCCTGGACGGGGCGATGGCCGCGCTGGCGGCGTCCCCTATGGCGGCGGTGCTCAACACCGACCTCGCCCCGGCGCTCGGTGCCGCGCGCCAGGCCCGCGAACTGGTCGCCGACGGCTGCCGGCGGTGGGGGGTGCCGGAGCTCAGCGAGCCGGGCACGATCGCGGTCACCGAGATGGTCAACAACGTGGTGGCGCACGCCCGTACCCCGATGACGGTGCGGCTCGCCCCCGACGGCGTGCAGTTGCACCTCGCCGTCCGTGACCACTCGTCGCGGCAGCCGACCTTCGCGGGACTGGCCCCGCTGACGTCGACCGGCGGCCGGGGCCTGCTCCTGATCGACACGGTGGCCCGGCGCTGGGGCACCAGCCCGGTCCCGGACGGCAAGGTCGTCTGGTGCGTCCTCGACCCCGCCGACCAACCCGCACCCTGACCCGGCCCCGCCGAACCGGCGGTCGTGGTGAGCGGTAGATCCCGTTTTACGGCTTTCGCGGCGCGGCCCTACTGCATGATCGACGGGTCGAGTGGGTAGAGATCCGTCATGCGCGACGACGAGTACCCGACCCCCGTGTCCGATCCGGAGGCTGACGGCCTGCCGCAGACCGCCGACGACGACTCGACCGCGAACGACGACGTGCTGACCGGTCGCGAGGCGGACGGCCCGGACCCGGCCCAGCTGCCGGCCGACCGGACGCCGGTCGCGGTGGACCGGTTCGGGACCACCGCCGACGAGCAGCTCGACGGTGAGTCGCTGGACTACAAGCTCGAGCGGGAGCGCTACGAGCGTCCGGTCGACGACCCGCTGGCCGGCCCGATCGACCCGGACATCGCGGCCGAGGCGACCAGCGACGAGGCCGCGGCGCAGGCCCAACTCGACGCCGACGTGATCGACCCGGGCCCCACCTCGGACCCGAACTCTCCGGTCTCCATCTACGACCACGGCCAGCTCGGCACGGTCGCCGACGCCACCGTCGGCCGGATCGTGGAACCGGACGAGGGGGCGCACACCGACCAGGAGACCGACAACGTGGCGTACGACGCCGGCTCGGCCGGTGGCGGGGCGACCGCCGAGGAGCTGGCCGTCCACGAGACCCAACCGCCGCACTCGGTCTGACCGGCCGCCCACGCCGGCCCGCAGGCGCCGATCCGACCGACCGTCGCCGCCGGGCTCAGTCGTCCAGGCCCCGCTCGATCGCGTACCGGGTCAGCTCGACCCGGTTGTGCAGCTGCAACTTGCCCAGCGTGTTCTGCACGTGGTTCTGCACCGTCCGGTGCGAGAGCCCGAGCCGCTGGGCGATCTGCTTGTAGGACAGCCCCTTTGCCACCAGCCGCAGCACCTCGGTCTCCCGGTCGGTGAGTTGCGGCGCCCCTCCAGCGGCCGGGGCGGCGTCCGGGCCGGCCGGCGGCGGCGCCGCCGCGAGCCGCCGGTACTCGCCGAGGACGAGGCCGGCCAGGCCGGGGGTGAAGACGGGCTCCCCGTCCGCCGTACGGCGCACCGCGTCCAGGAACTCGGCCGGCGCGGCGGACTTCACCAGGTAGCCGGTCGCGCCGGCCTTGACCGCGTCCAGGACGCTCTGCTGCTCACCACTGGCCGAGAGCATCAGCACCCGCACCCGCGGCAACGTGGCGCGCAGCCCTCGGATCACCTCGACACCGGAGATGTCCGGCAGTTGCAGGTCCAGCACCACCACGTCGGGCCGCGCGGCGGCCGCCACCCGCACCGCCTGCCGGCCCTCGCCGGTCGTGGCCACCACCAGGTGCCCGGCCTCGGTCAGGTCGCGGGCCACGCCCTCCCGCCACATCGGGTGGTCGTCGACCACCATCACCCGCACCGGCCCGCTCACCGGCCGGCCCTCGGCACGGTCAGTTCGACCTCGGTCCCGGCGCCGGCCGTCGAGACGATCCGCGCCGTACCGCCCAGGTCGGCCACCCGGCCGCGGATGGACTGCGCCACCCCGAGCCGGCCCTGCGCCGCCGCCTCGGCCAGCCGGCCGTCCGGGATGCCCGGCCCCTCGTCGCGTACCGAAACGGTCACCGTCGCTCCCTCGTCCTCGATCAGCACCCAGGCCCGCCCACCGGCGTGCCGTGCCACGTTGTCCAGGGCCGCCGCCGTCGCGACGGCCAACTCGCGCGCCACCGGCCCGGGCAGCGGCACCGGCGTGGCCGGCGCGGAGACCGAGACCGTCGCGGCGGCGTACCGGCCGAGCAGGGCACGCAGGTCGACCGGGCCGTCGTCGGTCGCCGCCGGCGGGGCCGCCCCGGCGATCAGCGCCCGCAGCGCGGCCTCCTGCTCGCCGGCGAGCCGGGCCAACTCCCCCGCCTCCCCCGGCAGGTGCGCGCCGCGCCGCTGCACCAGGGCGAGCACCTGGAGCACCGAGTCGTGGATGTCCCGGGCCAGCCGCTCCCGTTCCCGGGTGGCCGCCTCGAGCTCCACCGCCCGGTGCAGTCGCTCCTCCGCGGTGACCGCCAGCCGCGCGACGTGCCCGACCACCACGCCGGCGAGCAGGATCAGGATGACGCCGGTGAGCGACGACTGGCTGATCCGCTCCCGGGTGGCGAGGTCGGCGCCGCCGATCACCAGGGCGGCCACGGTGCCACGCCGCCGGCCTCCGGAGACGGCCCAGGCGAGCACCGGGCCGGCGAGCCACGCCACCGCGAGGGTCGGCACCCCGGCGTGCAACGCCTCCCGGCCGATCACCCAGGGGGTGGCGAACATGATCGCCAACACCACCCCGAGATCGGCGAGGAGCAGCGGCCAGGCCCGCCAGGCCGGGCGGGCGTAGCCGAAGGCGGTCACCCCGGTCCAGGCGACCATCGCCAGGACCAACCCGGCCGCGGCGAGCGGGTGGGCGTACCGGTCGGCGTCGCGCACGGCCAGCACGCAGACGTACGCCAGGGAGGCCACCCGGAACACCGCGAGGGCACGCCACAGCGGCACCTCGAGACCACCCGGCGACGACGGCATGGCCGCCACGATGCCACAGGGCACCCGCGACCGGAGGGCCCGCGTGATGCGGGCCGGGAAAGCCTGACGTACGGTGGAAATGCCGCGAATGACTCCTAGATCCGCTGTCCGGACGGGCCCATGACGAACACCGACCCCGACGCACCACGTACGGTTGTGCCCATCGAACCCTCCCTCCTGATCACCGAGGCCTTCGACCAGGCCCAGGTGACCGAGCTGCGTCACTCGGTCACCTCCTGCGCGCACGCGGCAGGGCTACGCGGCCAGCGCCTGGACGACTTCGTGCTCGCGGTCAACGAGCTGATCACCAACGCGGTGCGGCACGGTGGCGGGCGCGGCTCGCTGCGGCTGTGGCGGCGGGACGAGCGGCTGGTCTGCGAGGTCGCCGACCACGGGCACGGGATCAGTGCCCAGCGGCTGGGCGACCGGAGCCGCCCGGAGCCGGACACCGCGGGGGGCTGGGGCCTCTGGCTGGCCCGGCAGCTCAGCGACAGCATGGAGGTCGCGAGCGGCGAAGCCGGCACCGTCGTCCGGATCGCCACCGCCATCAGCACGGTCACGCCGATCCCGCAGCCCGACTGACCCGCCCGGCGCATGGCCCGCCCGACACACGGCCCGCCCGACACACGGCCCGGCCGGCCGGCAGCTCAGGCGAAGAGCGCGCTGACCGACTCGCCGTTGTGGATCCGCCGCATCGCCTCGGCCAGTGCCGGCGCCACCGAGAGCACCCGCAGCTTCGGCACCCGCTTCTCGGCCGGGATCGGAACGGTGTTGGTGCAGACGATCTCCAGCACGCCCTCCTGGTCGCTGAGCCGGTGCAGCGCGTCGCCGGAGAAGAGGCCGTGCGTGCAGGCCAGCCGGATAGAGCGCACCTTCCGCTCGCGAAGGTGGTCCATCAGCTCGATCACCGTGCTGCCCTTCGCGATCTCGTCGTCCAGCACGATGACGTCCCGGTCGGCCACGTCGCCGATCACCGCGCTGATGGTGACCTTGTCGTCGCTGAACCGCTGCTTCGCGCCGGCGGCCACCGGCGTGCCGAGCATCCGGGCGAACGCCGCGGCCTCCTTCGCGTTACCCAGGTCGGGCGACACGACCACGCTGTTGCTGAGGTCGTAGCGCCGGAAATGCCGGGCCAACTCGCGCAGCGCGTGCAGATGGTCGACCGGCACGCTGAAGAAGCCGTGCACCTGGGGCGAGTGCAGCGTCATGGCCAGCACCCGGTCCGCCCCGGCCGAGGTGAGCAGGTCGGCGACCAGCCGGGCGCCGATCGAGATCCGGGGCGCGTCCTTCTTGTCCGACCGGGCGTACGCGTAGTGCGGCAGCACCACGGTGATCCGGCCGGCGGAGGCGCCGCGTGCCGCGTCGATCATGAGCAGCAGCTCGACCAGGTGCTCCTGCACCGGCGGCACCAGGGGCTGGATGAGGAACACGTCCCGCTCGCGGCAGTTGGCCTGCAACTGCACTTCCAGGCAGTCGTTGGCGAATCGGGACACCCGCACGGGGTGCAGCGGCACGCCCAGCTGGGTGCAGATCTCGGCGGCGAGCTCGGGATGGGCGGTTCCGCTGAAGACGGCGATGTCACGCACGTCTGCACATCGTACGGTCGTCCCCCGGTCGCCACGCGCACGGTGGTCCGAGCGCGCGGAACGCCGTCGCGGCGGTCGGCGCGGCGCCGCCGCTGACGGTACGGTGCTGCCGTGACCGGACAGTACGTCGCCGCCATCGATCAGGGCACCACCTCCTCGCGGTGCATCGTCTTCGACCGGGCCGGGGAGATCGTCTCCGTGGCGCAGCGGGAACACCGGCAGATCTTCCCCCGACCGGGCTGGGTCGAGCACGACGCCGAGGAGATCTGGGCGAACGTCGAGCAGGTGGTCCGGGAGGCGCTGGACGCCGCCGGCACCGACGCCGCCGGGCTGGCGGCCGTCGGCATCACCAACCAACGGGAGACCACCGTCGTCTGGGACCGGGTCACCGGCCGCCCGGTGGCCAACGCCATCGTCTGGCAGGACACCCGGACCGGGCCGCAGCTGCGCGAGCTCGACCGGGCGTACGGCGAGGAGCGGATCCGCGCCCGCACCGGCCTGCCGCTGGCCACCTACTTCGCCGGCCCGAAGCTGCGCTGGCTGCTGGAGCACGTCGACGGGCTGCGGGCGCGGGCCGAGGCCGGCGAGGTGCTCTTCGGCACGATGGACAGCTGGTTGATCTGGAAGCTGACCGGCCGGCACGTCACGGACGTGACCAACGCCAGCCGGACCATGCTGATGGACCTGGGCACGCTGGACTGGGACGCCGACCTGCTCGACGCGATGGGCGTGCCGGCCGCGATGCTGCCGGAGATCCGCGGCTCCGCCGAGGTCTACGGGACGGCCACCGGGGTGCTCGCCGGCGTGCCGGTGGCCAGCGCGCTCGGCGACCAGCAGGCGGCCCTGTTCGGGCAGACCTGCTTCCAGCCCGGCGAGGCGAAGTGCACGTACGGCACCGGCAGCTTCCTGCTGCTCAACACCGGGGCCAGCCCGGTCGCGTCGTCGCACGGCCTGCTCACCACGGTCGCCTACCGGATCGCCGGGCAGCCGGCCGCGTACGCGCTGGAGGGCGCGATCGCGGTGACCGGCTCGCTGGTCCAGTGGCTGCGGGACAACCTCGGCCTGATCTCGACCGCGCCCGAGGTGGAGGAGCTTGCCCGTTCCGTCGACGACAACGGCGGCTGCTACGTGGTGCCCGCCTTCTCCGGGCTCTTCGCGCCGCACTGGCGCAGCGACGCGCGCGGGGTGATCGCCGGGCTGACCGGCTACATCACCAAGGGGCATCTGGCCCGGGCGGTGCTGGAGGCCTCGGCCTGGCAGACCCGCGAGGTGGTCGACGCGATGAACGCCGACTCGGACGTGGCGCTACGCCGGCTCCGGGTGGACGGCGGGATGACCGGCAACCAGCTGCTGATGCAGTTCCTCGCCGACGTGCTCGACGTGCCGGTGGTCCGCTCCCGGATCACCGAGACCACCTGCCTCGGCGCGGCGTACGCGGCCGGCCTGGCGGTCGGCTTCTGGACCGACCTGGCCACCCTGCGCGCGCAGTGGCGCTCTGACGCCGAATGGACGCCGGGGATGGATCCGGCGCACCGCGACCGGGAGCTGCGCAACTGGCACAAGGCGGTGCAGCGCACCCTCGACTGGGTGGAGTGACCCACCCGCTCCCGGCCACCGCCGCCGCGCCGCACCGACCATCGCTCGGAGGGCTGCCGCCGGCCGGCGCCAGGTGTGGGCGGCCCCGCACCGGGTAGGCGCGGCTACTGCTCGGCGGGCCGGCAGGCCCGCCGCCGGGAGGAGGCTCGCATGTCACGCATGGGCCACGCGCCGTCCCAGGACGGCGAGTTCGAATTCTGGCGGAACCACGCACAGATCTCGTTGCAGCCGGTCGCCGCGCCCTCGATCCTGGGCCTGTTCGGCTTCGCCGCCGCCACCTTCGTCGTGGCGGCGAACCTGGCCGGCTGGTACGGCAACACGGACACGCCGACCTTCCTGTTCCCCTTCGCCGCGCTCACCGGCGGCCTCGCGCAGTTCCTCGCCGGGATGTGGGCCTACCGGGCCCGCGACGGCCTGGCCACCGCGATGCACGGGATCTGGGGGGCCTTCTGGCTCGCGTACGGAGTGCTCTTCCTGCTGGTCGCGGTCGGGGCGCTGACCCCGCCGACCCC
The DNA here is from genome assembly GCF_027497215.1 of Micromonospora sp. WMMD812. Classification (NCBI taxonomy): domain Bacteria; kingdom Bacillati; phylum Actinomycetota; class Actinomycetes; order Micromonosporales; family Micromonosporaceae; genus Micromonospora; species Micromonospora sp. WMMD812. The sequence goes on along the minus strand of NZ_CP114904.1, from coordinate 5,644,060 downwards.
CTTCGTGGCGCTCGGCTACTGGTTCATCGCGCTCGCGGCGATCACCTGGTCCGGCGCGCTGGCCGCGCTGGCGGAGAACCTCAGCCTCGCCCTCACCCTGATCGCGCTCGCCGCCGGCTCGACCAGCCAGGCGATCGGTCAGCTCGCCGACATCTCGGGCTGGCGGACGCTGGGCGCCTATTTCTTCATCGCCTCGGCCGTGCTGGCCTGGTACACGGCCACGGCGATGCTGCTGGAGTCCGCGTACCGGCGGGTGGTCCTGCCGATGGGCCGGCGGCGTGCGCCGGACCGGCCGGGCGTGGCGCCCCGGCACACCATCCAGTTCGTGGCCGGCGAACCGGGGATCAAGGTCGGGCAGTGACGGTACGGCGGGCGGCGGCCGGCGACCCCGCCCGCGCCGCGGTCACTCCCAGCTGTTGCCGGTGAGCGTCTCGTAGACGTCGACGTAGCGGGCCCGGGTCGCCTCGACCACCTCGGCCGGCATCTCCGGTGCGGGCGCCTGCTTGTTCCAGCCGCTGCTGGTGGCCCAGTCCCGCACGTACTGCTTGTCGTAGGAGAACTGCGCCCGCCCCGGCTGGTACGACTCGGCGGGCCAGAACCGGGAGGAGTCGGAAGTCAGCAGCTCGTCGGCCAGGACCAGGCTGCCGTCCGGCGCCCAGCCCAGTTCGATCTTGGTATCGGCGACCAGGATGCCCCGGTCCGCGGCGATCTCCGCGCCACGCCGGTAGACGTCGATCGTGATCTGGCGCAGCCGCTCGGCGGTCGCCTCACCGACCTTGGCCACCACGTCGGCGAAGGTGATCGGCTCGTCGTGCTCGCCGACCGGCGCCTTGGTCGACGGAGTGAAGATCGGCTCGGGCAGGATCGACGCCTCGCCCAGGCCCCGCGGCAGCGCTACGCCGGACACCGCGCCGGTGCGCTCGTACTCCCTGAGGCCGCCACCGGTGAGGTAGCCGCGGGCGACGCACTCGACCGGCACCATGTCCAGCCGACGGACGCGGATGGCCCGACCGGCGAACTCGGCCGGCACGTCGGTGGCCGAGATGACGTGGTTGGGCACCAGGTCGGACAGCTGCTCGAACCACCAGAGCGACAGGGCGGTGAGCAGGCGGCCCTTGTCCGGGATCGGCGTCGGAAGCGCCACGTCGTAGATCGAGATGCGGTCGGAGGCGACCAGGATCAGGTCGTCGCCGTCGGCATAGACGTCCCGGACCTTGCCCGAGTGCAGAAGTTCCACGCGGCCTAGTACACCATGTGCCCTGCGTACCGGGTCAGGGGTGGCCGGGGGGCATCGATGCGTACGTCCACGCTCCACGGCTGTGGCCGGACGGCCGTTGACACTGTGGGGCGGTGCCTGCGTGAATGGGCCGGCCGTCCCCCTTCGCCCGTCGCCAGGAGCTCCGCGTGCCCGCTGCCCGACCGTCCCTTTCCGGCCCCGGCGCCGACCCGGGCCGGCGCCGGGTGCTCGCCGCACTGCTGGGGACGCCCGTGCTGGCCACCGGCGGCGGGCTCACCGCGTGCAGCGGCGGGCCGGCCTCGACCCCGGTCCACGACGAGCCGGTGACGTTGTCGGTCTTCTGGTGGGGCAGCGCCAAGCGGGCGGAGCTGACCGAACGCGCGCTGCGTCTCTACACCGAGCGCAACCCCGGCGTCGGCTTCCGGGTCACCTGGCAGGGCGCGGACGGCTACTACGACCGGCTGGCCACACAGGCCGCCGGCGGCAACGTGCCGGACCTCATCCAGCTGGACGACAGTGTCCTCACCGAGTACGCGCAGCGTGAGATCCTCCTCGACCTCACCGACCACGTCGCGGACAACCGGCTCGACCTGCGCAACCTGCCCGACGGGCTGGTCCGCTACGGCCAGGTGGACGGCCGGACGATGGCCGTGGCGGCCGGACAGACCGCGGCGGCGGTGGTCTTCAACCGCGACCTGCTGCGCGAGCTGCGGGAGTCCGAGCCGCGCACCGGGATGACCTGGGCCCAGTACGTCGCCTGGGCCGAGCAGGTCACCCTGACCAGCCGGAGGCGGGTCGCCGGCACCAGCGACCCGTCCGGCGACTACCGGGCCCTCTGGCTCTGGCTGCGGGGGCACGGCGGCGAGCTGTATCGGGGCCGGCAGTTGGGCTTCGCGGTGGACGAGCTGGTCAACTGGTTCGACCTGTGGCGGCGCGCCCGCGCCGGACGGGCCACTCCGGGAGCCGCGCTTGTCGAGCAGGCGGACAGCGAACCGGCCCGGCAGCCGGTGGTCTCGGGGCTGACCGCCGCCTCCTTCGCCTGGTCGCACCAGCTGCCCGAGCTGCAACGCCTCACGAAGGCGGAGCTGGGGCTGTGCGCCTTCCCGGGCTCCACCGGAGCCCAGTGGGCACGGGCGTCGATGTACTGGGGCGTCTTCCGGGGCAGCCGTCACCCCGACGCGGCGATCGACGTGATCAACTTCCTGACGACCAACGGCGAGGCGGGCGCCGTTCTCGGTCACGAACGAGGGCTCAGCCCGAGCCAGGCGGTGCGGCGGGCCCTCGACGGCACCATCACCGACCGGGCCCAGCAGCGCGTCGCCGCTCTCGGCGACAGCCTCGGCCTGGGGATCGGGCCGGCGCCCGTCCCGCCCCCCAAGGGCCATGCCCGGATCCGTTCCTTGCTGGTCACGGCCGCCGAGAGCGTCCGGTCGGGCGGGGTCGGGGCCCGCGCGGCGGCGACCCGTTTCCTGGCCCAGGCCGACGCCGCCCTGAGCGCCTGACCGGCCGCGTGGTGGCCGCCGGGCGGCCACCACACCTGCCCGGCCGGGTCGGGTCAGCGCGGCGGACCGCCGCGGCGGTTACGCATCAGGCGCAGCAGCAGGAGCACGACGACCACGACCACCACGAGGCAGCAGAGCAGGCCGAGGAAGCCGAAACCCCCACCACGCGAGCGACGTCGGGCCGCCTCCACCACCAGCTCGCCGCCTCTCGTCGACGCCCAGGCCGCGACCGGCACGAACACCGCGAGCACCACCGCACCGAGGACCGCGCCGAGCCGGCCCCACCACTTGCCGAAAGAAGACATGCCCACATCCTCCCCGAGCGGCGCAACCGGGGCACCCGCCGCGGCAACCTGACCCGCGTCAGCGGCAGGCGTTCTCGAAGTCGGCCGCCCGCCGCCCCAGATGCGGAAAAACCCGGGCCCATGTTCCGGGCCCGGGTCTCTCTCTCGTAGCGGGGACAGGATTTGAACCTGCGACCTCTGGGTTATGAGCCCAGCGAGCTACCGAGCTGCTCCACCCCGCGTCGGTGACACCACTCTACCCCACGCCGTACACGGAGATCCGCAGCCCCACCGATTACGCGAACGGCGCGCCGGCGGGCACGGCGACGGCCCCGGGGGCGGCCCCGGGGCCGTAGCCGACGTACCGGCTCAGCGGTCGCAGCGGAGCGCGGACAGGTCGACCGCGTCGGCCATCGCCTGCATCCCCTTGTCGTTCGGATGGAGATGATCACCACCGTCGAAGAACGGCATGATCGCCTGCGGGTCGTACGGACTGCGCGTGATCCGGTCGAAGTCGACCACGGCGTCGAACGCGCCGCCGTGCCGGATCCAGTCGTTGACGCCCTGGCGTACCTCCTCGCCGGCGGCGTCGTACTCGTACCAGCCCTTGAACGGCATGATGGTCGCGCCGACGACGCACTTCCCGGCGGCGTGTGCCCGGTCGACGATCTGCCGGTAGCCGGCGACCAGGTCGTCCACCGTGACGCCGCTGTGGGCCTTGAGGTCGTTGATGCCCCCGAACACGAACACCGTGTCGACCCCCGGCTGGGAGAGCACGTCCCGATCCAGCCGGTGCAGCGCCGCCTGCCCGGCCCCGTCCGCGAGCACCTTGTTGCCGGAGATGCCCTCGTTGGCCACGCCCTTCACCGTGCCGCGAGCGTCGGCCTGGAGCCGCCGGGAGAGGTAGTCGGGCCACCGACGGTTCGCATCCTGCGTGGAGGCCCACCCGTCGGTGATGGAGTCACCGAGGAGCGCCACCGCCCCGATCGCGGTGGACGTCTCCACGCTGACGGCGTCCAGCCAATACCAGGAGCTCATCGGATCGGTCCAGTTGGTCGCCGCCTCCTCGGCGGCGTGGTCGCCCGCCGCCGCGTAGGACGTCTGCATGGCCATGCCGTGACCGGTCGTCGGCCCCTGGGCGCCCGTCACGTACAGGCTGACGACCAGGTTGCTCTGGGCGGCCAGCTTCCCGGGCAGCGGATCGCTGGTGACAGTCCCACCCGCCGGGACCGTGGTCGACGCCCGCCCGCCGAACGTCAGCTTCCGGTTGCTGCCCCGCACCAGCTCCGCGCCCTGCCGCTGCAGCCCGGCGTAGGCGCTGGCGAAGGTCACCGGGTGCTCGCCGAACGCGTTGGTCAGGCGGACGCGCAGGTCGGTCCCGCCGACGCTGGTGCGTACGACCAGGCGGTAGCTGCGGTCGCCGGGCCCGGCGCCCTGCCGGTCGGCGCTGGCGCCCCAGGTGACCACGGAGTGTCGCTCCCGGCCCGCCGAGGCCTCGGTGCGCGGCCCGTCCGGCGTCCGCGCCGCCGAGGCCTCGACGCGCGGCCCGTCCGGTGCCGGCACCGGAGCCGACGGTCGGGCCTGCGCCGCCGTGCCGGTCAGGGGTACGCAGAGCACCGTGACCAGCGCGAGGACGAGCGCCGACCGGTGCCGGCCGGGGTGGGCGCGCCGTCCGCCGCCACGCCCCGGGTCGACGCCCATCAGAGGTTCCTCAGCGTGACGGACTCGCCGGGCCGGAGGGTGACCCGCCGTGAGCGGCCACCGGCGACGACGGTCGTCTCGCGGCCACCGACACTCGTCAGCCGCACCTGGGTGACCCGGCCGTCCGTCCAGCGGAGATCGGCGACGAAGCCGCCGCGCACGCCCACGCCGGACACCGAGCCGGCGGAGGCCCAGGCGGCGGGCAGCGCGGGCAGCAGCTCGAGGTGGCCCGGCCGCGAGTAGACCAGCATCTCGACGATCGCGGCCGGGGTGCCGAGGTTCGCGTCGATCTGGAAGATGCCGCGGCCCGGGTTCGTCTCGTAGATGTCGAAGAGATTCATCGCGGTGCCGTTGCCGCCGTTCGTCGACGGCCTCAGGTTGTTGACGACGAGCTGGTAGGCCTTCTCCGCGTCCTTCAGCCGGGCCCAGCACAGGCTCCGCCAGGCATTGGCCCAGCCGAAGCTGTTCATGCCGCGCGCGGTGAGCAGCGCGCTCGCGCCGGCGACGATGTCCGCCGGTGTGGTGCCGTCCGGGCGGATCCGGTCGCCGGGGAAGAGACCCATCAGCGGGGAGAGGTGGCGGTGGGTGGTCTCACCGAGGTTGTCCGGCGACATCCACTCCTGCAGCCAGCCGGTCGTGGGGCTGACCACGGGGAGGTAGAGGCGTCCCCGCAGCTCCTCGATGGCCGTGGCGTAACCGCTGTCCCGGCCGAGCACCCGGGTCGCGGTGCGGTAGTTCTCGAAGAGGTTCCACACCAGCTCCTGGGCGTAGGTGTTGCCCTTGGCGTCCTGCGGGCCGTGCTCCGGCGACCAGTCGCTGTCGGCGATCAGCACCTCCCGCGCGGCGCCGGACGCGTCGGTGACGGTCGTCGTGACGAGGCGGGTCTCCCAGAACTCCACGGCGCCCTTGAGGAGCGGGTAGACCTTCGCCAGGTAGGCGCGGTCCTGGGTGTACTCGTAGTGCTCGAACAGGTTCTGGCAGAGCCAGGCGTTGCCGCCCGGGTGCCACCACCAGCCGCTGCCGCCGTACGGGTTGGTGGAGAAGGCGACCGCCCAGCCGGCGATCCGGCCGCTGGAGTTGCGGAACCGGTTGGTCGGGCTGTTGAACAGTCGTCGGGTGACGTCCGTCCAGGCGGGAAGCTGCGCGAGGCAGTAGTCCGCGAGAGCGTCGAAGCAGTCGGAGAGCCCGGCCCGGTCGGCCATCCAGTAGTTCATCTGGAGGTTGACGTCGGTGTGGTAGTCGCCCATCCAGTCCGGGTCGTTGCCGTCCAGCCACGGGCCCTGGAGGCCCATCGGCAGGCTGCCCCGCGATCCGGAGATCATCAGGTAGCGGCCGAACTGCAGGTACGCGGCCTCCAACTCCGGGTCGGGGACGTTGTCCCGGTGGCGCGCCCACAGCCGCTCCCAGGTGTCCAGTTCACGCTGCGCGGCGGACGACGCACCGAGGTCGACGTCGAACTGCGCGAAGACCGGACGGAAGTCGGCGACGTGGGTGTGCAGCAGGTCGCGTACGGATTCGCGGGCCGCGGCCAGCACCTTGGTCCGGGCGAGGCGCTGCGGATCCACGGACGGGTCGCGGAACCCGGCGTCCGCGTCCGGGGCGTAGTTGGTGCCGCCGCTGAGGACGACGGTGAGGTCCCGGCAGCCGGCGAAGGAGATCGACGTGCCGTCGACGGCGACCTTCCCGGTGCCGCTGCGGACGGTCACGGCGGCGCCGTAGCGGAGTCCGTTGGCGAACGAGGCGCCGAACGAGGCGAGGCGGGCGGCGCCGTCGACGGTGGTGGCCTCGCCGTGGGTGCCCGCCAGGGAGACGGTGCCGGTATAGCCGCCGCCACGGCCCTCCTGGGAGAAGGACAGGACGACGACGTCGTCGGGGCGGCTGGCGAAGATCTGCCGGCGGTAGGTGACGCCGTCGACGTCGTACTCGGTGGTGACGAGGCCCTGGGCCAGGTCGAGCGTACGGCGGTAGTTGTCGACGGCGCCCAGGTCGTGCCCGGGGATGTCGACGGTGAGCGTGGCCAGCAGGGTCAGCGAGCCGAAATCGTCCCGGCCGTAGGGGAACTGGCCGTCGCTCTGCAGCGTGTCGTTGAGGCCGCCGGTCCAGAGGGTCGCGTCGGTGATCGTCAGGTGTTCACTGGCGGGATCGTTGCTCGCGAGCGCCCCGAGGCGCCCGTTGCCGACCGGCAACCCCTGCTCGATCATAGAGTTCGGGGAGCCGGGCGCCCGCCACCAGAGCTGGTTCCTGGCAGCGTCGCCGGCGGCGAGCATGGGCGACTCGGTGGGGCGCCGGGGGGCCGCCGAGGCGGCGAAGGCGGGCAGGCCGAGGGCGGTGGCCGCGCCGGAGGCGGCGGCGAGGCCCAGGAAGGCCCGGCGGCTCGGGCGGATGTCGCGCGGTTCGGTGTTCCGGATGTCCACGTCGGGTGCTCCAACTCGGGCGAACGGCGGATGCGCGGAGACGACGGAGGGGGCCGTCGGAAGGGTGCCGAACGGCCACTCGACGGACGTGGGCGTTCGGCGCCGGGACCCGTCTCGGAGGGGTCCCGGCGGCGCGGCCCGGTGGCGTCACCGGGCCGCGCCGGGCACGTCAGGGCGTCTGCGGTACGTCGATCCGGTCGATGTCGGGCGCGTACCAGTCGGCGCTGTCGACGGTGATGGTGTTCGTGCCCGCCTTCAGCGCCAGCTGGACGCTGACGGTCTCGGCGGTGCCCCAGTCACCGGTGGAGGGGAACTTCAGGCTGGTGCCGTTGCCGCTGTTGCTGTAGACGGTCGCCGAGCGCGCGTCGCCGCTCACGTAGGCGACGTTGACGGTGTAGATCCCGTCCTTCTTCACCGTGACGTCGTTGAACCGCAGCTTGCCGCCGAGGTAGAGGTTGCCGACCTTGCCGCCGCCGGAGCAGGCGTCGCAGCTGGCGACGGAGGCGTTGCCGCTCAGGGTGTTGGCCGCGGACTCGGCCTCGTAGCCCGTGCTGACCAGCGCGGTGCCGGGCCGCACGGTGAACAGCCGGGAGCCGTGCGCGGGCAGCGTCGCGGTGATCTTGTTCTTGTGGGTACCGAGGTTCTTCCTGTTCCACAGGTCACGGACCGAGGCGTTGCCGGTGAACCCGAAGGACGCCCAGTGGGCGGTGACGGCGGCCGGCGCGTCCGCGAGGTTGAACAGGGCGACGGCGTAGCTGCCGTCCGGGTTCTTCGCGACCCACACCTGCTGGTCGCCGGCCGGGGTGACCGGCCGGGCGGGCGGGGCGCCGTTCTGGTCGACCGCGATGACCTCGCTGTTGGTCAGCAGGGACAGCCCGTACTCGTCGAGACGGGTGAGGTCGTCGCCGGTGTACAGCGGCGACTTCGCGATGGCCCACAACGTCATGTAGGTCTGCCGCTCGGCCTTGGTGAGGCCGTCCATCGCCCCGTTGCCCACGTTGAGGGTGTCGAGGTCGTTCCAGCCGCCGGGGCCGGCCTTGCGACTCCAGGCCGGCGCGTCGTCGAACCGGTCGTCGACCGAGTTCTCCCAGGTGACCAGGGTGTTGCAGTAGCACTCCACGTCGGTGTCGATCCGCCAGCCGTTGGAGTACCGCTTCCAGTCGGCGGCGTGGTTGATGTCCAGCGACCACGAGAGTTCGAGGTGGATCGGGCGTCCGGTGGCGGCGATGGCCTGCTGCCAGGCGGCCACGTCGGCGACATTGTTGTAGTTGTCCCCGGACTTGAACGAGCCCGGGCCGACGCCGTCGAGCTTGAGGAAGTCGTACTCCCAGTCGGCGAACATCTGCGCCTGCGAGTCGATGTAGCGCTGGGCGCAGGGATTGTCGAAGTTCAGCTTGTAGGCGCTGTCCCAGCCGTTGGTGGTGCGCAGGTCCGGGTAGACGATGTCGGCGGTGGTGCAGCCGGGCGCGTTCCAGATCGGTGCGGCGCCGTCGGCGTACGCCTCCTTCTCCAGCCCGACGGGCAGGTAGATGCCGGCCTTCAGGCCCTTGCCGTGGATGTGGTCGGCGACGGCCTTCATGCCCCGGGGGAACCGGACCGGGTCGGGCGTCTGCCGGGCGTACTGGTCGAACCCCGGCTTCCAGGCGTTGTCACGCCACCAGCCGGCGTCGATGTTGACGTACTCGTAGCCGTACCGCTTCAGCTTGGCGGCGAGGGCGTCGGCCTGCTTCAGCACGTTCGCCTCGGTGAGGTAGCTGTAGTCGCCGTCGGGGTTGAGGCCCGGATACTTGGACGACTGCATGCTCCAGCTGCTCCACCCCAGGTACGGGCGGGCGGCGAGGCCGCCGGCGGCGGACGGGTCGGCGACGGCGGCACCCGGCGCCCGAGCCGGCTCCGGGCTGGGGGCGGCGCCCTGCGCGGGCACGGCGCCGGCGCCGAGGACCACGGCCAGCGCCGCCGCCAGGACGGGGACGCGGTGCCGGCCGGTGCGGCGCTCTCTGCTGCTTCTCGTCGGTGGTCGCATGGTCAACCTCCTGCTGGCACAGTGAGTGGTGTCGATCGCGATAGGACCGGCCGGGGGCCGGGTTGAGGCCGAGGGGTCAGGGAACGACGAGCGCCTGGATGCTCACCGCGGCCGCGCCGCGGGCCCACTCCTCGAAGGGCAGCGGGCGGATCGAGAGAGGGCACCGTGCGGCGGCGCCGAAGGCCTGGCGCTCGAAGCTCGTGCGGATGGGGGTGTCGAACAGGTCGTAGGCCGCCAGCCCTTCGCCGGACACGACGATCCGGGTCGGGCCGACCAGGTTGGCGACGGCGGCGATGCCGCAGCCGATCGCGGTGCCGGCCCGGGTGAAGACCTCCCGGACCGCCTCGTGTCCACCGCGGGCCAGGGCGACGGCCTCGTCGAAGGTCAGGTCGGGGCGGCCGGTGCGGGCGCGGGCCTGCGCCACGATGGCGTCCGTGCCGGCGATGGACTCGACGCAGCCGCGTCCACCGCAGTGGCAGTCGGGACCGGCGGCGTCGACGGCGAGGTGTCCTATCTCGCCGGCCACGCCGTACGAGCCGGAGACCAGTCGCCCGTTGACGACCAGGCCGCAGCCGATGCCGGTGCCCACGGTGACGAGGGCGAACGATTCCGCGCCCACCCCCTCGCCGAACCAGTGTTCCGCGGCGGTCAGCGCCTTCACGTCGTTCTCCACGGTCACGGTGAGGCCGGTGGTCCGGGCCGCGCGTGGGCCCAGCGGCACGTCGCGCCAGTGCAGGAACGGCGAGTAGCGGACCAGGCCGGTGGTGCGGTCCACGTCGCCGGAGAGGGCGAGCCCGAGCCGGCGTAGGCGGGTCCGGTCGCCGGGCACCGCGTCGAGCAGGCCGTCGGCGAGCCGACCGATCTCGGCGAGCACGGCCTCGACGTCGGGGTCGGTCAGCGGCCGGCGGGCGGTGGCCCGCACCTGGGCGCAGAGGTCACAGACCACGCCGATCACCTCGTCGGCGGTGATCTTCACACCGATGAAGAACTCCCGGTCGGCCCGGACGGCCAGCGGGCTGGCGGGGCGCCCGGCGCCCGGTCCGGTCCGCTCGGTCGCGGCCATTTCGTGCAGGTAGCCCCGGTCGATGAGCGGACGGGCGGCCTTGGTGACGGCGGCGGAGGAGAGCCCGAGCCGCCGTGCCAGGGTGACCCGGCTCACCGGCCCCTCGGTCAGCACCGCCGTGAACACCGCCGTAGCCGCCGGCGCCCCGACGAGCGCGCCGGTGCCGCTCTCAGGAAACATGGCCGAAATCTAGGACGAATAATTAACTTCTTCAAGTATTGATTTAGGTCAGTGCGGCGGCCTACAGTCGCGGCACCCGCCCGCCGGCCGGCCATCCGGAGGCCCCGATGTGCACGGAGGACCGTCGTCCACAGTGGCGTGCGGCGGCCCCGCAGGCCCTCGCCGGCCGCGGCATCGCCGGCATCACCGAGCGGGCGATGCCGGCCGCAACACAGAGCAGAGCCCGCCCCCTGGTGTGGGGACGGGCTCTGACCTGGTGTTTCTCTCGTAGCGGGGACAGGATTTGAACCTGCGACCTCTGGGTTATGAGCCCAGCGAGCTACCGAGCTGCTCCACCCCGCGTCGGCTCGACAACCGTAGCGCACCGACCCGGGGCACCGCAAAACGGCCGCGAACCACCCCCTCCGACCTGGCCGGGCCCGACCTCAGTCGAGCCAGTTCTCGATCGCCGCGACCGCGCGCCGGCTGTCGGCGTCGACCACGGCACGGTCGGCGGCGGTGTTCTCCCAGCCCTGCTCCCAGAGCACCGTCACCACGTCGCCCATCCGGACCGCCCGGATCAACCGGACCTCGTGCCCGCCCGGCTCGCCCATGCCGTCCGCGTACGGGGCCCGCATCTCGAACAGCACCGACTCGTCCCCGTACTCCCCCGGGTCCAGCAGCCGCTGCCGCCAGGTCACCGCGGGGTTGTCGGGCGTCTTCCGCTCGGGGCAGTCGCGTACGGCCTGCCGTAGCTCCCGCAACGCGTCGTCGGCCCGCCCGGACTGGTAGATCGTGATGCTGTGCCGATAGCTGCCGTCCGGCACGTTCCCCGCCGGCGTGTCCGGCATCTTGTAGGCCAGCACCCGGTCCCGCCGCTGCACCACGGCGGACTCGCTGGGATAGCGCGCCCCGCAGAGCTCGGGCACCGGCAGCGCCGTTCCGTCCGAGATGGCCCCGTCCAGCCCGGTCCGGTTCGCCGGTGCCAGCACGAAGAAGGCGCGGTCCGGGATCGAGGTGGGCGGGCGGCGGGTCGTCGCGTCGGTCGTCGGAGCCGTCCGCGTCGGCGTACCGCTCGGCGTCGTCCGCGACGGCACCGCCGACGGGCTCGGCGACGTCGTGGACGGCGTCGGGTCGCTCGGCACCGGACCCGGTGTGTCGGCGGGCGGCAGCGGCGCCGGGCCGTCCGCCGCGAAGACCAGCCGGCCGCCGACGGCCGTGCCGCCCACCAGCAACGCCACCACGAGGGCGGTACCGACGGCCCGGGACCGGGCGCGGCGGTCGGCGCGCCGGCGGAGCAGCTCGGGATGTGTCAGCACCGGGCCGTCCGCGTCCGCGGCGAGCGACCGGTAGAGGTCAGAGAATTCACGCGACATCGTTCGCCTCCAGCTCCGCGGTGGAGAGGTCGGGCAGCAGCGCGGCCAGCCGGGACCGGCCCCGAGAGAGCCAGGACTTCACGGTGCCGACGGGGACGCCGGCCTCCCGCGCGATCTCCTCCACCGACATGTCGAAGAGGTAGTGCAGCGCCAGCGCCTGCCGTTGGTCGACCGGCACCTGGCGGAGCGCACGGACGAGCAGCACGCCGTCCTCACTCGGCGGCGGGGCGGACGCCGGCGGCCCGCTGCGGATCAACGCCGCCCGCCACCGGTGCAGATTCCGCCAGCGGTCGGTCGCCAACCGGGTGACCACCAGCCGCAGCCACGCCTCCGGCGCCGGGTGCGCCGACAACCGCCCCCACTGCCGCCAGGCCCGGGCGTACGCCTCCTGCACGAGATCCTGTGCCTCGGTGTGGTCTCCGCTGACCGCGTAGCCGTACCGGAGCATCCGCCGCGCGGTGCCGCGGTAGAACTCGTCGAAGCTCTGCGCGTTCCTCACCACTGTTCCCCCTCGTCCGCACCCGTTGCAGGAAGGACGACGGACCGGAGTCGCAGGTTGCGGGCCGGTGGGTCACGGCCCTGTCAAGAGGGCGACAGGCCTCGCGGGCGACCGGCCGGACACGCCGGAGCCCCCGACGTCGGGACCGGAGGTGGTCTCCGACGGCGAGGGCTCCGAGGTGGTACGCGGGGCGGGTCAGCCGCCCGTGCCGGCGGTCGGGCTGCCGGTGGGTGACGGCGACGCGCTGCCGGTCGGGGTCGGGCTGCCGCTCGGGGCGGGGTTGGCCTGCCCCTGGGCCTGCTGGAAGGCGGTGAGCGCCTCGTCCAGCGCCTTGAGCGCCCGTCCGTACCGCTCGAAGTCACCGGAGGCCTGGGCGGCTCGGACCTCGGTGATCGCCGTCTGGACCCGGTCCGCCGCGGCGGCCAGCTCGCCGGTGAGCGGCGGCGGGTTGGTGTCGCCGCCGGTGGGCGGCGGCGGGTTGCCCCCGGTGGTCGGCGGCGGCGCGCCCTGCCCGGCTCGCTTGCCCTGGTCGACGAGCTGCTTGATGCCGTCGGTGAGGTTGTCGGCCAGCGCCACGAAGGAGCCGCCGTCACCGTACGAGAGCAGCACCTTCTGCAGCAGCGGGTACGCGTCCTGCTGGTTGCTCTTCACGTAGACCGGCTCGACGTAGAGCATCCCGTCGCCGAACGGCAGCGAGAGCAGGTTGCCGTACTGCACCTGGGCCTGGTTCGAGGAGAGCAGGTTGAGCTGCTGCCGGATGTTGGCGTTGTTGGTCATCTGCTGGTGCACCTGCACCGGCCCGGAGATCCGGGTCTGGTCGGGCAGCTCCAGCACCTCCAACCGCGGCTCGCCGTCCACGTACGACCCGGAGATCAGGGCGGCGAGGTTCTGCCGGCCGTTCGGAGTGACCGCCGAGGTGAGCTGGAACCGCGGTCCGTCCTGCCCCGGGAACTCGGTGAAGAGGTAGTACGGCGGCTGCTTCTGCCCGCTGTCCGGCGCGTCCGGCACATTCGGCACCTGCCAGAAGTCCTGCGCGGAGTAGAAGTCACCCGGGTTGGTCACGTGGAACTTGGTGAGCAGGTTGCGCTGCACCTTGAACATGTCGGCCGGGTAGCGGAAGTGCTCGGCCAACTCGGTCGGGATGTCCTTCTTCGGCAGCACCAGGTCCCCGCCGAACGCCTTGTTCCAGGCCTTCAGCACCGGGTCCTTGTCGTCGAACTCGTAGAGCCGGACCGTGCCGTCGTACGCGTCGACGGTGGCCTTGACCGAGTTGCGGATGTAGTTGACGTTCTCCCGGGCCAGCTGGAACGTGCCCCGGCCGGTCAGCTCGTCGGTGGTCTCCTCGCGCAGGTTGACCCGCTCCGCGTAGGGGTAGGTCGCCGCGGTGGTGTAGCCGTCGACGATCCACTGCACCCGACCGTCCACCACGGCCGGGTACGGGTCGCCGTCGAGCGTGAGGAACGGGGCGACCTTCTCCACCCGGTCGCGGGGGTTACGGACGTAGAGCAGCTTCGAGTTGTCGTTGACCGCCCCGGAGAGCAGGAAGTTCGACTCCTGCTCCTTGATCGCGTAGAGCAGCCGGCGGGTGAACGAGCCGATCTCCACGCCGCCGGTGCCGGTGTAGGTGTAGGACTCGCCGCCGCCCTCACCGACCGGCCGGTCGAACTCGGCCTTCTTCTCCGGATCGGTCTGGCCGACGATCGCGTAGTCGCCGTCCTCCATCCGCTCGCCGTAGTAGATCCGCGGCTGGGTGGCCGGGATCTGCTCGGTCTGCGAGGAGCACGCCTCCTGGGTCTTCTCGCCGAGGAAGCCGGAGACGAAGAACGGCTGGCCGCCGCACACCACCTGGTTGGCCGGCGCGGCCACCAGACCGTAACCGTGGGTGTACACGGTGTGCCGGTTGATCCAGGTGTTCTGCTGGTCGGTCAGCTCGCCGTAGTTGATCTCCCGGACGCCGACCACGTAGTCGGAGGTCTTGCCGTTCACCCCGTACCGGTCGATGTCCAGCTTGGGGCCGAAGTCGTAGAAGCCCCGGACCTGCTGCAGCTGGGTGTACGTCTCGCTGACCAACTGCGGGTCGAGCAGCCGGACGTTCGACACCACCGAGGTGTCGGTGGCCAGGCTGGCCGGCGGCGTGAGGTTGGTCGCCGCGTACGGCGTCGTCTCCGTGGCCCCCAGCCCGAACGCCGTCCGGGTCGCGTCGATGCTGCGCTGGATGTACGGCGCCTCCTTCTCCTTGGCGCTCGGCTTGACCTCGAAGGTCTGCACCGCCCAGGGGTAGATGCCGCCGATCGCGACCGCGGAGACACCGAGCAGGGCGAGCGAGATGCCCGGCCAGACCAGGTTCCGCATCCACGCGTTGGAGAAGACGATGATCGCGATCGCCACGACGATCGAGATGTAGGCGAGGATCTCCTTCGCCGGCAGCAGCGCGTTGACGTCGGCGTAGCCGGCGCCGTAGAGCTTGGCGCCCTCGTTGTACTCCAGCAGCATCGCCCGCCGGTCCAGCACGTACGCGATCGCCTTGAGCAGGACGAATACCGCGACAAGCGTGCTCAGGTGGGCCCGGGCGGCGTTGGTCATCCGGTCGCCGACGCCCTGCAGCCGCACCCCACCGAAGATGTAGTGCACCGCGAGGGCGCCGACCACGGCCAGCACCACCGCGGTGAAGCCGACGCCCAACAGGTAGCGCCAGAACGGCAACTGGAAGACGTAGAAGCCGACGTCCACCCCGAACTCCGGGTCCTTCACCCCGAAGTCGCCGCCGTTGCGGAAGAGCAGCCACTGGTTCCAGCGACTCTGCGCGGACAGGCCGGCGAAGAGGCCGACGACCCCGGCGACGAGCGCGATCCAGGTGCTCAGGCGCGGCGAGAGCGCCATCCGGTAGCGCTCCAGCGTGGCCTGCTCGACGGAGTGCGGCCGCAGCCGCGGGCGCACCCGGTGGGCCAGCCAGAGGTTGCCGCCGACGATCAGCGCCATCGCGAGGCCGATGACGACGAAGAGCAGCAGCCGCGTGACGAGCACGCCGGTGAAGACCTGCGTGTAGTCGACCTCGTCGAACCAGAGCCAGTCCGTCCAGGCCTGCACGCCCCAGCCGAGCAGGGTGAAGAGCACGAACACCCCGACCAGGACAGCGATCGTGACGCGTCCGCGCCGGCTCATCCTCGGCAGGGGGCTGCTGCTACGCATGACCACTGTTGGCTCCGCACGCTCGATGTGATCGGCTCCGACCAGGCACCCAGAGTACGGGGTGTTCCTGAACGCGGCGGCCCACGGTCACACCGTGCCGTCGGCGCGGGTCAGCAGCGGGTCGGCTGCCCTCCGGCGCGCAGCGTCTCGAGCGCGGCCAGCGCCTCGTCCAGGGTGCCGACCCTGATCAGCGGCAGGTCGGGCTGCGGGTTGCGGACCGCCTCGGCGCAGTTGTCCGCCGGCACCAGGAAGACCTTCGCGCCGGCGTGCTTCGCGCCCACCAGCTTCTGGGCGATGCCGCCGATCGGGCCGACGGTCCCCTCGTCGTCGATGGTGCCGGTGCCGGCGACCACCATGCCGCCGGTCAGGTCGGCGGGGGTCAGCTTGTCGATGATGCCGAGGGCGAACATCAGGCCGGCGCTCGGCCCGCCGATGTCCTCCAGGTCGATGCTGAGGCTGAACGGGTGCGGCTGCTGCTGCTCGATCTCGACACCGATCCGCGGCCGGCCGTCCTGCTCCCGACTGGTCACCTGGGCGGTCGCCGGTGCGCCGTTCCGGGTGTAGCCGATGGTCAGCGCGGTGCCGGCCGGCTTCGCCCGGATCAGCTCGGTGAGCCGGGCGGCGACCGGCACCGGCTGACCGTCGACCGAGGTCAGCACGTCGCCCACCTTGAGCACGCCGGCGGACGGCCCGTCGGCGGCCACCGTCTTCACGACCACCTGCACCGGGAAGCCCAGCTCCCGCAGCGCGGCGGTCTCCGCGCTGGTCTGCGACGCCGCGAAGTCCTCGGCGTTGCGCTGCTCGACCTGCTCCTGCGACTCGCCGGGCGGGTAGACCAGCTCCCGGGGCACCACCGCCTCGTCCTTGGAGAACCAGCCGACGATCGCCGAGCGGAGCCGGACCGAGGGCTGGACGCCGACCGTGGTGAGCCGCAGCTGCCCGGCGGAGGTGGAGGTCGCCCGGCCGGAGACCTGGATGACCTCCTTGCCGTTCTCCGTGCCCAGCGTGTTGACGGTCGGCCCCGGGCCGAGCACCACGTACGGGATCGGCGTACCGAGCACGCCGATGCTGAGCAGGGCGGTGAGAAAGGCACCGAGCAGGACGGTCACGCCGCGACGTCTCATGCGGCAGAGCGTACCGATCGGTCCGGGCCGTCTCGGCGACCCGCGGGAACGACTTCGCCCTCAGCGCAACGCCAGCGGCGCGACCTGGGGCGTGGCGCGCGTACCGTAGACGTCGTGCCTGATATTCCGTTCGGTTTCGCACTCCCGGGTGGGCAACCACCAGACCCCAACGATCCCGCGCAGATGCAGCAGTTCATGTCGCAGTTGCAGCACCTGCTCTCCGCGTCGGGCAGCGGGCCGGTCAACTGGGACCTGGCCCGGCAGGTGGCGGCCAGCCAGCTCGCCGCCGCGGGCGATCCGGCGGTGTCGCCGTACGAGCGCAACGCCGTGGAGGAGGCGCTGCGGTTGGCGGACCTGTGGCTCGAGCCAGCCTCCGCCCTGCCGTCCGGCATCCAGACGTCGGTGGCCTGGAACCGGAACGAGTGGATCTACAAGACCCTGGACGTCTGGCGCAAGCTCTGCGATCCGGTGGCCAGCCGGATGGTCGGCGCCATGGGCGACCTGGTGCCTCCGGAGGCCCGGGCCCAGCTCGGCCCGATGCAGTCGATGGTGGCCACCCTCGGCGGCGCGCTCTTCGGCGGCCAGTTGGGCCAGGCTCTCGGCTCGCTCGCCGCCGAGGTGCTCTCCGCCGGCGACATCGGGCTGCCGCTCGGCCCGGCCGGCACGGCCGCGCTCATCCCCGCCAACATCAAGGCGTACGGCGAGGGCCTGGAGCTGCCGGAGGACGAGGTCCGGCTCTACGTGGCCCTGCGCGAGGCCGCCCACCAGCGGCTGTTCCAGCACGTCCCGTGGTTGCGCGGCCATGTGCTGAGCGCGGTCGAGATGTACGCCTCGGGCATCCGGGTCAACCGGGAGGCGATCGAGGAGGCGATGGGCCGGGTCGACCCGACCGATCCCGAGTCGATGCAGGCCATCGCCCTGGAAGGCATCTTCACCCCGGAGGACAGCCCCGCGCAGAAGGCCTCGCTGGCCCGGTTGGAGACCGCGTTGGCGCTGGTCGAGGGGTGGGTCTGCCACGTCGTGGACAGCGCCGCCTCCGGCCGCCTGCCGAACGTGGTGCGGCTGGCCGAGGCGTTCCGGCGCCGCCGCGCCGCCGGCGGCCCGGCCGAGCAGACCTTCGCCGCCCTGGTCGGCCTGGAGCTGCGTCCGCGCCGCCTGCGCGAGGCGGCGGCGCTGTGGGCGGCGCTCACCGAGCACCGGGGCATCGCCGGGCGCGACGCGCTCTGGGGCCACCCGGACCTGCTCCCCTCCGAGGACGACTTCGCCGACCCGGTGGCGTTCGCGATGGCCCAGTTCGACCTCAGTGAGCTGGAGAACTTCGACTTCACCGCCCCCGGCGGCCCGGAGGAGCAGAAGCCCGGCGAGGCGGAGCGGCGGCCGGACGACACCGACGGGGACGACCGCTCCTGATCCGCCCGTCGGCCGCGGATGGGCCGTGGTGGGGCCGATGGTGCCGCGCGGCCCGACCACCCGCATCGAGCGTTATGCCTCTGAGTCTCTCTGAGGCATAACGCTCACGGCCCGGCAGCAGGTCCCGAACGCCGGGACCGAGCCGCCAGGGCGTTCGGCGATGAGCAGCGCCGCCCGGTCAGGCGCCGCCGGAGAGCAGGGCCCGCGTGGTCTCCCACCCCTCCACGGCTGGGTCGAGCGTGGCCAGGTCGGCCGGGCCCCGCAGCCGGCGCCAGGCCGGAGTCACGGCGAGGTCGCCCGGGCGTGGGGCCGCCGCACGGACCGCCGCCGGCACCGCGCGATCCAGGTCGAGTTCCGGCAACCAGCCGGGTACGGGCAGCCGTGCGGCGACGCCCAGCAGGCCCGGCCCGCCGCCCTCGGCCGGGGCCACCGCGACCGGTCGGCTGGTCAGCGGGCGCAGCAGCTTGCCGATGGTGAGCCCCGGCAGGTCGGGCGCGTCGGCGGCGACCACCGCCGCCTGGTCGTAGCCGGTCAGGGCCGCGAACACGGCGCTCGGCGTCGGCTCAGGCACCTCGTAGACGGCCATGTCGGGCCAGGTGACCGCGTCGGCGAGCCACCGGTCGGCCGGGGTGACCGCGACGGCGGTGTCGACCTCGGTCAGCGTGGCGAGCAGGTCGACGGTGTCCTCGGCGAGCGCGCCGCGCCACCGCTTCGGGTCGACGCCGGGGGGCGCCCACGCCACCGGCCCGAGCAACGCCACCACCACCCGCCGCACCACGTCCCCGACCCTAACCCGTCCCCGCGCTCCCCCACCCGACCCACGCGGGTGGGACCACGGGTGCACATCGATCAGGGGGTTGGCGGCGCGAGACGGGCGCCGGCGCTGGCACGCCCGGGATCGAGGGATCGCCGGGTGCCGGGCGGCCGGTCAGTCGGTCAGCGCCGGGACGCAGGCGGCCGCGGCGACGCCCTCCAGGTAGCCGCGGGCCCGCTCCGTCTTCGAGTAGCGGCCGACCAGGGCCCAGAACGAGGCGTTGTGGCTGGGCACGATGAGGTGCGCCAGTTCGTGCAGCAGCACGTAGTCGATCACCCAGTCGGGCATGTCCTGGACGCGGTGCGAGATCCGGATGGTCCGGTCGGCGGGGGTGCAGGAGCCCCAGCGACCGTTCTGGTTCGTCACCCACCGCACGCTGGCCGGGACGGCCTGCCGACCGTACTCGGCGAGGTAGGTGTTGATCAGTCGGGTGGCCCGGCCGAGCAGCTCGGCGTCGGACCGGGCGAGGCGCCCCTCCCGGGCGGCGAGCCGGGCCAGCATGCGGTCGACCCACTCGCTCTCCTCGGCCCGGGAGAACTGATCGGGGATCAGGACGACGACCCGCTCACCGTCGCGGTAGGCGGACACCGTACGTCGCCGGCGCTGGCTGCGCCGCACCTCGACAACCGGCTTACGCGCCCCTGCCATCACAGGCCCGCGCAGCCTCGGATTGCTGCCACGAGGGAAAGTTACTGCGTAGTGACCAGGGGTCGGAAGGGTCAACCCCGCGACACGCGCCCGGAAGATGGTGATTGGTCGCCAGGAGTCCCGAAAAAATTCTTGCCGGACCTGCGCGCAGGGTCACCATCACCCTTCGTGATGGCTCGTCGTACCGCCACCTGGGAGATCACCACACCCCTCCACGTTAGGTGATCAACCCACGCGACCGTCGCTCGGGGGACCCCGTGCGGGGGTTCTGAGCGGTTTCGGTCGGCGTGTCCCCGCCAAACTGACTTATCCGGCGTTATTCGCCGTGCACACTCTCGTCGTCGGCTTCCTCACAGTGTCGATGCACAGCTGACATGGAACCGCCCAGACCTGGGTAGGGTCCGCGGACCAGCGGTCACGTGGGTGGCCGTAGGAGTTAGACCCAGCGCCGGCGCCCCGCGTGGCCCGCCGCCGGGAAACCCGCCGGGACGGCATCGGCCGGCGGACGAGACGAGGAGGGCACCGTGGCCGACCAGGCCCAGACCTACAACGGTTACTGCGTCAAGTGCAAGGAGAAGCGCGACTTCGAGGGACACATCGAGGTCTCGAAGACCGGGATGAACATGGCCAAGGGCAAGTGTCCGGTGTGCGGCACAACAGTGAACCGCATTCTCGGCAAGGCCAAGGTCTGACCGGACCGCGGCAACGGGGGAGGGGTGGCCGGTGGCCACCCCTCCCCCGTTTGCTGTCACTGTCCGCCCACTGTCGCGTGCCCGACACGGTTACCGGCCGGTTGTGGACAACTCGCGTTTTCCTGTGGACAGCCCTGGACAGGGCCCGCCATACCTGTGGACAACGATCGACCCACCGCACTGACACGGTCACGATTCGTTGTCATGACGCGTGCCGCACTGCCCCGCCCGACCCTGCTGCCCGGCCTGACCCGGCTGTGGCGCGACCGGCACACCCTCCAGCTCGGCGTCGGCCCGGAGCGGGCCGTCCTGCTCGAGATCGCCAACCCCCGCGCCGCCCGGTTGCTGGACCTGCTCGACGGCACGCGCAGCGAGCGCGGCGTGCTGGCGCATCCCGCCGCCGCTGACGTCGGCGCCGACGAGGCCCGTACGCTGCTCGACGCGCTGCGCACCGCGGGCCTGCTCGTCCCCCGCCACACCCTGCTGCCACGCGAGCTGGCCGGGCCGACCCGGGCCCGGCTCGGCGCGGAGGCCGGGGCCCTCGCCCTCACCGCCACCCGGCTGCCGGCCACCCCGGCCCAGGTGCTCCGCCGCCGGCGCGCCGCGCGCGTGCTGGTGACCGGCGCCGGCCGGCTCGGCGCGGCGGTCGCCGTGGCGCTCGCCCAGGCCGGCGTGGGCCAGGTCACGCCGGACCTCGCCGGCTCGGTGCAGCCCGCCGACCTGGTCGGCACCGGCATCCCCGCCAGCGACCTCGGGCGTTCGCTCGCCGCCGCGGTCGGCACGGCGATCATCCGGGCCGCGCCCGGCACCGGCGGGCACCCGGGCCGGCGCGGCCGGGCGGACCTGGTGGTCCAGCTCGGCCACGACCGCCCGGCGGCCCTGCTCGCCGCCGGGTACGCCCAGCGCCGCCAGCCTCATCTGCTGATCACGGTCCGGGAGGGCGTCCCGGTGATCGGACCGCTCGTCCGACCGCCGGTCGGTCCCTGCCTGAACTGCGTCGATCTGCACCGCACCGATCGCGACCCGGACTGGCCCCGTCTCGCCGCCCAGCTGGCCGGCGACGTTCCGGCCCAGGCCGGCACCACCGCCACCCTCCTCGCGGCGACCGGCTTCGCGGCGGCGGAGGCGCTGACGCAGCTCGACGGCGGGCACCCGGAGACGCTCGGCGGGGCGGTGGAGGTCGACGGGCCGGGCCGCCTCCGCCGCCGGACCTGGCCGCCCCACCCCTCCTGCGAATGCTCCCGTCGCCACCGCTGACAGCGGCACCATCGAGGCCTTCCGGCACGTCGCGGTGCGCCTGGTGCCCGGTCTCCGCCCCGGAGTCCGGACCGAACGACGGTCGCCGCGCCGCTCAGCAGCCGCGGAGCGGCCGCGTCGGTAAGAATGACCGGGTGACCGACATCCCGCGCCGGGCCGTGTCCCGGACCGCCAAGCTCGCCGCACTGCCGCTCGGCTTCGCCGGCCGGACCGTCCTCGGCATGGGAAAGCGCGTCACCGGGCTCGCCTCCGACGTGATCTCCGCAGAGATCCAGCAGCGCACCGCGGAACAGCTCTTCAGCGTGCTCGGCCAGCTCAAGGGCGGCGCGATGAAGTTCGGTCAGGCGCTGTCGGTGTTCGAGGCGGCGCTGCCGGAGGAGATCGCCGCGCCCTACCGGCAGGCGCTGACCAAGCTCCAGGAGGCCGCGCCGCCGCTGCCGGTCGCCAGCGTGCACAAGGTGCTGACCGAGCAGCTCGGCCCCGACTGGCGGGACCGGTTCGTTGAGTTCAACGACACCCCCGCCGCCGCGGCGAGCATCGGCCAGGTGCACCGGGCGGTCTGGCGCGACCCGGGCTACGGGCCGTCGGGCGCGCCGCACCACCGTGACGTGGCCGTCAAGATCCAGTATCCGGGTGCCGGCGACGCCCTGCTCGCCGACCTCAAGCAGCTCTCCCGGCTGGGCGGGATGTTCCGGGCGATCCAGCCCGGGCTGGACGTCAAGCCGCTCCTGGTCGAGCTGCGGGAACGAATCACCGAGGAACTCGACTACGAGTTGGAGGCCGAGTCACAGCGCGCGTTCGCGGCCGCGTACGCCGACGACCCGGAGATCTACATCCCGGCCGTCGTCTCGTCCGCGCCCCGGGTGCTGATCACCGAGTGGGTCGAGGGGACGCCGCTGGCCGACATCATCCGGGAGGGCACCGAGGAACAGCGGGACGAGGCGGGGCGGCTGATGGCCACCCTGCACCTCTCCGCGCCGATCCGGGCCGGGCTGCTCCACGCCGATCCGCACCCGGGCAACTTCCGGCTGCTGCCCGACCGCCGGCTGGGTGTGATCGACTTCGGCGCGGTGGCGCGCATGCCGGAGGGCACGCCCGAGCCGATCGGCCGGCTGGCCGGCCTCGCCCTGCGGGGCGACGCGGAGGGAGTGGTGAACGGGCTGCGCGAGGAGGGGTTCCTCACCCAGACCGATCCGATCGACGCCCAGGCGGTCCTGGACTACATCCGGCCGATGCTGGAACCGGTGGCCGCCGACGAGTTCCGGTTCACCCGGGCCTGGCTGCGATCCGAGGCCACTCGGCTGGCCAGCCCCCGGTCTCCCGCGTACCAGCTGAGCCGGCAGCTCAACCTGCCGCCGTCGTACCTGCTCATCCACCGGGTCACCCTCGGATCGATCGGGGTGCTCTGCCAGTTGGAGGCGAAGGCGCCGTACCGGCGCATCCTGGAGCGCTGGCTGCCCGGTTTCGCGCCGGTCGCCTGACCGGGGCCGGCCACGGCGGGCGCCGCGGGTCGTGAGTACGCCGAAGGGCGGGTGGCCGTACCGGCCACCCGCCCTTCCGTGTTGGTGGGTCTCAGAGAAGGCCCAGGTCACGCGCCGCCTGGTTGCGGCCCTTCATCGCGACGGTCAGGGCGGAACGGGTTGCCTCAGTGCTCGTGGTGGTACGACCGGCCTGAGGCCGGCGCATTCGAGCCCGGGACAACGCTTCGTGGAGTAGTTGCATTTCGACGGCTCCGTTCGGGACGTGCAGCATGGTGTTCTCACTCGCTGCCGGCGTGACACCGGCGTAGGTGGGACGGATCGGGTTCATGTCAGGCCGCCAACCGGACCGCGTTACGCCCCTGGGACAGCCCACTGGCCGCCAGTCGCGCCTCGGCCTCGACCCGGAGAGCGGCGTCGCGGGCGACGTCCTCCTTGCGCGGACGGCCACGGGGCCGCTTGCGCGGAACGACCGCGCCACGCTCGAAGATCTCGCCACCCCAGACGCCCCAGGGCTCGGCCCGCTCCACCGCACCGGCGAGGCACTCGACGCGCAGCGGGCAGTCCCCGCAGAGCGACTTGGCCAGCTCGAGCTCGGCGGGCGAGTCGGAGAACCACAGGTCGGGGTCGAACTTCCGGCAGGGCAGGTTCGCCTCCAGCTCAACGCTCACGTCGAGTGGGGCCAACGCCAGACTCATCACCCGGTCACCTCTCTCTCACTTCGATCTCGTGGATCGCTACTTCCGACAACTTCGGCGGGGTAAAAAACTGAGGCCGCGGATCCCGGTGTGCGGGTTCCGCGGCCTCGAGGTGAGCCGGTGGTCTGAATCAGACCGGTCTACCTCGAGGTGGAACACCGCGGACATCCGTGCGCTTCTTGGCGACACCGATGCCCATGCCCGTGAAGCCACTGGTCCCATCGACACCGTTCGGCGCGACGGTCAGGGTCAGCTCGGCCTGAACCTGGACCTGGTGCACCTGCGGAACCGACGGTCGTGGGGCGGCAAGGGCCACCCGGACAGCCGACAGCGGAGCGCAGACGGCAGACAGCGCCGCCGGACGCTCATAGGTGAAGATCTCCATTGGTGCCACCTCCCTCACGTTCCTCGAATCGACTGGACCTGACCCCGTTGAGCAGCGCGAATGACGCCGCTCGCGAGGTGTGTCCTGAGGTTATTCCTCGCCCGGGGGCGAGGGCAAACGAATTTACGACGAGATTTCGAAAGTTTTCTCCGGGCAGGCGTCGTCGACCGTCGCGCCCGCTACCAGGGCGAGTACAGACTCGCCGTAAAGGCCGAGTTTGCGTGGCCCGATGCCGGCGATGGCGATCAGCTCCTCCGCACGCCCGGGCCGCCGCTCGGCGAGCGCGGTCAGCGTGGCGTCGGTGAAGACGACGTAGGCGGGGACCTTCTGCGCGCCGGCCACCCGCTGGCGCCAGTCGCGCAACCGCTCGTGGAGCTCCTCGTCGATGTCGGACGGACAGGTCGCGCAGCGCCCGAGCTTGCGGTCCGGGCCGGCGAGCAGCGTCGCGCCGCAGATCCGGCAGGAGACGATCTGCGTGCGGCGGCGCTCCGGCCGGGCGGCGGAGCCCGTGCCGCGAGCCCGTTCGGCGCCGCCGGACCGGTCGAGCTGGGGCAGGAACCGGGACGGCCGCCGGGCGCGGCCGCCCGGCGAGCGCGCCGCGGCGTACGACAGCCACAGCCACTCCCGGGCCCGGGTGACCCCGACGTAGAGCAGCCGGCGCTCCTCCTCGACCTGCTCGACGGTCTTCGCGTACGTGGTGGGGAGGGTGCCCTCGGAGAGCCCGACCAGGAAGACGGCATCCCACTCCAGGCCCTTCGCCGAGTGCAGCGAGGCCAGGGTCACCCCCTCCACCGTCGGCACGTGCTGCTGGGCGGCCCGGCGGTGCAGTTCGTCGGTGAAGCCGGCCAGGGTCACCGGGCGCTCCACCGACGCCGCCGCACCGATCGGCAGCACCTCGGGCGTGGCCGCGTACTCCTCGGCGAGCTGCACCAGCGCGGCGAGCGCCTCCCAGCGTTCCCGCGCGGCGCCACCGGCGGGCGGCGCGTCCGGCGCCCAGCCGACCGCCGCGAGCGCCTCGACCACGGCGGCCGGCAGCGGCGTCTCCCCCGGGATCGAGCGGGTGGCGGCGCGCAGCGCGACCATCGCCTGGCGCACCTCGGCCCGCTCGAAGAACCGCTCCGCGCCCTGCACCACGTACGGCACCTCGGCCTCGGTCAGCGCCTTCTCGTACGCCTCGGACTGGGCGTTGGTGCGGAACAGCACGGCGATCTCCCGGGCCGGGGTGCCGGCGTCGACGAGCGCCCGCGCCCGCGCGGCCACCGCGTTCGCCTCGGCCGGCTCGTCGGTGAAGATCCGCAGCTCCGGCTCGGGGCCGGGCGGGCGCTGCCCGCGCAGCTCCAGCCGCAGCCGCGCCTCGGTGCCCCGCGCCCGCGAGATCACCGAATTGGCCAGCCCGACGACCTGCGGGGTGGACCGGTAGTCGCGGACCAGCCGGACCACCACCGCGTCGCGGTGCCGGCGCGGGAAGTCGACCAGGTACGACGAGGTGGCACCGGTGAAGGAGTAGATCGTCTGGCTGGCGTCGCCGACCACGGTCAGGTCGTCCCGGCCGCCGAGCCACGCCTCCAGCAGCCGCTGCTGAAGCGGGTTGACGTCCTGGTACTCGTCGACCACGAAGTGCCGGTACTGCGCGCGCACCTGCTCGGCGACGTCGGCGTGCTCCTCGATCCCCCACACCGCGGCACGCAGCATGTCCTCGAAGTCGATCACACCGTTGCCGCGCTTGATCTTCTCGTACGCCGCGAAGACCTCGGCCACCTTCGCCGGCTCGTGCGGGGTGTCGCGCAGCGCCTTGGCCGCCGCCACCACGTACTCCCCTGGCTCGACCAGCGACGACTTGGCCCACTCGATCTCGCCGGCCAGGTCCCGCGCGGCGGCCCGGTCGGTGCGCAGGCCGACCCGGGCGGCGGCGAGCGTCACCAGCCGCACCTTGCTGTCGAGCAGCTCGGGCATGGCCCGGCCGTCGAGCAGCCGGGGCGCGAAGTAGCGCACCTGGCGCAGCGCCGCCGCGTGGAAGGTGCGGGCCTGCACACCGGGCACTCCGAGGACGGTGAGCCGGCTTCGCATCTCGGCGGCGGCCCGGGCGGTGAACGTGACCGCGAGCACATGCCGGGCGGAGACCTCCCCGCCGAGGACGCGGTGGGCGATGCGGGAGGTGATGGCCCGCGTCTTGCCGGTGCCGGCGCCGGCCAGGACGCAGACCGGGCCGGCGGGCGCAGTCACCGCGCTGCGTTGCTCGGGGTCGAGCCCGGCGAGCACCCGCTCGGACGCTGAGTGAACCACCACAGCCAGGAATTCTCGCAGCCACCCCGGACGTTGCAGCGGTTAGCCTCGGCTTGATCGGCAAGCCGCCGGGTGGAGCAGTTGGAGGATCTGACCATGCTGACGATGTATTCGACCTCGTGGTGCGGCTACTGCCACCGGCTGAAGTCGCAGCTCGACCGGGAGGGCATCGGCTACGAGGTGGTCGACATCGAGCAGAACCCGGAGGCCGCCGAGTTCGTGATGAGCGTCAACGGCGGAAACCAGACGGTGCCGACGCTGCGCTTCGAGGACGGCAGCGCGCTCACCAACCCCTCGATCACCCAGGTCAAGCAGCACCTCGCCGGCATCGCCGCCTGACCTGCGCAGCACCGACCGGGTGGCCGTCCCCGCGGACGGCCACCCTTCGTCGTACCCGGGCGAGTCATCGCCCCCGCCGACGGCGTGTCGTGCCGACAACTTCATGATCGACGGGGCGACGGGGGCGCGGGACGCCCGGGGTGGCGGGGCGGCCCGGCGGGGTGAGGTGCCGGGCGTGCCACAGGTAACCGCCGGCGAGGAGGGTGACCAGACCGGTCAGCACGAACAGCAGCCGGTAGTCGAGGATGCCGACCAGCAGCGCGCCGGTGCCGATCGAGACCGCCTGCGGGCCGCTGACCACCGCCTCCGCGGCGGCGGTGACCCGCCCGAGCAGGCGGGGCGGGGTACGCCGCTGGATGAGCGTGTTCAGCCCGACCATGGTCAGCGGTAGCGAGACCCCGGCCAGCAGCAACGCCGCGACGCCCAGCCGGAGATCGGGGTACGCCAGCGCCAGCGCGGCCGGCCCGAAGAAGGCTATGCCGGCGGCGAGAGTCCCCACCTCGCCGAGCCGGCGCACCACGCCGGGTGAGCAGAGCCCGCCGACCAACCCGCCGATGCCCTGCACGGTGACCAGCACGCCGACGAACGCGGCGTCCCGGCGCAGCCCGTGGTCGACGTACGCGAAGATCAGTGACTCGGTGAAGCCCATCACCAGCGAGCCGAGCCCGTAGCCGAGCAACGCCCGGCGCAGCGCGCGCTCGCCGGCCAGATGCCGCAGGCCGGCACCCAGCTCCGCGGGCCAGCGCGGGCCTGCCCCGGGCGGCGACGGTTCCGCCGTCCGCAGCGCGGCCACCACGGCCGCCGCGACCAGGAACCCGGCCATGCCGATCACGGCCAGCGCCCCGCCACCGATCGCGGCGTAGAGCCCGGCGCCGGCCAGTGGGCC
This sequence comes from Micromonospora sp. WMMD812, assembly GCF_027497215.1. Taxonomy (NCBI): domain Bacteria; kingdom Bacillati; phylum Actinomycetota; class Actinomycetes; order Micromonosporales; family Micromonosporaceae; genus Micromonospora; species Micromonospora sp. WMMD812. The sequence goes on along the minus strand of NZ_CP114904.1, from coordinate 5,616,599 downwards.
GATCAGCCGCAACCCCTGCCGTACGGTCTGCAGCACCCCGTTCGCCTCGGCCAGCAACTCGACCGGCACCAGTTGACGGATCAGTCCGCTGAGCGCGGCGCTGAGGGTGAGGTACGAGAGCCCGTACAGGGCGGCCACCAGGTAGATGATCCACACGTCGTTCCGGTCCCGGACCGCGATCAGCGGCGTGAGCAGCGCCGCGGTCGCCAGGTTCGCCACCACGAAGAACGGTCGACGCGGGTAGCGGTCGACGAACCAGCCGACCAGCGGCGCCAGCGTCATCGGCGCGATGATCGCGAAAATGGTGCCGCCGGCCAGTCCGTTCGACCCGGTCAGGTCCTTCACCCAGACGGCGAGCGCCAGCAGCAGGATCGACTCCGCCGTCATGCTGGCCAGCAGCCCGCCGAAGAGCAGGCGGAAGTCGGGACGGCGCAGGACGGTGCGCATGGATCCTCCGGCTGGCGGTGGCGCGCCCGGGGTGGACGCGGTCGGGGGCCGCGCGGCCCGTGCGGCCTGCCGTCGGGCGGCGCCGCACGCTTCCACGGTCCTCTTTTCTGCAAGACACGCCCCCGCCGAAACCTTCGACGCCGGTCGCGCCGTCCATACTGACGGTGGGGGGCGAATTTCATACAGTTACCGTCGCGTCCGCGGCGGTCGACGGGAAAGAGGACGCCGTGCCTCCTGCCTCACCCAGCCCGATCCTGCGTCGCCGCAGGCTGGGCACCGAGCTGCGCCGGCTGCGCGAGGCCGCGGGCCTCACCGGGGACCAGGTCATCGAGCGGATCGGTTGGGCCTCCGCGTCCAAATTGTCCCGACTGGAGAATGGCCGCAGCCGGCCCGACCCCCAGGACGTCCGGGACCTGCTCGACCTCTACGGCGCCGACGAGGCACTGCGCGCCGAACTCCTCGGCATCACCGAGGAGGCCGGTGACATGCGCGGCTGGCTGAGGAACTTTCCAGTGATGACCCAGCAGCAGCGCGGGTGGGCCGAGCTGGAGGCGGGCTGCGCGGAGATCTCCGAGTACAACCCGGTGCTGGTGCCGGGGCTGTTGCAGACCCCCGGCTACGCCCGGGTGCGGATCGTCTCGGCGCGTCAGGTCGGCGAGCGGGCCGGCGACCCGGAGCCCACCGAGGAGCCGGAGACCGAGGTGCAGGCCCGGCTCGCCCGGCAGACGCTGCTCACCCGGGAGCCCGACGCGCCCCGCTACACCGCGGTGCTGGAGGAGGCGGCGCTCGGCAGCCGGGCCGGCCCGCCCGAGGTGCTCCACGAGCAGTTGGTGCAGCTCTGCGAGCTGGCCCTGCTCCCCAACGTCACCCTGCACGTGCTGCCTCGCGACACTCCGATCGGCGACTGGTATCTCCCGCCGACGGCGTTCTCCCTCTATCGGTTCGCCGACCCGCTCGATCCGGAGACGGTCGCCATCGAAGGGGGGTTCACCGACGTCATGTCGACCGAGGCAAAAACACTAAATCGCTATAAAGTGGTGTTCGAGTGGCTATGCACGGCGGCGCTTCCCGCCTCGGACACCCTCTCCTGGCTGATCGAGGCGACGGGACGGCTGACCGAGACGGCAGCCCCGTCCACAGTGGCGTACGGACCGGCAACGGCGCCGGTTCAACGCCGCCGGCGTCCGGGGCGGCTGACGGAACGGTGATCCACGGGGGACCCTCCGTCGGGCGTGCGGCACCACTCGTCCCATCGCAGCGGTTCGAATGGAGCAGAACCATGAACGAAACCCGCAACACGCCGTCCGTCTCCGCCCGGCACCTGGCGGACGCCCCGTGGCGTAAGAGCACCCGCAGCCAGACCTCCAACTGCGTGGAGGTGGCACCGCTCGGCACCCGGCCGGGGGTGGTCGCGCTGCGGGACAGCAAGGACCCGAGCGGCCCGGTGCTGCTGTTCAACCGTGCCGGCTGGCTGGGCTTCATCGCGGGGGCGAAGGAGGGACAGTTCGATCTGGACTGACCCGGCGAGCGGGGCGGGGCCGTCGGCACGATGCCGGCGGCCCCGTCGCATGTCACCCTCCGGCAGGCCACTGACCAGGTATCCGATGATCGGACGAGGCTCCACACCGATAGTCGCGTTTCAGTTGCTGAGACGAATACGCGGCGTAACATGGCGGCAGAGTGACGTGGAACTTCCACACCGGCCATCAGTCGCGGCTCATCCGGAGACCCACATGCGGTTCCTGATCGTTCGCACCGACATCCGCGCCGTCGCCGACGGAGACATCGCCGCGGCCTGGGCCGGCGGTCACCGGCTGCGCGACGAGACGACCTCCCCGGAGCCGCGCCGGCAGATCGTGCACGCCGAGGACCGGGACGCTGCGCTCCTGCTGGCCCGCGCTCTGTCCACGGTGGGTGCCGTACGCGCCGGCCGGCAGCGGGTCAAGGTGCTGCCGCTGAGCGAGCTCGAACACGGCCGGTGGCGTCCACCGAAACGCGCCGCCACCTGAAGACGTCCGTCGTGGCCGGACCGGCTCCCCCGCCGCGTTCCTCGCCCACCGACCACGACGGCCCGTGTTCCCGGCCTGTGACCGCCGCGGCAACGACGGTCACGGGCCGGGACCGTGTCCGGGGTCGGACGACGGGCGGGACGGAGGCCTTCCGGGAGCGCACCCCGGGCAGGCGGCTCAGCGCGGCGTGTCCACCCAGCCGTCCAACCAGCGGTGGATCAGGAACAGCGCGATCGACGACGCCGGCGGGAGCACCAGCCGGGCCCCGCCGCCGACGTCCACCGTCCGCCCGGCCAGCGCCGCGCCGATCTCCTGGCGCGAGAACCATCGGGCGTACGCGATCTCGGCGGGATCGAGCCGCACCGGGGTCTCCGGGTCGGCGGTGGCGAGGAAGCCCAGCATCAGCGAGCCGGGGAACGGCCACGCCTGGCTCCCCACGTACGTGATCGTCTCGACCCCGACGCCGACCTCCTCGTGGACCTCGCGCAGGACGGCGGCCTCCGCCGACTCCCCCGGCTCCACGTAGCCGGCGAGGCAGGAGAACCGGCGCTCGCCCGGTATGCCCGGCCAGGCGGCGTTGTTGCCGAGCAGGCAGCGCCCGTCCGGCCCGGCCACGCCGTCGTGCACCAGCACGATCATCGCGGGGTCGGTACGCGGCCAGACCCGTTCGCCGTTGCGGTCGATCCGGGACCAGCCGGCCTCGTCCATCTGGGTCGGCGCGCCGGTCGCCGCGGAGTAGCCGTGCCGCACGTGCCAGTTGAGCAGCGCCAGCGCGGTGGTGAACAGCCCGGCGTCCCGGTCGCTGAGCAGGTGGCCGATCTCGCGCAGGCCGACCGCCCGGGTGCCGGGCAGCGCCGGAAGCGGGACGTCCACCGCGAAGACCGGCCCGCCGTCCGGCTCGAGACCGAGGAACATGGCCCCCGCCTCGCTGCCCGCCGGCAGGTCGTCCGGGCCGAGCAGCACCAGCGGCGGCGGGGTAGCGTCGGTGCGGACCAGGGTGCTGCCCTCCGCGGTGGAGTCCAGCACCAGCACCCGGGCCCGCAGCCACGCCTCGGCCAGCCAGGCCGGATCGGTGCGGTGGTGCGCGGCCCGGTCCAGGGTGGAGCGGGCCAGCGGCGGCGCGGCCTCTCCGCTCACGTCGCCGCCTTCCGCCGGTCGGCGCCGGCCCGCGACCCCGCCGCACCGCGCCCGAGGGCTCTCTCGCTCATGCGGTCTCGACCGGGGTCAGCGCGGACAGGGACGGGGCGATCCGTTCGGCGTCGCCGAGCACCACGACGGCCGACCGCGCCGGGGCGAGGTAGCGGGCGGCCGCTTCGGCGACGTCCGCCACGGTGGCCTTCGCCAGCCGGGCCGCGTGTTCGGCCAGGAAGTCCAACCGCAGCCCGTTTCCGGCGTACGCGCTGGTCAGCGCGGCCAGGCCGGCCTGGGTGGACATGCCGAGCTGAAGCGTGCCGAGCGCGTACTGGCGAGCCTGCTCCAGCTCCTCCTCCTTCGGCGGCAGCGAGGCCAGCCGGCCCAGCTCGTACGTCGTCTCCAGCAGCGCCGGGCCGGTCACCTCGGTGGCCACCTCGGCGGCGGCGACCAGCACGGACCCGGCCACCGAGTGCTCGACCAGCGAGTGCGGGCCGTACGTGTAGCCCTTGTCCTCGCGGATGTTCTCCACCCAGCGGGAGGAGAAGTAGCCACCGAAGATCAGGTTGGCGAGTTGCAGCGGTGCGTGGTCCGGGTGGGTGCGGGGCACCGCGGGCAGCGCGACCCGCAGCGACGACTGCACCGACCCCGGCCGGTCGACCAGCAGCAGCGGCCCGGGCTCCAGCGCCGGGGCCGGCGGCAACTCGACGATCCGGCCGCCGCCGGTCCAGCCGTCGAGGGCCTTCTCGGCCGCGTCCAGCGCCCGCTCCGGCTGCACGTCGCCGACCAGCACGAGCACCGAACGGGCCGGGTGCACCCGCTCGTCGTGCAGGTGGCGCAGCGCGGCGGGCCGTACCGCCCGGACCTCGTCCGGTTCCGGGGTCTGCACCGCGTACGGGTGCCGGCCGTAGATCCGCTTCAACAGGGCCACCCGGGCCAGGTGCGCCGGCTGGCTCTGCGCCACCTGGATCCGGTCGACCAGCCGGTCCCGCTCGGTGGCGACCTCGTTGTTCGGGTACGTGGCCCCGGTCAGCACCTCGGCGAGGATCTCCAGCATCCGGTCCAGCCCGGTGACCAGACTGGTGCCGGAGAGCATCAGCCGGTCCGGGTCGACGCCGGCGGAGAGACCGCCGCCGACCTTCTGCAGCTCGGCGGCGATCTGCACGCTGGTCATCGTGGGCGTGCCGGAGAGCAGGGTCTGCGAGAGCATCGCGCCGCGGGCCAGGTTCGTCCGCCCGAACGGCACCCAGAGCCGCAGCTCGACCAGCGGCACGGCCGGGCGGCGTACGGCGATCACGGTGAGGCCGTTGGCCAACGTCCGCTCGGCCTCCTTCGACACCTTCAGCCGACGGGTCGGGCCGAGCGGTGGGAGGGCCCGCGGCCCGGACGGGACGGTTGCCGTCACTGGCACTCCTTCGTTCGCGACTGCGGGGCTCGCAAACCCGGCTCACTTTTCGCGCTCACCGGCCACCGCCTGCGATGACCTCGATGGACGCGCGGCGCTCCGGCCGCAGGGTGGCGGCGGCGGCGCACACCTGCTCCTCGGTGACCTCGCCGACCAGCCGGGGCAGGTCGTTGAGCAGGCCCGGTTCGCCCCGCTGCTGCTCCAGCACCGCCATCCGCAGCGCCCGACCGAGCACCGCGTCGGTGTCCCGCAGCAGGTGGGTGGCCATCCTGGCCTGGGTGCGGGCCAGCTCGCCCTCGGTCAGACCGTCGGTGGCCAGCCGGTCCAGCTCCTCGTCGACGGTGCGCAGCACCTTGTCGACGTCGCCGCCCGGCGGCAGGTGCGCCTGGAGCAGCAGCGCCGTCGGGTCGCGGACGTCGAACGGGTCACCCATGAAGCCCAGGTAACCGCCCAGGCTGGTCACCGTGCGGTCGCGCTGCACCAGCCGTTCGACCAGCCGGGACGCGTCGCCGTCGGTGAGCACCTCGGCCAGCACCACGTACGGCAGGTAGCCGGCGAAGTCGGTGACCGGATCCGGGACGCGCCAGGCGCTGGCCACCGCCGGCAGCGGCGCCAGCTTGTCGGTGTACGAGGTGCGCCGCTCGGCGGCGAGGTCCGGCTCGGTGAAGTCGGGGCGCCCCGGCGCCGGGCGGGCCGGCACGTCCCCGAAGTGCCGGCCGATCAGCTCGGTCGCCTCGGCAACGTCGATGTCGCCGCTCACCGCCAGCACCGCGTTGCCGCTGGCGTAGTAGCGGCGGAAGAAGTCGGCCGCGTCGGCGACGGTCGCCGACTCCAGGTCGTCGAAGGAGCCGTAGCCGTCGTGCGCGTTCGGGAAGGTGTCGAACATGACCGGCGGCAGGGTCAGCCAGGGGAACCCGCCGTACGGCCGGTTGAGCACGTTGACCCGGATCTCCTCCTTGACCACGTCGACCTGGTTGCGCAGGTTCTCCTCGGTCAGCCGGGGGCCGCGCATCCGGTCGGCCTCCAGGAAGAGCGCCCGTTCCAGCGCGTTGCTCGGCAGGGTCTCGAAGTAGTCGGTGTAGTCGAGGTGGGTGGAGCCGTTGAAGGTGCCACCGGCGCCCTGCACGTGCCGGAAGTGGGCCAGCTTCTCCAGGTTCTCCGACCCCTGGAACATCAGGTGCTCGAAGAGGTGGGCGAAGCCGGTGCGCCCCTCCGGCTCGGACCGGATGCCGACGTCGTAGACCACGGCGACCCCGATGACCGGGGCGCTGCGGTCCGGGGTGAGGACCACCCGCAGGCCGTTGTCGAGGGTGAACCGCTCGACCGGATACTTCGTCGCTGGAATTCTCGATCTCCGCGCCGCCACGGGATCGACCCTAGCGCGTCGGCACCCCCGCCACCGGCGACCTTCGCGGAGCCACCGTCACCGGGGCCGCCACCCGCGAGGGCGCCCGCTCGCAGCCCACGCCCGGGCACGCGCCCCGCGGCACCTGCCGCGCCGCGGGACGTGGTCGGGCCGGTGCCCCGCCGGCCCGACCACGCCGTGCACTGGCCCCGGCCACCCGCCGCCATCGCGCCGGGTGAGGGTCCACCCGAGCCGGTCAGCCGGCCGGCGTGACCTCCGGGGTGTCGCCCGGGTCACCCGGACCGTGCAGCTCCACCAGGCTGGCCGGAGCGGATCCGGCCGGCGTGGCGGGCCAGGGTGCGAAGGCCGCGACCATGGCGAGCAACAGCCCGGCGACCGCGACCGCGACCACCAGGAGCAGCTCCCGCACGGTGCCGCCGGAGCCCGCGTCGCCCACCATGGTCACCCCTCTCGCGCCGGGCCCCCCGCCCGGCGTCATCCCCCGAGGGCAGCTTCGACCAGGTCGTACGCCCGGACAGTCGCCCAGCCGACGCGGCAGCTGCTGATTACCGACTCAGGTGCCGACGTGGGACGGCGCTCGGGCGAAACGGGGCGTCAGGCCGAGCGCGGTCGGCGGGGCCGGCGGGACCGGCCCGAGGCCCGATGCGCCGGACGACCCGCGGTCGAGGTGCCGTCGGCGGTCGCGGCGGTCGCACCCCGACCGCCCGGGGCGCGCTTCGCCGCAGGCGCCGGCGGCGGGGCGATGGTCACCGGCACACCGGAGGGCTCCCGCGCGCCGGTCACCCGCACCAGTGCGGCGTCGTCGGAGCGCACCTGGACGGACTCCGGGCGGATGCCGGCCGTGGCCATCAGCCGGGACACGTCGCGGCGCTGCTCCGGCAGGACCAGGGTCACCACCGTGCCGGACTCCCCCGCCCGGGCCGTGCGGCCACCCCGGTGCAGGTAGTCCTTCGCCTCGGTCGGCGGGTCCACGTTGACCACCAGGTCCAGGCCGTCCACGTGGATGCCCCGGGCCGCCACGTCCGTGGCGACGAGGGCGGTCACCTGGCCGGTGCGGAACTGCTCCAGGATCCGGGTGCGCTGCGGCTGCGACTTGCCGCCGTGCAGCGCGGCCGCGCGTACCCCCTTGGCGAGCAGCTGGCGAGCGAGCCGGTCGGCGCGGTGCTTGGTGCCCATGAAGAGGATGGTGCGGCCCTCGCGGGCAGCGATCCGGGTCAGTGCGGCCGGCTTGTCCGCCGCCTCGACGTGCAGCACGTGGTGGGTCATCGCGGAGACCGTGGCGGTGCCCGGGTCGACCGAGTGGGTGACCGGGCTGCTCAGGAAGCGGCGGACCAACCGGTCCACGCCGCCGTCCAGAGTGGCCGAGAAGAGCATCCGCTGCCCCTGCGGCGCGACCTGCTCCAGCAGCTTGGTGACCTGCGGCAGGAAGCCCATGTCGGCCATCTGGTCGGCCTCGTCCAGGACGGTGATCTCGACCTGGTCGAGCCGGGCGTCACCGCGGTTGATCAGGTCGTGCAGCCGGCCGGGGGTGGCCACGACCACCTCGGCGCCGGCGCGCAGGGCGTCCGCCTGGCGCTGCAACGACAGCCCGCCCACGACGGTGGCGCAGCGCAGCCCGACAGCGCGGGCGTACGGGGCCAGCGCGGTGGTGACCTGCTGGGCCAGCTCCCGGGTCGGCACCAGGACCAGCGCCAGGGGACGGCCCGGGCGGGCCCGGCGGCCGGCGGTGCGGGAGAGCAGCGGAAGCCCGAAGGCGAGGGTCTTGCCGGAGCCGGTGCGGCCCCGGCCCAGCACGTCCCGGCCGGCGAGCGAGTCGGGCAGGGTGGCGGACTGGATCGGGAACGGTTCGGTGATGCCCTGCGCCGACAGCGCGGCGAGCAGGGCCGGCGCCAGGCCGGTATCAGCGAACGACGGAAGAACAGTGGTCACGACGGACCTTCCTCGAGGCGGCACGTGTCGAGGAAGGCGCCGAACGGCGCTGCCACCGGCGCGGCACAGCCGCGGGTGGTCACAAGCACGAACCGAAGGGGGTACGGGGACCGGCCCGCCGCGTGCTGCGGCGGGCCGGCCACCGTCACCAGGCCCGGACGGGCGCGGTGGATGGTGCGGGTGTTACTGAGAATCAGAGCGGACGGATGTTCTCCGCCTGCGGGCCCTTCTGGCCCTGGGTCACCTCGAACTCGACCCGCTGGTTCTCGTCCAGGCTCCGGTAGCCGGAGGTCTGGATCGCCGAGAAGTGGGCGAAGACGTCGGCGCCGCCGCCGTCCGGGGTGATGAAGCCGAAGCCCTTGTCAGCGTTGAACCACTTGACGGTGCCAATTGCCATGTGTCTCGTCTCCTTGACGGAACGCCGGACCCGCACCTGTTGCGGGCCCGAAGATGAGCGCGCCGCGCTGAACGCGCGACTCGCCTGTCGCTTCTGGTCGCCCCGCCCGGAGAACTCCGGACACAACAAAGAGCGCCTGGGGCCACAATCCGCCAGGCGCACACAGAGTCTCTGGGAACCAAAACTGCAACAGGATCAACATATCACGGACGGACGCCGTCCCGCCCGCTTTCCGGCACGGCGGCGACCAGCGCGGTGAGCCCCGCCACGTCGAGCAGGTCCGCCGGACGGACGGTGACGCCGTGACGGACGTAGTGGAACGCCGCGCCCACCCGCTCGACCGGCACCCCGGCCAGCTCCGCCCAGGCCAGCCGGTAGACCGCCAGCTGCACCGCGGCCGCCTCCGCCGCGGCCCCGGTGGGCTGCCCGCCGGTCTTCCAGTCGACCACGTCGAACCGTCCACCCGGCCGGGCGAAGACGGCGTCCATCCGGCCACGGACCACCACCCCGGCGATCACCGTGGCGAACGGCACCTCCACCTCCACCGGCACCCGGTCGGCCCACTCGCTGGCCAGGAAGCGCTCCTGGAGCTCGGCGAGCGTCTCGTCGGGCGCGGCGTCCGCGTCGGCCGCGCCGGGCAGCTCGTCCAGGTCGAGCAGCCGGTCCGCCCCGAACCGCTGTTCCAGCCAGGTGTGGAAGGCGGTGCCGCGCCGGGCGTGCGGACTGGGTTCGCTGGGCATCGGACGGCGCAGTACGCGGGCCAGCGCCGCCGGGTCACGGCGCAGCGAGACGAGCTGGGTGACGGTCAGGTGCCCGGGGAGCGCCACCTCGACCGTGCCGGACGCCCGGGTCAGCTCGGCCCGCTCCGCGAGCAGCAGGTCGGCCTCCCGCCGCCAGCGCGCCACCTCCGGATCGTCCGCCACCGGGTCGGGCCCGCCCTCGTCCACGGCGCCGGCCGAGCCCGGCTCGTCGCCCGCGGCGTCGACCGGTGTGGCGTCGGCCGGCACGGCGTCGGTCCCTGTGGCGTCGGCCGCCACGGCGTCGTTCGGCTCGGCGTCGGCCGGTTCCGGGCCGTCGGTCAGGCAGCGACGGACCATCGCGGCGGCCTCGGCCAACGCCGGACGGCGCGCCCCGAGCGGATCCGCCGGCCACTCCGCCCGGAGCACCACCTCGGTGGTCGGGTTCACCGCGTCCGGCGCCGGCTCGGGCGCCCAGGCGTCGACGAGGTGCCCGGGCCCGCCGTCCAGGCACGCGTCGTACACCTCCCGGAGGAAGACCGACGGGCCGCGGGGACGCTTGGTCCCCTCCCCCCACCAGTAGCCGGAGCAGAGCAGCAGGCGGCGGGGCCGGGTCACCGCGACGTACGCCAGCCGCCGCTCCTCCCGCTCGTCGTGCGCCCGCCAGTCGTCGGTGAAGTCGGCCAGCGCCCGGGCCACCCCGCGCTGGTCGGCCACCTCGGCCAGGTCGAACCGGGGCAGCCCGTCGGCGTCGCCGCGCAGCGGGAACGGCAGCACCCCCAACCCGCCCAGCCAGTGGTCAGAGTTGCGGACCGGGCCGGGCCAGACGCCACGGCCGAGACCGGCGGCAGCCACGACGTCCCACTCCAGCCCCTTCGCCGCGTGGGCGGTCAGGATCTGCACCGCGCCCTCGACCACCTCGACCTCGCCCGGGGTGAGGCCGCGCTCCTCGTCCTCGGCGGCGGCGAGGAAGGCCAGGAACGCCGAGAGCGTGGCGCCCGGGGTCTCGCCGGTGAACCGGGCGGCGACGTCGCCCAGCGCGTCCAGGTGGCCGCGGGCGAGGCCGGCGTCGCCGGCGCCGTCCCGGCCGGCTCGGACCGCGACCTCCACGTCCAGACCGATGGTCCGCTCGATGTCCGCGATCAGGTCCGGCAGGGACTGGTCCAGCCGGTAGCGGAGCAGGGCCAGCTCCCGGCCGTACGCGCGCAGCCGGAGATACCCCTCGGCCGAGTACGCCTGCGCCGGGCCGAGGTCGGCCAGCGCCTCGACCAGGGTCGCCTCGTCGAGCTGGTCCGGGACGATCTCCGGGGTGCCGTCGCCGGCGAGTTGCCGCCGGCCGCTGGCGATCGCCCGGGCCCTGCGGTGCAGCGCCACCAGGTCGCGCGGCCCGATCCGCCAGCGCGCCCCGGTGAGCAGCCGCAGCAGCGCCGCGCCGTCGGTCGGATCGGCCAGCACGCGCAGGGTGCAGACGACGTCGCGCACCTCCGGGGTGTCCAGCAGGCCGCCGAGCCCGACCACGTCGACGGGCAGGCCGCGCTCGCGCAGCGCCGACTCGATCGCGGGGATCTGGCTGCGTACCCGGACCAGCACCGCGGTGGTCGGCCGCTGCGCCACCGGGATGTGCTCGGGCAGCGCGTCCGGCATCCGGGCGGCACCCCGCCAGGCGGCGAGCACGCTGTCGGCGATCCAGGACGCCTCGTCGGCGTACGTCTCGAGCAGCGCGCAGTGTACGGTCCCGCCGGCCGCGCCGCCGGGGCTGCGGTGCGGGATCGGATCGCGGACGCTGAGCGCGGCGCGCAGCTCGGGCACCCGCGCCCCGGCGGCGCGCAACGGGGTGGCGAGCGCGTTCGCCACCCGGAGGATCTCCGGACGGTTGCGCCAGCTGGTGGTGAGGCCGAGCGCGGGCGCCGGCGTCCCGTCGGGGCGGGCGAACTCGGTGGGGAACCGGTCCAGCGTGCCGGCCGACGCGCCGCGCCACCCGTAGATGGACTGGCACGGGTCGCCCACCGCGGTCACCGGGTGCCCGTTGCCGAAGAGCGCGGTGAGCAGCACCACCTGGGCGTGGCTGGTGTCCTGGTACTCGTCGAGCAGCACCACCCGGTAGCGGTCCCGCTCGATCGCGCCGACCCCCGGGTGGTCCCGGGCCACCCGGGCCGCCCGGGCCAGTTGGTCGGCGAAGTCCATCGCCTCGAAGTCCTCCTTGCGCCGGGCGTACGCCCGCACCAGCGGCAGCAGTCGCAGCCGGGTCTGCTGGAGGGCGAGCGCCTTCCGCACGTCGGCGTACACCCGCCCCGGGTGGGCCTGCACCGCGGCGAAGAACCGGCCGGTCCAGGCCGCCAGGTCGTCCGGGTCGACCAGGTGCTCGTCCAGCTCGCCGGCGAGGGCCAGCACCGCGTCGGTGATCGTGCTCGGCATCCGCTCCACGTCGGACATGTCACCGTCGTAGTTGCGGACCAGCAGGTCGACCAACTGCCAGCGGGACGCCTCGGTGAGCAGCCGGGTGGAGGGCTCGTAGCCCGCGCGCAGCCCGTGCTCGGTGACGATCCGCCCCGCGTACGAGTGGTAGGTCGCGATCGTCGGCTCGCCGGCGAGCGGGTCGTCCAGCGGATCCCGGTCGCGCCGCCCGAGCCGGCGGATCAGCTGGTCCAGCCGGGTGCGCACCCGGTGCGCCAGCTCGCCGGCGGCCTTGCGGGTGAAGGTGAGTCCCAGCACGTGCTCGGGGCGCACGTACGAGTTGGCCACCAGCCAGACCACCCGCGCGGCCATCGTCTCGGTCTTGCCGGAGCCGGCGCCCGCGACCACCAGCAGCGGCTCCACGGGCGCGGCGATGATCGCGGCCTGCTCCCGGGTGGGTGCCGGCAGCCGGAGCAGGCGGGCCAGCTCGACCGGCGTGTACCGGGGGCCGGCGTCGGCCACCCGGGGTGCCGGGGCCGCACCGCCGAACAGGGTGGGTTGGGTCACCGCGACGTCTCAGTTCGCGACTGCGGGGCTCGCAAGCTCACTCCTCGCGCTCACGGTCCTGGTCCTAGGGCTGGTCTGGACGGCGGACGGCCGGCGGCTCGACGACCTGGCGGCCCTGCCCGGAGACCGGGCAGCTGGTCCGCACCGGGCAGACCCGGCACTTCGAGTTCGCGACCGCGGCGAACGTCGCGGCGGCCATCGTATCGGCGGTACGCCGGACCAGGGCGGTCGCCCAGCCGGCCTCCGGCCCCTCGCCGGCCGGTGGTTGGCTCTGCTCCTTCGCGTCCTTGGCCGTCGTGCCGAGCTGCACCAGCGCCGCGCCCCCGGACTCGTCGCCGAACTCCTCGAACGCCCCCGCCTCGACGGCCGCCTGGTAGGCGCCCAACTGCGGATGCTCCGCCAGATCGCTGCCGGTCACGGCGGTGGACTTGCCGGTCTTCAGGTCGACCACCACGAGCCGCCCGTCCGCGTCGACCTCCAGCCGGTCCACCCGACCGGTCAACTCGACCGGCCGGTGCGGGTCGTCCAGCCGGACGGCGAACTCGTGCTCGATGGCGAGCAGCCGGCGCGGGTTGCTGGCCAGCCAGCGCAGCAGCTTGTCGACCATCGCCTCGGCACGGGACCGCTCCGGGCCGGCCATCCAGCGGGCGGCCAGCTCGATCGCGTCGAACCGGGCCGCCACGTAGTCGAGCAGCGCACCCCGGTCGGCGCTGGCGTCCTCGGCCAGCATCGCGGCGGCGTGCACCAGGTTGCCCACTCCCTGCGCGGTGCTGGCCGGAGCGCTGCCACCGTGCCGCTCCAGCAGCCAGCGCAGGCTGCACCGCAGCGCGCTCTCCATCGCCGACGGGGTCACCCGGACCGGTTCCCCCTCGTCCACCAGCGGG